>CAZXBB010000092.1:0-3092 GCA_964638815.1 uncultured Isosphaeraceae bacterium
CGTGGAGACCGTCTGCCCGCAGACGAAGGGCGCCTGCTGCTTCGGCAACGGCGCGTGCGCTGTGTTCCGCGCCGAGATGTGCGAGATGATGGGCGGCGAGTACCAGGGCGACGACTCGATCTGCGCCCCGGGTCTCTGCGACCAGCCGCTCGGCGCGTGCTGCTTCGATGACGGCAAGTGCCTCGAGGTGACCCAGGACTCGTGCCGCGACCAGGGCGGCAACTGGCAGGGCGCGGGCACGGACTGCGCGATGGAGCCGTGCCCGCAGCCGGAAGGCGCGTGCTGCGTCGAGAGCGGCGCGTGCTTCGTGCTTACGCTCGACGGCTGCCTGGCGCAGGGCGGAAGCTACCGCGGCGACGGCGTCGCCTGTGCCGACGTCGAGTGCCCGCAGCCGAAGGGCGCGTGCTGCATGGACGACGGCTCCTGCGAGGCGCTGGTCGAAGAGGAGTGCCTCGCCGGGGGCGGATCGTTCCAGGGCGACGGCACCACCTGCGTGCCGGGCCTCTGCGCTCCGGACCGCGGCGCCTGCTGCTTCGAGGACGGCACCTGTGTCGTGCTCGCGCAGGACGACTGCATAGGGTTCGGCGGCAACTACCAGGGTGACGGCAGCGAGTGCGCGCCGGGGCTCTGCCCGCGTCCCGAGGGCGCGTGCTGCTTCGAGTCCGGCCAGTGCTTCGTGCTGATGCGCGACGACTGCCAGGACCAGGGCGGCACCTTCCAGGGCGACGACTCGACGTGCGCCGACGTGGAATGCCCGCAGCCGAAGGGCGCGTGCTGCTACGAGGACGGCCGGTGCGCGGCGCGGGTCGAGGAGCAGTGCATTGCCGAAGGCGGCATCTTCCTGGGCGACGGCAGTGTCTGCGCGCCGAGCCTGTGCGATCTTCCCGAAGGGGCCTGCTGCTTCGACGACGGCGATTGCGTCCTCCTGACGCAGGCGGCGTGCAACGCTCAGGGCGGCGCCTACCAGGGCAACGGCACCACGTGCGTTGACGGTCTCTGCCCGCCCGCGAAGGGCGCGTGCTGCCTCTCGAACGGGGCGTGCATCGTGACCCTCGAGGACCTCTGCGCTGTCATGGGCGGCGCGTACGCGGGCGACGAGACGGTGTGCGAGCCGGGTCTGTGCGACCAGCCGGACGGGGCGTGCTGCTTCGAGGACGGCTCGTGCGAGATCCTGACGCAGGCCGAGTGCCTGATCGCGGGCGGCGCCTACCAGGGCGCGGGAACGGCGTGCACGTCGGAGCTGTGTCTCGTGCCGAAGGGCGCGTGCTGCTTCGAGGACGGCTCCTGCCAGGCGATGACCGCGCAGGAGTGCACGGACGCGGGCGGCACGTTCCAGGGCGACGGCTCGACCTGCGAGCCCGGCCTTTGCAACCGTCCGGACGGGGCGTGCTGCTTCGAGGATGGAACGTGCACCGTGGGTTCGCAGGCCGACTGCGCGACCGCCGGCGGCACGTACCAGGGTGACGGGACGGTCTGCGACGACGGGCTCTGCCCGCCGACGAAGGGCGCATGCTGCTTCGACGACGGGAGCTGCGCGGTGCTCGTCGCGGAGACGTGCGAGGAGGCGGGCGGCACCTACGAGGGTGACGACTCGATCTGCGCACCCGGCTTGTGCGACGTCCAGGGCGCGTGCTGCTTCGAGAACGGCGACTGCATCGTCACGACGCGCGACGACTGCGCCGCCCAGGGCGGCCAGTACCAGGGCAACGGGACGTTCTGCGATCCAAACCCGTGCAACCAGCCCGGTGCGTGCTGCATCGGCAACGAGTGCGCCGACGGCCGGACCGAGCTCGAGTGCGTCGCCGAGGGCGGCGTGTACCAGGGCAACGGCACGGAGTGCGCGACGACCGAGTGCGGTCGCGGCGCCTGCTGCCTGGAGAACGGCGGCTGCGTGGACGGCGTGGCGCCGAGCGACTGCGAAGACGCGGGCGGCAGCTACCAGGGCGATGACTCGATGTGCACGCCTCTGGCGACGGGCGACCCCGGGCGCTATCGTCTGTTCAATCACCCGGACGCGGACGCGGCGCCCCCGGCGTCGGGTCTGCGGCTGGACGAGCTGTTCGACGTGACCGCCGGCCAGGACGTCTTCACGTTCGACTTCGACGGTCCGGGCAGCGCGATGTACATGGACGTCGTCGGCGATTCGATCCGCGTGCACGGAACGGCGTTCGGCGGTCTCGATGCCGGCGACGGGTACGACCCGGCGTGGATGAGCATGGTCGAGATCGACGTGACGTATGACCTGTTCGCGCACGCGGCGGGTGACGACGATCTCGTGGTCGCGATGCCGAGTGCGGCGGGCACGATCACGTGGCTCGCCACGGGTGACGTGATCGACCTGCTCGACGCGAGCCGGGATCCGGGCTTCACCTTCCGGTTCGGCGACGGCGACGACGACGCGGGTCACCGCGGCTTCGCCGGCCTGTCGGGCTGGGGCGGACTCGGGTATGCGGACGGCCCGCGCGACGGGGCGCAGGACTGGCTGTTCATCGCGGTGGGCATCTGCGAGACGGCGCCGATGGGCGCGTGCTGCTTCGACGACGGTTCGTGCATGATCCTGACGGAAGCGCAGTGCAACGCGGAGTCGGGTCGCTACCAGGGCGACGGCGTGGACTGTGACGACGTGGAGTGCGAGCTGGGGGCCTGCTGCCTGCCGGACGAGGACTGCTCGACCGGTGCGTTCGACTGCGACGGGAAGGTCACCTTCATGACGATGATCTGGGACGGCGCCGAGCCGGTGCGTGTGCGTGCTTACGACGGGAGCGTCGGCGGCCCGCTGCTCGCCGACATCGACAACATCCAGATCGGCGACGCGATCACGATCGGCCCGCTGGCGGGTCCGAACGACTCGTACTGGCAGGTGTTCCGCGCCGGCACGAGCGACCTGATCGGCCTGTCGAAGTTCCACCGCTCGTGCTCGGACAGCGAGATGGACGGCCCCGAGGACTGCGGCCGCCGCCAGGGCAACGGCAAGTCGAACGAGTCGGGCCTGATCAACGACTGGATCCTGGAGGGTCTGGTGGACGAGTCGGGGTCGTCGTTCGACTGCGGCCTCGGGGGAGGCGGAAGCGAGTCGTGCATGGTGCTGTCGC
>CAZXBB010000093.1:0-3985 GCA_964638815.1 uncultured Isosphaeraceae bacterium
CCTCCATCGCGCAGCCCCCCGAACGTCCGTCCCACCCCCATCGCGCAACCCCCCGCGAACGTCCCACCCCAAGGCGGCATGGATGCCGAGACGTCAATCGCGCCAGATACGACTCAACCACGCCGCGCCCATGACAAGCGCGCCGCCGATGACGACGCGGGGGAGCTGCGTTGCGATCTTGACGAAGGTGAGGTTCGGGCGGCTGGCGAGCAGCTCTGCCAGCGCGTTGCGGCCGATGTCCGCCAGGCCGCGGCTCGCGATCCACACGCCGACCAGGCCGACGACCAGGTGAAAGACCGCGCGCGGTGCGTACACGCGCGGACGGAGGCTGCGGTAGCACAGCCGCCGGATCTGCGGCGCGAAGAACAGCAGGTAGACCCCGATCACGACCGACGGCACCATGGGGGCCGCGGTCCTGACGAACTGGAGGTTCAGCCGCTGCCGGAAATACGCGTCCACCGCGATCGTGCCGATGCCGGCCAGGGCCATGGCCGCGAAGTAGGTTCCGAGCACCCGCACCAGCGTCTCGAACGCGTCATCGGGCTTCAGGAGCTTCATCGGATGCGCGCCGGCGCCGCACTCCGGGCACAGGTCGCCTTCGACGCCGGTGAGGTCGTAATTGCATTCCTGGCAGCGCATGCGTGTCTCCTCCGAATAGCAGATAATCGAGCAAGATGCCACAGGCCACCGTCACTGCCGCCGCCATCCGTGCCTGTCCGTGCTGCGGGCTCGCCCAGCGCGTGCCTCCCGTGCCCGCGCGGATGCGGGCGTGCTGCGCCCGGTGCGGAACGAGCCTGCTCGAGCGGTCCGTGGTCGCGCGGAGCGGCGGCCGCACGGCGGCGCTCGCGGCGGCCGCGCTGGTTCTCTACCCGGTCGCCGTCGGTCTGCCGATTCTGAAGCTCGAGCAGTTCGGCCACGCGAACGCGTCGAGCATCCTCGAGGGAACGGCGTCGCTGTTCTCGGGCGGGCAGGTCGTCGTCGGGATCATCGTGCTGCTTTGCTCGGTGGTGTTCCCGCTCGGCAAGCTGGTCGCGTTGCTCGTGCTCTCGGCCGGCGGACTCGGGCTCGCGGGGCGTCACCGCGTATTCACGTTCCGGCTCGTGCAGTGGACGGGGCGGTGGGGCATGATGGACATTCTGCTCGTCGCGATCCTCGTCGCGGCGCTGAAGCTCGGCGACCTCGTTACCGTGACCGCGGGCCCGGCGGCTTTCGCGTTCACCGCGTGTGTCGTGCTGAGCCTGCTCGCGGCCGCGAGCTTCCACCCGCACGGCATGTGGGAGTCCGAGGCATGACCGCACGAAGCGAGACGAAATCTCCCGCCGCCACGCTTCCGGAGGCCGTCCTGCGTCCCGAGCGTCGGTTGTCGCTCGTGTGGATCGTGCCGGTCGCCGCGCTGCTGCTCGCGGCGTGGCTCGGTCTCAGCGCGTGGCGACAGCGCGGGCTCATCGTCAACGTGCACCTGCCGGAGGGACACGGCCTGATGGTCGGCGCCGCAGTGCGCTACCGCGGCGTCGCGGTGGGCGAGGTGCGCGGGATCGAAATCACCGACGGGCTGGACGGCGTCGTCGCGACGGTCGGCCTCACGGTGCAGGCGGACGGCCTTGCGCGGAGCGGCACGCGTTTCTGGGTCGTGCGTCCGCGTCTGAACCTGACCGGTATCGAGGGGCTCGAGACGCTCGTCGGTCCGCGCTATCTCGCCGTCGCGCCCGCCACCTTGCCGGCGCCGGACTCACCGCGCTCCGAGCGTCAGCGCGAGTTCGTCGGGTTGGCCGAGCCGCCGGTCGTCGAGTCGATCGAGCCCGGCGATATCGAGATCCTGCTCGAGACCGATCGCCGCGGCAGCGTGCACACGGGGGCGTCGGTGACGTACCGGCAGATGCCGATCGGCACCGTCCTGTCGGTCGGTCTCTCGGGAGATGCGAGCGTCGTCGAGGTGCGCGTGCACGTCGCGAAGGCGTTCCGGTCGCTCGTGCGCGAAGGCACGCGGTTCTGGGACGCGGGCGGCATCCGTATCGACGGGAGCCTCACCGGCCTGTCGATCGAGGTGGACTCCCTGGAGGAGGCGAACTCCGGCGGCGTCGCGCTCGCCACGCCGCCGATCGACGAGGCCGGCACGGAGGTGCGCACCGGGCACCGCTTCCGTCTCCACGACGCGGCCGACGACGAGTGGCTCGAATGGGAGACCACGGTCGCGGTCGGCAGCGCGCTCCTGCCGCCGGGGGCGGGTCTGCCGCACCCGCTGCGGGCGGTGATCGGCTGGGAGCAGGGGTTCATCTTCAAGGGCACGCGCACCCGGCACGGGTGGGTGCTCCAGCGACCGGACGGGCTCCTCGGCCCGGCGGATCTCCTCGCGGCGCCGCCCGGGAAGAGCGAGGAGGAGAACGCCGTGCGTCTCGAGGTCGCCGGTCGCGCGGTGCCGCTGGCCGAGATCGCGCCCGATCAACTGCTCGCGATCCTACCCGTCCAGGTGTCCGACCACGTCTGGCCGGACCGCCGCGTGCGGCGCCCCGCCGACCCCGAGGACTGCATCGCGGTCGCCGATCCGACCGCGCCGCCGCTGCCGCTCACGGCGGCGCGTCTCGCGCCGGTCGGCGATGCGTGGCGCGTGGACCCGGCGCTCCCGGTGGATGGGACGTGGCACGGCGCGGCGGTTCTCTCCCGCGCGGACGGTCGCCTGATCGGCATGCTGCTGGTCGAGAAGAACGGCGCGCGCATCGCGCGGATCACGGCGGGGCCGTGAGGCCGGGCGGTGCCTTCGGGCTGGCGGCGTCCCGAGCGCGGTTGGTGCCGCGGAATCAGGCGGCGGCGCAGGCCGCCCGAACCGAACAAACGCGCGATCAGCCGTCGGGATCATCGACGAGCTGCTGGAGCCGATCGCGGAGCGGTGGGTCGAAGCGACCGGGCCACGTGCCGTCGATGAGACCGACCTCGAGCATGTCGAGCAGGTGCACCCGGTCCTTCAGCCGATACGACGTCAGCTTCATGCGGACGAGATCCTCGAGCGGCAGCGTCGCGATGTCGCGGATGCGAGTGCAGTGGTCGAGGTCGGGAACGACGTCGGGGTAGTCCGGTCGGACCCGCTCCCCCGCAAAGACGACATGCACGGCGTCGCGCACGCCGGCATCGGGCCCGTCCATGAACATGCTGACTCCGGCGACGTCCTGGTAGTGGAATCCCGACCTCTCCAGGGCCTCGATCGCGCTGTCAAGATGATGGCGGCGGAGAATGATGTCCACGTCGTTCGTATTGCGGACCACCGACTCGTCAACCTGCGCCACCCAGAACTGGACGGCGTTTCCGCCGACGACCGCGTACGGAACGCCCACCGCATCGAGCGCGCGCGTGACGCGCTCCAATCGATCCCTGACCCGTTCCACGGCCCGTTCGATCCTCTGCCACAACTCGTCGCCGGTGAAGCGCATCATGCCGGGCCGTACTCCGTGAGACGGGCCCATTGTAGGTGGCCCCGACCGATCCCAGGCGGCTCGGAAACGCCTCGATCGGCGTTGACGCTTGGCCATTATGGGGGCGTCGGGGCTCTATCAGACGAGGAAGTGTGAAAACACCCCGCTCCCCTCGCCTGCACCACAATGGTCGCGAGAATCCCCGGCTTCTTCTGACCAATCCGGGCCCCGTTCTCGTGCTTGCCTTCGGAGGAGCGTGCGCTGCTCTCTTCCAGCAAGCCACAAGGAGGCCACCCCATGCAACACAGGTGCAGGCTCTCCTCGAGTACCGGCTCTTCGATGCGGGGTCGGCGGCAACCAGATCGGCGCGACGCACAGCTTCTTCAACTGGTGGATCGACGATGGGCTCGTCACCATCGATCTCGACTTCGGCGACACCGCGTTCAACGGCGGGCCGCGCTGGAGGCGTGCCGTTCTCCTTGTGGTGCAGGCGCCCCCCCCGGCACCCGGCGGGGGTGTGGGTCCGGGTGCCGGCGGGGCCGCCGGCACCCCAAATAGCGCCGCCCGCACACGGCGGACGC
>CAZXBB010000094.1:0-6296 GCA_964638815.1 uncultured Isosphaeraceae bacterium
AAGGTGTGAACACCACGTCACGCCAAAAGGGGCTGCACGACGCAGCCCCCCGGACGTTCGAGAGGCCAACGCGCCGGGTGTTAGAGCCCCATCGCGCAGGGCGTATAGCCGGCGCGCGGGTCTTCAGGGTCCCTGCGCGCGAGACGATGAAGGGCGATGAGATCGTCCTGCCGTATCGGCCGTTATGGAGCGGCCTTGTCGCGAACACATTGTTCTACGCGGCGCTCGTTGGTCTCATGCTGGTCGGAACACGGCACCTCCTGCGCGCCCTCCGCCTCCGCCACGGCCTCTGCCCGACGTGCAAGTATCCGATCGGGACATCCGGCGTCTGCACGGAGTGCGGTGCATCGCTGGCCCATCCCGCGAGCACGTGACCTGCTACACTCCGGCCCGGGAAGCCTCCTCGTTTCCGCGTCGCATCGAACTCTGGACGCGTGGGTTCGGAGAAAGGCCATGCGCTGCATCACAAGTGGCTACGACCTCCAGGAGCTTCCGAACCCCGCGTGTCCTGAGTGCGGAAGAGAGTTCGACCCAAACGATCCCGACACCTTCCTCTCGACCACGCCTGCACGCCCCTCCGTCGCGCGACACGTCGTTGGGTTCACGGTGCCGATCGCAATCGTGTGCGGCGGCTTCATCGCGATCCGGCTCGCCGTTCAGTACAGCCGCTGGGAGGCGGTACCTCTGATCCTGCTGTCTACCCTCGTTGCGTCGTCGGCGGCATGCCTGTACTCCGGCAGTCGCTTCGCGGCGAGCGTCGCCGATAGTGCAGGAGGTCGCGCGGCCTCGTGTCTGGTCTGGCTGCTGTCCTCGGCCCTACTTGCGTGGTTCGGCCTTCGGCTCGTCGATCTACTGCCGTTCACGGTTGGCGACGGACCGTAGGCCTCCGTCGCCCCTCAGGATGCAGCGTCGGCGCGCGTGACGGGCAAAGGTGTGACCGTCACGCCAACGACTCCGACCCTCCCCCTGCCCCACTCCCTGGAAGGGAGGGGGTCCTGCTCGACACAGCCCCCCGAACGTTCGGGAGACCCACGCACCACGTGTTACAGCCCCGTCGCGCAAACCCCCGAACGTCCTTCACACTGAAGACGCGTCCCGCCTTACCGGACTTCAGCGGGGCCCCCGAACCGCCGATATCCGATATCCGATCGCACGTGCCGCATTCCGGGCGAGGGCGATGCCCCGTTTTCCGAGGAGACACCGCCGCATGCGAAGACTCTGCCGCGTCTACGCGCTGTCGGGACTCCTGAGCCTCGGGTACCAGGTGGCGTGGTTCCGCATCTTCGTCGATGCGTTCGGATCGACGAACCTGACCTTCGCGCTCGTGCTCTGCAACTTCATCGGCGGTCTCGGCGCGGGCGCGCTGGCGAGCGGTTGGATCACGCGCCGGATCGAGACGCGGCTGCGGCTCGGTTCGCCGCTTCGCGTCTATGGGCTCGTCGAGCTGCTGATCGCGGCGACCGTCCTGCTCACCCCGCTCGTCACCGCGGTGCCGGCGGGGGTGGGAGGGACCTTCCCCTACGTCCTCGAGGACGGCGTGCACCACCTGACGCTCGCCTGCCGCCTGGTCACGGTCGGCCTCGGGATCGCGTGCATTTTTGTGCCCTGCTTCCTGATGGGCGTGACGTTCCCGCTCCTGTGTCACGCGTTCGGGCGCGATGCCCGCTTCCCGTCGCTGCTCTACGCGTGGAACACGCTCGGCGCGGCGACGGGCGTCCTCGCGTGCGAGTTCGTGCTGCTCCCCACGCTCGGTCACGAGTGGACGCTCATCGCGTTCGCCGTCGTCAACGCGGCGCTTGGCGCACTCTTCCTCGTCGGGTCACCGGTGCCTGTCCCGTCCGCGTCGCTGCCCACGCCGCCGCCCGCGCCGCCCGCGCCGTCCGAGGCAGCGACCGCGGCCGCGGCGGACACGCTCGTTGCGCCCATTGACGCCGTGATGCGGCCCGGCCCCCTCGTCACACCGGGCGTGCTGCTCGTATGCGCGATCATCAGCGGGCTCGTGACCGGCTGTCTCGAGGCGGACGTCTACCGCCGGCTGCTCTTCCTCGGCGGGTCCGCCGACATCGCGATGTCGTTCATCTCCTTCTGGGCGATCCTCGGCATCTTCACGGGAAGCACGCTCGTGCGGGCGCGTCCGCGACTGCGTTTCGGCGTCGTCCGCCTTGGCGTGCTCGCGGGCGTCGCGCTGTACGGCCTCGCCTGGTGGCAGGGATTCTGGCTGCGCGACGCCGTCGCGTATCCGCTGGCGGGCCGGGGCGTCACTGGCCTGCTCGTGCTGTCCGGTCTCTTCGTGTTCCCGGCGTTCGCGCTCGTGTCGCTGCTGCTGCCCTACGTCTGCAACGGCATCCAGGCGGGGCGCCGTCATCTCGGGAGGGCGTACGGGCTCAACACGGTGGCGTTCTGCGCGGGGATCACGGGCTTCACGTGGGGCGCCCCCTACGTCAACGCCTTCTACGCGCTGCGGCTGGCGCTCGTCGTGTGCGCCGTGCTCGCGGTCAGCCTGCTGCTGCTCCGCGCGGGACGGGCGCTGCCGCGGTGGCATCCGTACGCCCTGGGTGCGACGCTCGCCGTCGCCGCGCTGCTGACGCCGCGGGAGTTCGCGCCCGGCTGCTTTCCGCCCGCCACGACGCCCGCTGTACATCCGGTTCGCGCGATGATGAGCAACGGCGCCCAGACGACGTTCATCGTGGAAGAGCCCGCGGGCGACGTCCTGTACTTCACCCATCATCCGATGTCCGGGACATCCCCCGGCTCGATCCGGTACATGCGGCTGATGGCGCACGTGCCCCTCATGGCGCACCCCGCACCGCGGACTGCGCTGCTCATCTGCTTCGGCGTCGGCAACACGGCGTCCGCCATCGCCTGCCACGAGACCATCGAGCGGATCGACGTGGTCGACCTGAACCCCAACGTGTTCCGCACCGCTCCGGAGTTCGCGGACACCAATCACGACGTCATCGACGACCCGCGCGTGCGTCTCATCCACGACGACGGGCGGCACTTCCTTGACCGGACCGACGGACGCTACGACCTCGTCACGAGTGAGCCGCCGCCGCCGCGGCACGCCGGCGTGGCCCGCCTGTATTCTCGCGAGTGCTACGACGCGGTGCGCGACCACCTCACGCCGCTGGGAATGATGACGCAGTGGCTGCCGGTCTACCAGATGTCGCCGAAGTCGGTTGACCTCGCGGTGGGCACCTTCCTCGACGTCTTCCCGCACGCGCTCCTGTTCACGGGGAACCAGGACGAGTTCGTCCTCGTCGGCAGCGGGCGACCGATCGACCTCGCCAACATCGAGCACTCCTTCGCCGCGCGGACCGGCGTGCGTCGCGACCTGCTCGACGTGCGGATCGACCGCCCGCTCCAGATCCTCGCCCGCATCGTGCAGGGCGACGCCACGCTCCGCCGTCACTACGCCGGCGGGACGATCATCACCGACCGGCGCAACGACTTCAGCCGCTGCATCGTCTCGCCGCACGCGCCGAGCATCGCGTACGACCCGCGGGCCGTCGCCGCGGAGATCGGCCTCGACCGGCTGGTCGCGGGGCCCGGGCTCGAACGCACGTTGGGTGATCTGCGTCGCCTCGTGGGCGTCGTGCCGGACTTCCCGGTGGCGTCGCTGATGACCGTGCGTTACGGCGACTCCCGCGACGTCGCCGGCGCCGACGTGGACTGGATCCGGGCGAAGGCGCTCGTGACGGAAGCCGCGATAAAGCTCGTCGGCGAGGGGTCGGACGCGGCGCTGCCCGTGCTCGCCCGCGCGCTCGACGCGGCGCCCGGTCACCCGACCATCATCGAGTACGCCGCCCGCGCGCTGCACGCCGCCGGCAACGCTGCGGCGGCGCTCGAAGGATGGGAACGGCTCGTGCGGATGATCCCGGACGCACCGCACGTCCACGCCGGCTGGGCCGAGACCCTGCTCGCCCTCGGCCGTCCCGACGAGGCGGTCGCGGCGGCGCGCAGGGCCGCGGACATCGCGCCCGAATGGGCGCCCGGCCACCGCATCCACGCGGACGCGCGGCTGGCCGCGGGCGACGTGCGCGGCGCGCGCGAGGCGTACGAAGCCGCCCTCGCGCTCGACGCCGACGACGAAGCCGCGCGGGTCGGGCTGGCCGCGGCCGCGGCCCGTGCCGGGGCGGCCACGGACTGAAGTCGCCGCCGGAGTCGCGTCAGGCGCACGGCCCCCACGCGCCGAGCACGACGAGCAGGTCGCCAAAGTCCACGGCGCCGCTGCCGTCGAGATCCTCGGGCCCGCCCGTGCCGCCCCAAGCGCTGAGGATCGCGAGAACGTCGTCGAAGCCGACGGCGCCGTCCCCGGTCAGGTCCGCCGGACACGGTGGGGTCAGCAGCGTGAAGGTGAACGTGCCGAGCGACGCCGGCGTGATGATCTGCCCCGACGCCTCGGTGATGAGCGAGATCGGGTCGGGCGGGATCGTGAGTGGGCCGAAGAGCTCGAACACGTTCGCGGCGCGCGTCCCGCCGTCGTACGGCCGCAGGTCCACGACGACCTCGTCGAGCCAGCCGTCGTCCGATCGCAGCGGAAGACCCGAGACGCCGATGAACCAGTCCGGCGACGGACCGAGCATCGAGACGATCGTCACAAGCGGGTGCGCCTCGGTGATGTCGAACTCGACGACGAGCTCGCCGCAATTCGGATGATCGGTGTCCACCGGGCAGAACCACCAGCGCCAGTCGAGCGTGCGTCCCGCCAGCCCGAGGTTGATCCGCGCCTGCACTTCGTCGAGCAGGATGAACGTGGCCCCGGTCTCGGCCATCTGCACCATGCCCGGACTCGCCAGCTCGCCGACCTGCCAGAAGCTCACCAGGTCGTTGTGCGTCCCGCCGCCGAGCCACGAGAAGTGGGCATCCGGCGGGAAGCGCCCGGGGTGGGTCTCCTCGCTCCACGTGTTGTCGACCGTCAGGCGATAGGTGACGGTTCCGGCGGCGACGGGCGCGGCGAACGCGACCGGGAGGACGAGACCCGCGACAATCGAGGAAAGCCTGAGCATGGTCGTATCGTAGGCGGCGCGGCGTGGAGGACCTCGCACGGTTTCCCCGGCCCCGTGCCGGCCCGCCTCGTGCCGGCCTGCGAGCACCGCCCCGCCACGCCGACAGCAACGCGAGCAGGTCGCCGATGTCGACGAAGCCGCTGCCGTCGCCGATGTCGACGAAGCCGTCGTACTCCGGGATTCCCGATTTCCCGTTTCCCATTGTTCAATTGACCGTTCCGAGGTTCCCGATTCCCCGTTCCCCGTTCCCCGTTTCCGCCCGCCTTGCGCCGTCAATCGGCCGGCACGTCCTCGGCGGACGGCGCGCCGTCCAGCGGTCCGGCGGTCACCCAAAGGATCGCCCGCTGACCGAACTGGAAGTACTCGACGCGCAGGTCGTGCGGCTGATCGTCGAGGTCGACCTCCACGATGTGGGTGGTCGCATGCTTCTCCGCCCGCACGTAGCCGTCGATCAGCTTCCGGCCGTCCAGCCACAACCGGCCGCCGTCATCGAAGCTCGACTCGAGGCGGTAGCGCCCCGGCGGCAGTCTTATCTGCGTCGTCGCGTTCACGCCGAAGAGCAGTCCGGCACCCGCCGGACCGAGCAGATCGACGCAGGTCTGCTCGAAGCCCAAGGCGCTGAGGCGGCGCTCCTCGTGCGGGCCGACGACGATCGCGTCCTCCGGGTTCGTCGCGTGCGGACGGCGCATCGCCCGGAACATGTCGAGGGTCCACGGAGACTGCAGCATCCACCCGCCCGCGCGCAGCACCGCGCTGCCGCGCCGCGGGACCTCCGCGTCCAGGCGATACAGGCCGGGCGCCGGGTCGCCGAGCGCCGCGAGGTCGGTGAAAGGCCCGGCGGCCACGACTTCCTCGCGCGCCCCGTTCCATCGCTTGAGCCAGTAGCGCCCGCTACTCCAGTCGATCTCATCGGAGCTGAATGACGCCGTCGGTGACGTGGCGAGCGCCCGATTCAGGTGGTGCAGCATGTGCCGGCGCATCGACTCGCTGGCCCAGACCCGGTGCAGGCGTCCCATCGATTCCGCGCCCGTTCGCCACCACTCCTGTGCCAGCCAGTCGTCGCCGTGGCGGGCGCGCCGGGTCGCCAGAGCCTTGGCGAACCACGGCTGCGCCTCCGCCTCGCGGCCCGTCTTCGAAAGGATCCAGCCGTGGTAGGTGTACAGGTACGCCAGCCAGTCCCGGTCGGGCTCGGCGCGCTCCGTCGCTTCGAACTCGCGGCGGTTGAACTCCAGGGCGTCATCGAAGCGCCCCATCCGGAGCAAATCGGTGCGCGACAGGACGCCGAGC
>CAZXBB010000095.1:0-1909 GCA_964638815.1 uncultured Isosphaeraceae bacterium
GGGGGTGTGACGGACGTTCGAGCGGGTCGCGCGTCGGGGCTTCCGGCTGGCAGCTACTCGCCCGCCGTCGCGGGGGTCTCGGGCGCGGGCGTTTCGTCCGCTGTGGCGCCCTTTGCCGTCGTCTCCGCACTTGCGTGCTGAAGGCCGCGACGCTGGTCGCGGAGGCGGCGGGACTTGCCGACGCGGTCGCGGAGGTAGTAGAGCTTGCTCCGGCGGGCGTCACCGCGGCGGACGACCTCGATCTTTGCGATGCGGGGCGAGTGCAGGGGGAAGATGCGCTCGACGCCCTCGTTGGCGACGATGCGACGGACCGTGATCATGCGGTTGATCCCGCGTCCCTTCTGGGCGATGAGCACACCCTGGTAGACCTGGATGCGCTCCTTGTCGCCCTCGATGATGCGCACGTGCACGTTCAGCGTGTCGCCGACGCTGAAGTTCGGGATCTCCGACTCGGGCTTGAGCTGGCTCGCCACCACCGACTCGAGAATCTCTGTCTGGTTCATCGGTCCGTTTCCCCTGGCCCGCCTGGGGCCGGCTCGTCGAGAAGATCGGGCCGGCGCTCGCGCGTCCGCTCGATCATCTCCTTTTCTCGCCACCTCGCGACGGCCTCGTGGTCGCCGCTCAGCAGCACTTCGGGCACCGCCCGGTCGTTCCAGACGCGCGGCCGCGTGTAGTGCGGGCAATCCAGCATCCGGCGCCCGCCGCCCGCGGACGACGCCGGTTCTCCTTCGCCCGGACTGACGCCGAAGGAATCCTTCATCGCCGAGTCGGGATGTCCGAGCACGCCGGGGATGAGTCTCACGATCGCGTCCGTGAGGATCATCGCCGGAAGCTCGCCCCCGCTGAGGACGTAGTCCCCAACACTGATCTGCCGGGGTCGCAGCTCGTCCACGACGCGCTCGTCGACCCCTTCGTAATGACCGGCTATCAGGAGCAGCCGGGATTCACCTGCCAGACCTTCAACCGTCGCCTGCCCGAGCCGCTCGCCCTGTGGCGTGAGCAGTATGCGCTGCGCCGGTCTCGGGTCCATCGCTTCAACCGCGAGCACGCATTCGTGCAGCGGCTGACACATCATCACCATTCCCGGTCCTCCGCCGAACGGTCGATCGTCCACCCGGCGGTGCCGGTCGGCGGTGTAGGCGCGGATGTCGTGAACGTGATACTCCGCGAAGCCGCCCGTCGATGCCCGGCCGAGGATGCTCGCCGACAGGACCGGCCCGAACATCTCCGGGAAGAGCGTCAGGATGTCGATACGCATCGTGCACCGGCGGACGAAAGCGTGGTCAGCTCTTCGCCGCCACCTTCTTGCCGGGCTTCGGATCGCACCCGGCCTTCTTCAGCATGCTCGCAACGGTCCGGCTCGGCTGGGCGCCGACGCTCAGCCAGTAGTCGATGCGCTCGATATTCAGGCTGACCTGCTTCTCGCCGTCAACGAGGGGGTCGTACCAGCCGAGCTCCTCGATCGACTTGCCGTTGGCGGCCACCCGCCGGTCCATTGCACAGAGGCGGTAGAACGGCCGGTGCGTTCGTCCGAAACGCTTAAGGCGAAGGACCACCATTTGTGAGGCATCTCCTGTTCTGCGAGGGCGTCGTCCTGCCCGCGACCGCAATTGGCCGTGGCGGGGGCGGGCGACCGTGGGGAGCGGGGGAGAACCCGAACCGTGCGGCGCGCCTTGGGCCTTCGGGGGCGAACGGAGGAATGTAGCGGATGCGTCCGCCCGGAGCAAGCAATGGGGGGGTGGGGGAGTCGAATCAGGACAAACACCCCCATCGCGCGACCCCCCCGAGCGTCCGTCACACCCCCGCCGCGCGACCCCCTCGAACGTCCGTCCCACCCCCGCCGCGCGACCCCCCCGAACGTTCGTCACACCCCCGCCGCGCCACCCCCGCGAACGTCCGTCACACCCCC
>CAZXBB010000096.1:0-15194 GCA_964638815.1 uncultured Isosphaeraceae bacterium
CGACACGCGGCAGAGGGGGCCGCGGCGTCGATGGGATGGTCCCGGCCGATCATCGCGGCCCTTCCGGCTCGTGAAGCCCCCGGCTATCGGTCAAGGCACGTTGCCGCCGCGTTGGGGTTCCGCAGTTCGAGGCGGCCTGACGACTAACGAGGGTGCGGCCTCTGCAGCGGCCTGACGACTAACGATGGTGCGGCCCCTGCAGCGGCCTTCACCGGCCCGATCGGCCCGTAGACGCGCGCGGAACCTGAGCCGGCGGAGCTGATCGGGCGCCCGTTCCGCCCAGCTTCGGGCAACCATGCGGGCCTGCGTCCCTGCGCAACTCGCTGCTTGCGGGTGGGTTACGGCTTCGGATCTCGCGTGGGTGCGCGTGCGTGGCCGGATTTCATTCAGAGATGGCCGGATTTCATGTGCTTGATTCCGTGTGAATCTGCGCAATCTTGGCGAATTACACGTGCTTCTTCCGCCATTCTGGTACTCTGGCGGTCATGCATCGGGGTTGCCTCGCACAAGCCGTTGAGTCGAGCGGTCCTCGCGTGCTCGCGATTGTTATTGCGTTGGGCGCAGTAGCGATGAGCGAAGCGTGCTTTGCAGGAGGAGCGAACGTTACGGAGCTGATCGTCCGCTTCAGTCGCGTGCCTAGCCAATCTGACTTGAATCACGTTGCAGGGTCTTTTCCTCACTTGTTGAGCTGGCGGGCGATGCGACACGTTCCGCACCCGATGGGCGACCCGACTGGCGTGCACCCTCTGGCATTCGTGAGGGTTGCGACGCTTCGAACTCCGATGGGAGTCAAGGACGCTTCCTCCTTCTGCTCAGTCCTCAGCACGGAAGCGCATCCTCTAGTCGAGCGCGCGCTGCCGAACGGTCGGCTCGAAGCTGCTCGCACTGGGTGCGTCCAGCCGAACGACCCGCTCTACGCGGAGCAGTGGGCATTGGACCGGATAGCAGTGGAAGCGGCCTGGCAGCGGACCACCGGTGATCCGGCAGTCGTCGTGGCAGTTCTTGATACAGGCCTCGAACTCGAGCACGAGGAGTTTCCGGCAGAGACGCTTTGGGCGAACCCTGGCGAGGAGCCCGACAACGGGATCGACGATGACCACAACGGCTTCGTCGACGACGTTGTGGGATGGGACTTCGTCTTCGACGACAACTGGCCGGAGGCTTGGGCGACTCACGGCACAGTTGTCAGCGGCGTTCTCGCCGCTCGCACGAACAACGGCCTGGGCATTGCGGGACTCTCGAGTTCCCCGTTGATGGTGCTGTCAACCGGTGGTCGCTACGACAGGATCGTGGAAGCGATGTACTACGCCGCCGACATGGGGGCATCGGTCATCAACCTGAGTGCCGCTGGCGGAAATAATGATGAAGCGGCCGAGGCGGCTCAGTACTTGTGGGACAACGGGGTGACTTTCGTGGCGGGGGCAGGGAACTGTGCGTCTTGTGGCGCGTACTACCCTGCCGCGCTTCCAACGGTGATTGGTGTATCCGCATCCACGGAGGACGATGAACTCTGGGAGGATTCGAGCCACGGGGATTGGATCGACGTGGCCGCTCCCGGTTTGGACATCATCACAACTTGGCGCGACGGGTACGCCACATCCGGCGGGACATCGTTGGCAGCGCCTCATGTAGCCGGGCTTGCGGCACTCGTCTACGCAGTAGAGTCGCGATTCACGCCCGCCGAAGTCCGAGGGCTCATTCGGCTCGGCGCCGATGACCTCGGCGAGCCTGGGTTCGACGAGCTATTCGGATACGGCCGAATCAATGCCGGACAGACGGTTGCGATCGCCTCGGATCTGGCGGCATGCCGCTCGGACGTGACGTTCGACGGAACTGTCGGCATGGCCGACGTTCTCACCATCCTGGGTGCGTGGGGCACCGATGACTGGCTGCCCGATATCGACGGAGATGCCACTGTCGGCTTTGGGGATCTGCTGTCGGTGCTGGCAACCTGGGGTTCGTGCCACCACGAAATCCGCTAAAAGGAGACTCCGATGTGGCGACACAGCATTCTTGTGTTTGGGTCTCTCGTGTTGTTGGGAGTTACTCCCGGGATCGCTGACGCCGGCTGCGGGCCCAATCTATTGGACAACGGGGGCTTTGAGTGGGCAAGTTCGTGCTCGTGGTCCGGCCGGCGAGGGGCAGAGGCAAATGATCGAAGTCAAGAGAACCGGCGGAGCCAATGGTTCGTGCTCCTTTCTCGAACTGAGGAAGGACAGCGGCTCGGAGTATCACAGTGCCACACAAACGGTGACGGTGTCGATCGACGTTGATGAGGAGTCGAAGTGGCTTGTTCTCACGTTTACTGCGAATGTCGTTGCGGCCAACCCCGAGAATGTATCGATCCAGCTCCAGGTTTCAGGCGTTGGAGACGACGTCGGACAGCTTGAGGCTGCGACCGATCCGGAGCACCCTTTCGAGACCAACTTTGAGTTCGCTGTCGAGGTGACCGAAGCTATCACTGACGCGAACGTTACGGTCAAGTTCGAGGTGTGTCCGCGTGAGTCTGGTGACGTGATCTTCCAAGTGGATAACGTCAGTTTGAGAGTGTGCGACACTGGGAATCCGAGCGACCTGGTGTTCGACACTTGTATAATTGGGGGCCCATTCGCCGGAATAGAGACCCCCTCGAAGTGTACATGCATTCCAGATATTGCTCCCGAAGACGATCCCGACGGGGTCGTTGGGATGGCCGACTTGCTCCAAGTACTGAGAGACTGGGGCGATGACGTGACGTGCGTTCTCGGGGACATAAACACGAGCGGCGACGTTGACTTCACTGACCTCAACTTGGTGATCGGCAATTGGGACCCGTGCCCTGATTCGTCCGAGCCGGAGCCAGATTCGCTCGAGGATGTGGTTGAGTGCATGGGCATTTCAGAAGAGGCGTGGGACGATTTCGAGTACGAGATGGAGCATGGCACCGACATGAGCGCGCAGTTGAATTACGCGTGCTGGGTCGAGCACTACTACATCTTCCACTGCGGGATACCCCCGTGTTTCTGTCCGCCAGGTTGTCCGGATGATGATCCGTTCAGTTCCTCGAACCACTACCCCTACTAGCCCCCGATCAAGCGTGCGCGAAACGCTCGATGCGTTGAAGGCATGAAAAAAAGCCTGCCTTGCAGTATGGCCAGGACGTTGGCCACGCACATGTCTGCCAGCAGCCTCGGCGCTGCTAAGTGCAGCGTGATACAGCGCTTCGGGTAGGCCTCGTCACCGGCGTGCGCGTGCGTGGCCGGATTTCAGGGATTTCATGCGCGTGCGTGGCCGGATTTCAGGATTTCATGATTCGCGCGAACGCGGGAGGCGATCGTGGCCATGTGGAGGGCCAGGATCAACACGGGGCCGCACCTTCGTTAGTCGTCAGCCGATCGGCGGGCGCGTTCGACGCGGAGCGGCACGGGGTGCGGCCCCTGCAGCGGCCTGGCCTGACGACTAACAAACGTGGCCCCTGCACCGGCCCCTGCACCGGCCTTCGGCTATCGGTCAAGGCACGTTGCCGGTCGCGTTGGGGAGTTCGAGGCGCGTCCTGACGACTAAGGGCGCGTCCGAGTATTACTTGCTGATTCGGACCACGTTCGAGAGCCTGATTCCAGGGCATTCCTGCCGCCGACTGTGCACGTTGTTTGCGGACGCGCCCTAACGAAGGTGCGGCCCCTGCAGCGGCCCCTGCACCGGCCCCTGCACCGGCCTTCGGCTATCGGTCAAGGCACGTTGCCGGTCGCGTTGGGGAGTTCGAGGCGCGTCCTGACGACTAACGAAGGTGCGGCCCCTGCAGCGGCCCCGGAGTAGGGCGGGTCGCGCCGGTTCGACTCCGCTGTTCGCCCGCGAACGGCGCATTCGAATTGATTCACTCCCCGGCTCACACCTCCGGACATCGCGCAGGTGCTTGCCCGAGCCCGAGCCGCCATCGCGGTGGAACTCGAGCGCTGTCCCCGCCGGTGACGACGGCGTCGCTGTCTGGTTGTCGTCAAGGCACGCGCGTCGGGGGCTGTAAACAGGAAGCTCAGGGCCAAGGCAAGGACCGGTCGGCACGCCGGATCGACCGCGACAGCTTCAGCACCTCGCGCTTCGAGCCGCGCGACGCGGACCTCGGACCTCGTACGAGCCGATCTGTAGAATCTCAGGATCGAGCGACGAGCGATCGAGCGCCCGGCCGCAGAGGAGCAGACTTGCCGCAGGATGAGGTCCCACGCGAAGCCGCGGTCAGCGCCGCGCCACAGACGCAGGGGCTGCTCCTGGTCCTCGCGCCAAGTCCGATCGCGCTCGCGGCCTCCTCCGATGCCATCGCCGGATCGTGGCGCCTTGCGGCAGTCGTGCTCTCGACGCTTCTCTTCATCATCGCAGCGACGCTCATCCGGAAACGCGCAGACCTCGCCCGCGCCTGTGCCTTCGGCGCGATGCTCGCCGTCCTTGCCGCGGCGATCCCGTCGCTCGTGCACTCGCCGCAGGCGGCCCTTCTGGCCTGGATCGCCGCTGTGTCCGTGGCGTTCGCGATCACGCGATCGCCGCGTCGCCGTCCCGGCCCGCGGGCGGGGCGGGCACGGTTCCCCGGCGGCCACCTGCGCACGCGGTGGGCGGCCGCGTCGGCCCTCGCGCTCTTCGTTCTCATCGGTTTGCAGGCAACGCCGCCGACGCGGCTCATCATCGCTCCTCTGCTTGCCTCTCTCGGGATCGTCTCCGCTGTCGCGCTGCACTGGGCCTGGCACGCGTGGAGGGATCGACTCGCATCCCTGCGCACCTACGCCCTTGCGGCGACCGCGGTCCTGCTCGCACCCTCCGCCGCCGCCGCCGCATCGACCGAGTGGTTCCACCCCGTCGGCATCGCGCTGACCGCCGTGATGCTCGCCCTGACGTCGGTCGCGCCCGCGGGGCGCGAACCCGTCTCGTGGTGGGAGCCGCTCCTGGGCCATCCGGCCCGGCTCCTGCTCACGACATTCCTTGGCCTGTGCGCCATCGGCACCGCTGCACTCCTGCTGCCCGGGACCACGACCTCCGGTTCGATCTCCTTCAGCAGCGCCGCCTTCACCGCCGTCAGTGCGACGTGCGTGACCGGCCTCATCGTGCTCGATACGCCGAACGACTTCACGCTCTTCGGCCAGGCGTGCATTCTGGTTCTCATCCAGCTCGGCGGACTGGGGATCATGTCGATCTCGACCGTCGCGCTGCATTCGCTGGGGCGCCGCCTCTCCCTCCGCCAGGAGCGCATTCTCTCGTCGATGCACGGCGACCACGAGATCTCGCTGGTCGAGTCGCTGCGCCGCGTGCTCCGCGTCACGTTCTTTGCCGAAGCGGCCGGTGCCGCGATCCTGTTCACCCTGTTCATCACATCCGGCGATCCCTGGCCCGATGCGGCGTGGCGCGCCGTCTTTACGGCCGTGTCGGCGTTCTGCAACGCGGGATTCGCCCTTCAGTCGGACAGCCTCGTGGGATACGCCGGCCAGCCGCTGGTGCTTCATGTCGTCGCGGTGCTGATCGTCCTCGGCGGCATGGCCCCGGCGGTCTCGGTGGCCTTCTTCAGGCGCCGATCGGGCGGCACGCTCGACACCACCGCGCGGATCGTCCTGTGGATGACCGCCGGGCTGCTGGCGGCCGGCGCCGTCGCCGTGCTGACGCTGGAGTGGAGCAACACGCTCGGCGAGCTCTCCGTCGCCGACCGGCTGCACAACGCGTGGTTCCAGTCGGTGACGCTCCGCACGGCCGGCTTCAACTCGATCGACATCGGGAGCGTCTCGGCGCCGGCGCTCCTCGTCATGCTCGTCTTCATGTTCATCGGCGGCAGCCCGGGCGGCACGGCGGGCGGCGTCAAGACGACGACGATCGCGGTGCTCGGCCTGGCGATGTGGACCAGCATCGCCGGGCGCCGCGAGGTCGTCACCGGCCGGCGCTGGCTGCCGCCGGCACTGCTCTACCGCGCCATCGCGATCGTCGGGTCCGGCATCCTGGTCTGGATCGTCGTCGTCATGGCGCTGCTCATCACGCAGCCGATCTCCGAGCGTGACGTCGTCTTCGAGGCGACGAGCGCCCTCGGCACCGTCGGTCTATCGACCGGCGCGACCGCCGCCCTGGACGACGTCGGCCGGGCGATCATCATCGCCGCGATGTTCCTCGGACGCGTCGGTCCGCTCACGCTCTTTCTGCTCCTCGGATCCGATGGCGCCCCCGCGGGCATCAGGTACCCCGAAGGCCGCATTCCGCTTACGTAGATGCAGGAGTCCCCATGGCCCGTCAGATCCTCATCATCGGCCTCGGCCAGTTCGGCATGGCGCTGACCCGTTCGCTCTCGGAACGGGGCACCGAGGTGTTCGCCGTCGATACCCAGCAGGCGATGGTCGACGTCGCCGCGTCGTTCGCCACCGAGGCGATGGTGCTGAACGCGACCGATCAGGATGCGCTCGCCCGGCTCCGGCCCGCCGAGCGCGACGAGGTGGTGTGCGCGATCGGGGGCGACTCGAAGGAAGCCTCGATCATCTGCACGGCGCTGCTGCGCCAGATGGGTGTGCCGCACATCGTCGCGCGGGCGGTCGATCCGGTGCACAGCCGCATCCTCCACCTCGTCGGCGCGCACGTCGTCGTCAATCCCGAGCAGGAGTTCGGCCAGTGGTTCGCCAACCGCCTCCTGTACCAGCAGATCGTCTCCGAGGCGCCGCTCGGCGGCGGGCTGCACCTGTCGGAGATCGTCGTCCCCGAAACGATCGTCGGCAGGACGCTCCAGGACCTCGAGCTGCCGCGGCGTCATGGCATCACGGTCGTGGCCGTTCGCGGCGACGCCGACGGGTCCGTCCGCACGCCGGTTCCGTCCGAGCCGCTCGAGAAGGATCAGCGTCTCCTCGTTGTCTCGAATGAGTCGGCCGTTCGGAACTTCCTGAAGGAGTCGAAGGCATGATGCGGATGATTCACGGGATCCTGATCGGCGCGTGGATCGTGATCGGTTTCAACGTGCTGGTCGCGTTCGGCGCGATCGGCGTGTTCGCCCGCATGGCGCCGGCCATCGCCGTCATCCTGGACCAGAACGATCGCTCCCTCGGCGCGTCGGAAGAGATGCTGGCGGCGCTGGCGCTGCGAGGAACGGACGCGGCGGCCGACGACGCGCTCCGCTCCCGCTTCGAGCAGGCCTTCGCCATCGCCTCCGGCAACGTCACCGAGCCCGAGGAGCCGGCGATCCTGGACCGGATCGACCGGCACGCGCCGGCCGCGTTTGCCGGCGACGTGGCGGCTCGCGAGCAGCTCGTCGCGGCGATCCGCGACCTCACGGCCGTCAATCGCGCGGCGATGGTGCGCGCCGACCGGCGGGCGGTCCAGCTCGGCCGCGCCGGCGGCTGGAGCGTCGCCCTCATGGCGGCTATCGCCTTCGCCGTCAGCCTCTCGCTCCTGCGCGCCCTGCGGCGGCAACTGATCGCACCGCTCGAAGAGGTGCACGACGCCGTGACCTCGTTCTACCTGGGCGACCGGCAGCGGCGCTGCTTCCCCGAGCGCGCCACGCGCGAGCTGCGGGCGATGTGCGACACGATCAACGCCATCCTCGATCGCAACGGCGCCATGCCGGAAGCCGGTCGCGCAGCATCCGGCAGTGAAGTGTGATCCGGCGGCGCCCGGCGCACGGCTGCGGCGCGTCATCGGCCGATCGGCGCGGTGGACGCCGCGCAACGGGCCGGCATCGCCGGCAATCCGCTGCATGCGAGCGCCGCCTGGTCCGAGAGGAAGAACTTGCGGTCGGCGAACTCCTCGGCTGACCGCTGAGCGCGATAGCCGGACCGCTCCGCGATCTGGGCGACGGTACCAGTCACGTACGGCCGATCCGCGAGCATCGTTTCGCGGTCGGCTGCTCCGACGTAGTTGTAAGCGAGATCGACCCAGAGGCGCGTCGGCGTTCCGAAGGCGAGGTTGAGGGGCGTACCGCCCTTGAGCAATGGGGCGGCACGAAGGAGCTCTCGGCCAAAGGAGCTCTCCTCGGCCAGACACCTTTCGGCCACCACACTTTTCCTTTCGGCCACGCACGCGCACGCCGGTGACGAGGCCCACCCGAATCGCTGTATCACGCTGCTGCGGTCTACGACGCGGGGCGGCAGACGCGGCAGAGGAGCGCGAGTTCGAGCGCCGGGCCGCACGCGTGCGCATCCGCGGCGGCGCGGGCGAGTCGATCGGCCTCGCGCCACCGCCTCGCGCGAAGCGCCTCGCGGGCGCGCCTGCGCAGTCGCCACGCCGCGGCGTGCACGCGCATCAACGGAGCCAGATCCGCGCCGCACCGGGAACACGTGCTGGTCCCGCGCCACGCCGCCCGGCAGACGGGGCACCCCGGGCCCGGTCGGCCGCGCATCACCGACCCTCGACGAAGAACAGGAGCTCGCGCAGGGAAGAGCCCGCCGCGCCGATCGCGGCGAGCTCGCGGGACTCGATCGCGATCTCGATCGCTTCGATCAGGTCGACGGCCTCGTCGCAATCATCCGCGTGGAGCGTGTCGAGGAGCTGTCTCGCCCGCTTCACGGCGGTGCGTGCGTCGTCAACAGCCCGGTGCAGGGGATCCTGATCCGTCCCCGCGCCCGTCCCCGCTCCCGTCCCCGCGCCCGCTCCCGCCGCCTCGCTCGCCGGCTCGGAGTCGCCTTCACTCCCGAGCCGAAGAGAGAACTCGTCGTCCATCAGCTCGGGTCCCCCGCTCAACACCGCGCGGTCGTCTTCACCCGTCTCCGGGCCCTCGTCCGCGGACGCCCCGACCAGCGCCGCGAGCCGTTGCCGGGCTGCCCCGAGCTCCGCTTCGCTGCGTCGCGTCGCGTCGTCGATCGTGACGTGTTTCGAGAGCGACGTGCGTTTCTCGACCGCAGTCACTTCGAGGATGCCGTCGAGATCGAGTTTCATCCGGCACAGGACCTCGTTCGGTCCGTCCATGTCGGCCAGACCGCTGACGAGGAACGACCCGACCGGAACGTTGCTCATGGCGTCGGGATCCTCCCCCTGGAAGATCTCGATCTCCACGGTCGTCTGGCCGTCGAACGTGGTGAAGAACCTCTCCGTGCGCGTGACGGGCAGCGGTGTGTTCCTCATGATGATCGGCTTGTAGCAGTAGGGGTACGGCTCACCGTCCTGGTCGCCCAGGTACGAGACGCCGAAGGAGTACGGAGAGACGTCGACGAGGACGCGGTCCACCGCGCGCCCGGAGTGACGCGTGGCGAGGAGTCCCGCTCCCAGCGCGACGCACAGATCGGGGTGAAGGTCCTGCCGGGGCCTCCGGCCCATGCGCTTCTCGAGGATCTGCGAGATGAGCGGCGTGCGCGTCGAGCCGCCGACGAGAAGGACCTCGTCGATCTCGCGGGGGGTCCGCCCCGCGTCCGCGAGCGCCTGCGAGACGCTCTCGAGCGTCGGCTCGACGAGCGGGCGGATCATGGCCTCGTACTCCTCCCGCGTGATCTCGACGTCGAGATGCAGGAGTCGGCCGCCCGTCTGGACCAGACCCTCCTCCCGCACGACCGCGAACGGCTCGAAGCTGAGCTCCGTCTTCGCGCGCTCGGCCGCGGCGCACAGCCGGACGTACGCCGCACGGTGCTCGCCTTGACGCAGGTCGACAGCGTGCTTGTCCATGAAGGCCTCGACGAGGCGGGCGACCAGGAGCGCGTCGAAGTCATCACCGCCGAGCCGGACGTTGCCGTGGCTCGCGAGCACCTCGGTGACCTTGTCCTGAATGTGCACGATCGACACGTCGAACGTACCGCCCCCGAGATCGTAAACCATGACCGTCCGGGCCTCGCGATCCTCCTGCGGATACGCGAGACTGGCCGCCGTCGGCTCGTTGACCAGCCGGACCACCTCGAGCCCGGCAAGCTCGCCCGCCTCGCGCGTGGCCTGACGCTGCGCGTCCGAGAAATAGGCCGGCACCGTGACGACCGCGCGCGTCACGTCGGTGCCGAGCGTTTCGGCGGCCCGCCTCGTCAGCTCGCGGAGGATGAGCGCCGAGATCTCCGGGGGCGTGAATTCCCGGTCACCGAGACGGATCGGATCCGCGGTCCCCATGAGCCGCTTGACGCTCCGCACCGTCCGGTCGGGATGCAGCGCCCACTGGTTCCGCGCGGGGCGACCCACCAGCAGTTCGCCGGCGGGTGTCAGGCCCACGCACGACGGCAGCATGGGGCCGCCCGCTCCGCCGAGGACCCGAATCCGGCCGTCCTGATACGCCGCAACCTCCGAGTTCGTCGTCCCGAGGTCGATGCCGATGATGGTCTCGCTCATGTCACCAATTCCCTTTCGTCGCTCGCCGGTACGGCGCCGGCCACCTTCACCCTGGCGATGCGCAGGACCTGATCGCGCCTCACGAAACCGGGCTCGTACATCTCCACGACGGTCCCCTCGGCGTGTGCGTCGTTCGACACGACGTCGACCACCGACATCGTGTGCGCGTCGAACGTCGCCCCGGCGCCATCGACGGGCGTGATGTCCATTCGCCCAAGCGCGTCGCGGAGGCGATCGAGCGTCATCGCGTACCCCTCGCGGAGGCTCTCGATCACGGCCCCCAGACGCGCGACCCGGTCGTCTTCACGACCGCGCCGCCACCACCCGCGCCGGCGTGTGGCCGCATGCGTCTCGACACCGGCGCTGCGACACGCCGCCATGCCGCGCTGAAGCCGGGCGTACAGGTCGAACAAGACGTCGAGCGATTCGCGTTCGGCCTCGGCCGCGGCGCGCCGCGCGCCCGCGTCGCGACTCTCGCGCAGCCCGGCCGCAAGTTCGTCGAGCGCGGTGGCGAGCGTCTCCTGCCTCGCATCGATCCGGGAAAGGATCTCGCCGCATCCGGCCAGCGGCGTCAGTGACGCGTCGAGGCGGCCGAACGCGCGACCCTGGAGCCGGATCTCCTCCGAGAGCGCCGTCATGGCCGTCCAGAGCGCCGCGCGATCGCACGCCGGCGCTTCCGCGTCGTCGGGAGTCAGCGCGATGTCGCCTCCGCCCGCCGGGCTGGCCGCGATGGCATCGAGGATGGCGGCGTCGATGCCCTCGGGCGGCGGTTCGTCCGCCAGGACACGGTCCAGCCAGGCCTCGAAGCGTCCGACGAGATCGGACCGGGTGTCCGCGTACAGCGCGTCTCCGGACGGCGAGCTCACGTGGGCGACACATGACGCCTGCACGTCGCGGTCCCGCTCGTCCGGGGCGCTCGCGCCCGGCGGCTTCGGTTCGACGAGCGGCATGGCCGCGCGGGTTCCCGGTGCTTCCTCGCCTCCGGCCCTGTCGCCGGCCCCGTCGCCGGCCCCGTCGCCGACCCCGGCCGTCGCCGCGGGCACCTCGATCGCATCCTGCTTCCGTTCGCGCAGGCGACCCATCAGCTCGCGCACCCGGAACGCCACCGTCGTCAGTCGTTCGTGCGACACGTTCGTATCCCCTCCCGGATGGCCGCGACCCAGGGGTCCGGTCCGACGAAGCGAAGCGAAGGTCCCGCGAGGAGCGACGTCAGCGGCGCGCGCGGATCCGCGTCGAACAGACTGAGCGCGCGTCGCACGGGATCGCGCAGGAGTTCGTAAGCCTCGCGCACGCGCTCGAAGCCGTCCGGGTCGACGTCCGGCGGATGGTCGACGACCCGGCGCACGTAGGCCGCCCGAACCTGCGGCTCGTCGCCGTCCACCGCCACTGCGAGGATGGCGGCCGCCTCCTGCGGCGTCATTGAGTTTGGCTTCCAATCATCGATGCCCGTCATGCCCGGCGCACCCTCCTTCGAGCTACCGTCTGTTCCTACGCTTCCGCCCCTTGGGCACGCGGCGCTTCCGCTTCCGGGCGCCGCGCCCTCCCCCCGGCCCGACCCCCGACCCGACCCCAGGTCCCACCCCGGCAAGGGTTCCGAGCATCGCCGTCAATGCCTCCTCGACTCTTCGCGCGAGTGCCGGATCGAGCCGGTAGAGCTCGTCGGGCGACGGCAGATGCCCGTACCTGGCGATGACCTCGGCGAGGACACCATCGACTTCCGGCGGATCGTCGTCGCCGAACACGTCCAGGTCATCCGGCGAATCGTCCGGAGCGAAGTCGAAGAGGGGCAGCGGAGGGCTGACGGCCCGGCGCCTCCGCTCCGGCTTCACCGTGCGAACCTCCACCTCGGGCAGGACGTCCCGGCTCAGGCGGCCTGATCCTTTCCGGCACTCGGACGCGACGACCGTCTCGATTGCGGCATCGTCGAGTGGGCTCCGCCCCAGCCCGTCCGGCTCATCGAGCGGCCCCATCACCTCCCGCCAGATCGCGCGCGCCTCGCGCGCGGTTCCCTCGTCTCGCTCGCGCCGCGCGATCGCCAGCGCCGCGGACAGACACGCGGCGACGCGGTCTTGCGCGTAGAGCGGCAACGATCGAGCGCGCAGCAGGAGGAGACGGGCCTGGAGCGGTGAGCGTGACGAGCGCCGCAGACCGGCGCCAGCGGCGGCGCATGCGAGCTCCTCGCAGTCGGCCTCGAGCGCGGCCTCGGCCAGATGCGCGAGATCGATCGGCTCGATCGCCGTCGGCGACGCCTCCATCTCCGCGATCACCCGCTGTTCCAGCGCGCGATCCATCCGGACGCGCAGACCGCCGTCCCTCGCCGCGAGACCGGCTCGCGCGACGGCTCGCGCGACGGATCGCGCGACGGGCCGCGAGATCGCCTCGCCGGATCGCTCCACGTCGCGGGTCGCGGTGCGCCCCGGCACGGCGGGAACGCGGGCCTTGGTCGTGATCGCGTCGATGAGGAGGTTGGCGGCCGGCTCGGCTCCGAGGCGCGCTGCCAGCTCGTCGCGCGCCGTGTCGAGACCCGAAGCGTCCCCGGCGAGGTGCGCCGCCACCGCCCGAAGAGCCGCCACGAGCGCCGGTCGATCGCGTTCGGCAGTCTGCGCAAGGGCCTCGAGGGCTGCCAGATCCCCGGCCACCAACCTCAGGTTGCGCTGGCCAAGGTGCCGCATGGTGCTGGCGACGACGAGCCGGAATCTGGCGCTGCGGACGCGTGGGTTGAGCGCGTCGATGGCCTCCGCGAGATCGAGATAGGTCATCGCCTTCTTCAGCGCTCCGCGTCGCTCCGCCGCTTCGACAAGATGAATGAGCGGGCGCGCGTCGTCGGGCACCGCGGCGTGCCACGCCTCGGCGGCCTCGCGCGCAAGTGCGCTGGTCCTCCCGCGGTCCGAGGCCCAATCGAGCCATCGCGGGAAGGCGTCGCTCCGCGGGAGGATCGCCGCGGCCCGTCGAAAGAGCTCGGCCGGCGAGGCCCATGAGAGGTCCCGCGGCGCGTCTCGGTGAACGGCGCGGATCGCCTTTGGCTGATCGCGGTAGTAGCTCCCGAATCCTTCGAACGCATCGGCCGCGTCGCGTGCCTCATCGTCCTCGTCCGCGCGAACGCGGGAGGCGATCGTGGCCATGTGGAGGGCCAGGGCACCGGCCTGCGGACCGCCGGCCTTCAGCCAGCCCTCGCTCCGCGCGTGGTGCCCGAACTCCGTCCACGCCGCGCACGCGTGGAACGGATGGGACACGCCCTCGAGCGTCCGCGCGTAGAGGAGCCAGAACCGGGCGTTCCTGAGCGGCGGTTTGCCGATCGCGGCGCGCATGGCAGCCGGCGACCATCCGTGAGCGAGACCGAGAAGGGAGATGCGCTGGCGCAACTCCTCCTCCAGGTCGGGACGGGATCGGGCGCAGCCGACCAGCGCCTCGCGCGCGCGCAGACGCAGCTCCCGGAGATCGTCCGACGCGATCGCGTGGTCGAGCCGTGTCAACGCGTCGCGTAGCGGACGGGGGTCGGATCGGATCTTCCCGAGAAGGGCCATGGCGGCCGGCGACCTGGGGGGCGCTTCCGGTGGCGCTTCCGGGGGCGTCGCTTGGGACGCCGCGTGCCGGTTCGTTGCGTGCCGGTTCGTCGCGTGCCGGTGCGTCGCTTCGTCGAGCACGGCGCGCACAACGGGCACGAGGATCGCGGGAGCCGGGCCCGGTGCGAGACGCGACAGACACGCCTCGCACGCCGCCTCGTCGCCGCGGTACGCCAGGGCGACGGCGCGCACGAGGAGCTTCCACGGCGCGAGCGGACTCCGGTGCGGGACCTCCTCGAGCGCGAACGCGTGGTCCGCGACGGGTGCCGAGGTGACCGCCGCCAGCGCCGTCGCGATCGCCGCCGCCTGGAGACGCAGCGGATGATCCGGCGGGAGGGCGTCACAGCCGGCCAGCGCGGCGGGGTCGGCAACGAGCTGTCCGACCGCGTCCTCGATCTCGCCGCGCCGCTCGGGCGAGAGGTCGGGATCGGCGAGGGGCGCGACGAGCGACCGGACGTCGCCCAGGAGGGCGCCGAGCCGGAGCGCGCGGCGCCCGCGGTCGCTGTCATCGGGCCGGATGACGTTCCAGAGACCGCCGAGCAGCGAGCGGGCCTCGGGGACGAGGTCACGAGCGAGCAACGCGTCGACGCGCGCGAAGCAAGCGTCGGCGAACAGCGCCGAGGACTCCGGTGTGGGCCCGGCTCGATGGAGTTTCCGGGCCGCCTTGAGCGCTTCCCTGGAACGTCCCTCGCCCAGCATGCGCCGGACTTCGGTCTGTGCGTCCGTGGTCTGCGGCACCCGGTCGCTCGCCTCCATGCGTGTCACAGCTCGGCTCCGCCCTGTTCCCGGTGTCCGCGCGTCGTTTCCGGGCGCCGATGGTACACCGACGGTACAGCAGCCCTCGGACATCGATGGGGCCCGGCGCGAGTTATTCACAGGCTCCATCGGCCCGTCTACACCCGCCGACCTCGAGCCGGCGGAGCTGATCGGGCGCCCGTTCCGCCCAGCTTCGGGCAACCAAAGCGGGCCTGCGTCCCTGCGCAACTCGCTGCGTGCGGCTGGGTTACGACTTCGGGCCTCGCGGGGTGTGCGCGTGCGTGGCCGGATTTCACTCGGTGCAGGCGAGGGCGCCTGCACCACAAGACCCGCGTTCGCCGCCGAGTTGTGGTGCAGGCGACCCCGCCTGCACCCGGAAGTGCAAGGACGCCCTTGGTGCAGGCGAGGGCGCCTGGTCGGCGCGTGGATCGTGATCGGCTTCAACGTGCTGGTCGCGTTCGGCGCGATCGGCCACGTTGTCACGGCTCCGGCGTGGCCGGCGCATCGGGCAGCGCGCGGTACACGGCCGCGGCGTCGGGGCGACCGGAGCGCTCGTAGAGGTCGATGAGGCGGCGAAGCGCGGCGCGGCGCACGGGCGGTGCGGTGGCGGGCGCCGACCCGAGTATGCGCCAGGCGTCGAGCAGCAGCGACTCG
>CAZXBB010000097.1:0-14841 GCA_964638815.1 uncultured Isosphaeraceae bacterium
ACGTGTGCCCCGGTCCTTGGCTCGGCAAGGGCCGGGTGGCGTCCGTACTTCCGAAGCCGTCGTTCCATACGTACACCACCCGGCCCTGTCAGAGCACAGGACCGGGGCACACGGACACACACCACCCGGCCCCGTCGAGCAGAGGAGGTCAACGTGTGCCCCGGTCCTTGGCTCGGCAAGGGCCGGGTGGCGTACGAACTTTCGAAGCCGTCGTTCCATGGGCACCCCACCCGGCCCTGTCAGAGCACAGGACCGGGGCACACCGGAACCGCGATGACGTGGCCGTTCACACAAGCCGCAAGTGTCTAGCGTTTCCCGTGTCCCGTTTCCCGTTGTTCAATTGACCATTCCGAGGTTCCCGATTCCCCGTTCCCGGTTCCCCATTCCGCCGGATCGACCCGACTCCAGCCTCTTCGATGCCGTCCGGATCGACGAGCTCAGGATGGCCACGAGCTCGACAGACGCGCTCGCGGCGACGAGCCATCAGACAGCTCGATCACCGCTTCTGCCGTTGTCATCGCGAATCTACTCGCCTCCACGGCCCGCTCGCGAGCCGCGGCCACCACCACCGGCGCGTCTACTCGTCCTGCTCGGTCGCGCCGAACGTGGGTGGACGCAGGATCGCGGGGAACTCGCCGACGTGGTAGTTGTGACACGACAGGCAGCCGTCGCCGGCGCCGTCGGGGGTGTGGCACTCGACGCAGTGCGCCTTCGTGATCGGGCCGAAGCTCGCGGCGAAGATGTCCGGGTCCATGCTGCCGTTTGCGTACGACGACTTCCAGGCGTTCACGGTGTCATCGTCGATCGCATCCACGGAGTGACACGCCACGCAGTCGCGGAAAGGCTTGAAGTTGAAGTGCGGCGCATGCTCGAACCGCGTGAACTGACGCGAGCCGAAACGCGGACGCTCGGCCGTCCAGTTGATCCGGGGGCTCGGCAGATCCTCGTCGATGCTGTGACAGCGGATGCACCACCCCGGCGCCTTCTCCGCGCGGAGCGTGTCGAAGATCCCCCGGCACGCGGTCGCCGCCGGACCGTCCCCGGCGCGCGACGCGCGCTCCAGCCAGTGATACATGAACTGGTTGGCGTGCCCGCCCGGGCGGTACGCCACGGTGAACTGATCGCCCTGGAAGACCCAACCCGCAGCCTCGCGCAGACTCTCTCGAAGCTCATCGAGCACCTGCTGCGGATCCTCCCGGGCGACCTCGACGGCGTCGCCGTCATCGCCGCCAGGCAGGTCCTCATCGCCCCCAAGCAGATCCTCGCCCCCGCCGAGCAGGTCGTCGCCCCCGCCGAGCAGGTCGTCGCCCCCGCCGAGCAGATCGTCGTCACCGCCGGGCAGGTCCTCGTCGCCGCCAAGCAGATCCTCGCCCCCGCCGGGCAGGTCCTCGTCACCGCCAAGCAGGTCGTCGTCACCGCCAAGCAGGTCCTCGTCACCGCCAAGCAGGTCTTCATCGCCGCCGAGCAGGTCCTCGTCACTGCCGAGCAGGTCCTCGTCGCCGCCGAGCAGATCCTCGTCACCGCCGAGCAGGTCCTCGTCCGCGGCGTCGTCGTCGCCCTCCGCGGCCGGCTCCGGCTGCGGCGCCGGCGCCGGCTCCGGGGCGGGCGGCGGCTGGTGCAGCAGCGACGGGTCCGCTTCATAGCGACGCACGTCGTCAGCCAGGCCGGGCAGGTACCGCTCGCGCAGCGTCGTGAGGTTCGCGTGCCATGTCATGTGCGGCGCGATCGGGACGTCCGCGGGCTGGCCGGCGAGCGCGTCGAGCTCCGTCTGCCGGATCGGACCCAGCGCTGTGTGCAGCCGCTCGGACAATGCGTCCGGACCGCCCTCCGTCAGCCCGAGGATCAGTCGCTTCACGCCCCAGATCACGCGCCCGGCGGCCGCGACGACCTCGTCCGTCGCGCCGGAGAGGTCGAAGAGCCGTTTCGGATCCGCGAAGTGCTCGAGGTCCCGGACCATGGCGGCGTCGCCGGCAAGCAGCAGACGCATGAACGGTGTGATCTCGATCTCGTCGCCGATCGATGCGTTCGCGGGCCACGGCGCGTCGCCGGTCCAGATGCCGCGGGCGCGCAGCGTGTCGAGATCGACCGCGGGCAGCGTGAAGACGCGGACCGCGGTCCGCGGGAGGCCCGCGCCGCGGAGCTGGTCACGATGGTGGTGGCAGCTCCCGCACGTCACGTCGAAGTTCTTCACGAGCATGCGCTCGCCGCTCGGGTCCACCTCGTGACACGTCGAGCAGTCCGCGGTGTATCCCTCGCCGGGGAAGTGGTGCTCGATGTGCGTCCTGTGGTTGAACGCGATCCGCGTGCGGCGCCGGGTCGGGAAGTCACTCGAGAACTCCGGGTGACCGTCGGGGAACGAGTCGAACGCGTTGTGATGACAGCTCTGGCATCGAACGCTGTCCATCCTCGCCAGGTTGAACGTGCGCCCCTGGTGCTCGCGGTGACACGTCGCGCAGGCGACGTCGTCCGCCTTCCCGGTGCTGTCGGTCAGGTGCTGCACCAGCGCCGTCCGCAAGGTCGGGCTGCGGGCGGGCTGCGATCGCGCCTCGTCGCTCAGCACGGCCAGGGTGCCCTGCGGGAGGCTGTGCGGGGACAGCGCGTGCGTCTCGAGGTTATGGCACGCCAGGCAGTTGCGGCTCTCGTCGTGACCCTCCGGCGGGCGCACGGCGAGCCCGACGATTCCGGCGGCATTGGCATTGCCGGCGCTGTGGCAGTCTGCGCACTTCGTGTCGAGCTCGGCATGGTTCATCGACAGCGGGCCCGGCGAGAAGAACTGCTGCCCGTACCGCCCCGCGCCGAAGAGCAGGAGGATGCCGATGATCAACGACACGGTGCCGCTCACCGCGAGATTGCGTCGCGACCGCTGCGATCGGAGGGGCTGGCACGGCGTGATCCGGCACGAGCACGCGCCGTCGGGAAGGGGGCCGTGCTCGCACTTTCCGCCCGCCATCGGCGGACGTGTGCAGTTCCAGCGGTCGCCGCTCCGGACGGGGACGCACTCCGTCGTGGCGCGACAGTTCCCGCGGAGATCGGGACCGATGCGGCAGGCCTCGCCGTTCAGCGTCCTGCCGCACACCCAGGGCTGTTCCGGGCGCTCGTAGGCGCTGTTCTCCTGGTCGAACTGCTGGAGCTGGAAGCTCACCGCGATCCTCCGGCGAAGGCATGGACGAGCACGAGATGCACGAGCGCGACCACCAGCAGCCCGTACGTCAGCGGGATGTGGACGAAGAGCCACCAGCGCAGGACCGACAGCCCCATGTGCCGGTAGTCGAGATCGTCCTTGGTCCGGACGAGCGCGGCGAGCTGCTCGAGGTCGCTGCGATCGGACTGGTCGAGATAGCGGGTCAGGTCGTTCATCTGCGTGAGCAGCGCGTGACGCGGCCGCGTCGAGCCCACCAGGTGCGACCAGAAGTTGCGCGGCGCCTCCATGAAGTGGACGAGGTGCTGGCGGTAGAAGTCGGAGATCGTCGTCACGTTGCCGTCCTTGACGGAATCGAAGACGAGACGCTCCGCCTCCGCGTGGATTCGGCGACGGACGACGGGGATGCGATCGTACATGACGTTCTCGCCGCGCCGGTTCAGACGCGGGGGGAGGAAACGCGTGAAGAAAAGGCCGACGACGCCGCTGCCCGCGACCAGCACGTAGAGCAGCGCGAGCAACTGCTCCAGCCGGCCGTTCGGCACCGCGTACCCCACGTGGGCGACGAAGAGCACGATCGTGAGCAGGCCGACGTAGATGTGGAGCTGGAGCCACGCGGCCGAGGTGCCGAGCGGGAGGAAGGGCATTTTCTTGCGGAGGTTGTAGGCGGCGAGCACGAGCATCAGGCTCAGCAGCGTCCACCCGGTCCAGTACGAGGTCTGGACGAGCGATGCCGTGAAGTAGAGCCGGTGCACCGCCACGATGGCGATGGCGACGATGGCCGCGATGAGGACGTTTCGCCGCCGGCGGCTCGCGAATGTCATCATCGCTGAAGGTACCTGGCGAGGGATCGCGTGTGCGGCATGTTGATCCGCTTCAGCGCGTCGTGCGGACAGGCGCGCTGGCAGGGGGGGTCGCCGAGCTGGTCGAGCGAGAGATCGCACTTGGTCGCCTTCACGATCGGCGCGTTGGTGTGCTCGTCGCGGATGAACTCGCCCTTCCCGTCGCGGATCTCGACCATGCGGATGTTCTCGTACGGGCAACTGTTGGCGCACGTGGCGCACCCGATGCAGGTCTGATCGTTGATCAGAACCTCGCCGCCCGACTCGCTGCGATGGATTGCGCCCGTCGGACATCCGATCATGCACACGGGGTCCATGCAGTGCATGCACGCGTTCGCCACCATGTGGTGCCCGTACTGCTTGCCGTGGCGGATGAACCTCGGATTCCCGTCGTGCGACGCCGCGCACGCACGCACGCAGTCGTCGCAGTTCGTGCAGCGGCTGAGGTCGATCATCATCGTCGAGGTGCCGTTGATGAACCGGTTCTCGACGAGGAACTCGAGCATCCCGGTGTCGATGCCGGTCGGCGACTCTTCGTCGGCGACGGCGCCCTTCGCGTCGGCGACGGCACCCTTCGCGTCGGCGATGCGCCGGAAGGGATCGAGCCGCTCCTTCACCTTCGCCGGGACCGCCCCGCGCCCCTTGGCGCCCAGGACGTACTCCTCCACCACGCGCGTGGGCACGCGGATGATGTCCACGTACCCGACGGCGCGGATCGTCCCGCGAAGCGGCACGGCGGCGTGCGTGTCGTACGCCTGGGCGATCTCTGAGAACCCGTAGACCTGGCCCTTGCCGAGATAGCTCACGGTCTGCTCGCCGTCGCCGAACTTGCGGCTCACGCGGACGAACCCCGAGCGCACCATCAGGAGCCCGTTCGGGTAGTTCCCCTGCGACTCGATGACGGGCTCGTGCGCCAGACGCTTCGCGGGATCGCGATCCGTCAGCTTGCGGAACGACGCGAACCAGTCGAAGTCGCCGTAGGTCTCGAACGTCACCTTGTCGGCGACGCGCTGGAGCTCCTCCTCGCTCAGGTGGCTGAAGATCGGCGTCGTCTGGAGATGCCGGATCAGCGCTCGCTCGCGGTACAGCTTATCGATGTGCGCCCGAATGTCGTCCGCGCGCTTGCGGATGTCGCGGAACCCCTGCCAGCGGATCTCGAGGACCTCGCACTCGTCCTCCGCGAAGACGGTGGCGGCGCGGGCGACCCGCGCGAGTGCGGCAAGCTCACCGAAGAAGGACCCGGACTCGAGGACCGCCGTGCGATGCTGGTCGAGCACGTCCGGGATGTCCTGGAGGAAGACCCGCGCCTGCTTGCCCTCGCCGCGCCGTCCGGCGCCGGCCTCCTGGCGGTAGCGATCCGCGTCGCGATACTCGATCGTCCGGTGGTTGGTCCACAACTGCGCGATCGAGCGAAGGAGCCCGCGCTGGGGGGGCGCGGACCGGCCGAGCACCTGGTTCGAGAGCGGGTCGAGCGCGACCCGCGCACGCCCGCTGATGATGAAGAACAGCGAGCTTCCGTAGTCGCCCTGGCGGACGATGATGTCGCCCTTCCCGTACCGCACGAGCCGCGAGTCGTTCCGGATGATCTCCCGCAGGGGCATGCTCTTGCCGAAGCGGTCGGGATCGATGTCGCAGAACGGAGCGATCGACAGAACGTAATCGACGTCCTGCTCCGTCATGTCCGGCCCGAAAGGCACATCCCAGCGGCTGGGCTTCGGGATCCTGGCGGCGGTGACGGCCATGGGAGCGGGAATCCTCGCGACGCGGAGCGGTACGGGAAGGGACGGGCGCTCAGGTCAGGGATGCGCGGTGCCGTGGTAGCTGCCCGCTCCCGGCATCTTGTCGTCGAGGGCGCCGAGGCCCGAGCCGTCGCTCGACTCCGCGAACGCCGAGATCGCGGTCGAGAGCTTGTCCGCCGCCGCCTTCGCCTTGGCGCCGTCGCCGATGAGGCCCTTGAGGACCTCGTTGTCGAACGCCGGCAACGCCGCCTTCAGCACGGGGATTTCAACGAGCTTGACGACGCCGTGGGACTTCTTGAACGCATCGACGACGCGGTCCTTCATCGCCTTGTAGAAATCGCCGTTCCTGTCGGTGGCCTTCGCGAGCCCGCGCAGGCTGAACTCGAGATCGGTGAACGTCCCGACGACGAACAACACGCGCTTGCGCTCCTGCGTCGCCTCGCGGTTCTTCCCGCCCTCCGTGTGCTGGTAGTTGTGACGCACCTCGCCCTGCGACCACGACACCAGCTCGAACGCGCTTCCGGCCTTGTGCCCGCCCTTGTTGACGAGCTCCTCGTTCGGGACGGTGTGGCAGGAGAAGCAGTTCTTCGCGACCCGGTAGACGTTGGCGGGACGCAGCATCCCGACTTCCTCGCAGCTCTTCAGGATCGCCTGCCGCTCGGCCTCGCTGCCGGCCTTCGCCGCCTTCTCGTGGTGAAGGCTCTCGCTCATCCAGTCCTGCGCGGCGCCGTGGCACGACTCGCAGGACACGCCGCTCTCCGGCTTCGCTTCGCCGCCGTCCATCCGGGACGTGTAGTGGCAGTTCAGGCAGAGGTCGTTCCGCTTGATGCCGCCCGAGATGCCGAGCGCGGTCGCGATCTCCGTCGCCCGCGGGTTCCTGTGCATGGTGTTGAAGGTCGTGAAGTGCGTGGTCTTCTTCCACGCCTCCAGCTCGTTGGCGTGGCACTCGCCGCAGGCCGCCGCGCCCTGCACCTTGCTGAGGTCGATCTCCACCTGGAGCAGCCCCGCGAGGGACGCCGCCAGCAGGTCCGGATCGGCCGCGCGGGCGTCGGCGGGGTCGAGCATCACACCGGCGCCGACGGCCAGCAGCGAGGCGGCGGCGCCCAGTCCGAGCGCGGCGAGACCGATACGCCCGCGGCGACGGACGGGGGCGTGCGTTTCATGGATCATGCTCATTCTCCTTGTCGTAGACGGGGCGAAGCGATTCAGGCGTCGATGTCCAGCGGACCCTTGGGAACGCAGACACAGGCCAGGCACGAACCATCCTCCGGTTCCGCCCCGGGATCGGTGGAATATTCCACCTCGCCCGACTTGACGGCCGTGAGGCACGTGCCGCAGTTGCCGGCGCGGCAGCCTGAGTCGATGTGAATGTCGTGGCTTTCGGCGAACTCGAGGATCGAGTCGAAGGAGGCGTCCCAGGCGACCGTCCTGCCCGACCGGCTGAAGTTGACGTCGAAGGTGGCCGCCGCGGCCGCACCGGCGTCGGCCTTCGGCTTCGGCGCGGTCTTCTTGACCGACGCCGGTCCGAACGCCTCGAGGTGGACCCTGTTCTTCGGAACCCCCCAGGCTTCCAGGTCGGCGGTGAGCGACTGCATCATCGGCGGCGGGCCGCACATCAGGAAGTCGTAATTGTTGGACGGCAGCAGTCGCTTGAAGAGGTCCACGCTGACGCGCTCGGCGTGCTGGTAGTCCTTCCCCTCTACGTCCGAATCGCGGGGATCGCTGTAGCACACGTGAAGCTGGACGTTCGGATGCCGGGCCGCCACGTCGCTGAGGTGCTCGCGCATCGCGTGCTCGTCGCCGTGCCGGATGCCGTAGAAGAACCACGTTTCGCGCTTCGATCCGGATTCGGCGATCGCGTTCAGCATGCTGAGCACGGGCGTCAGCCCGACGCCGCCGCCGATCAGGACGATCGGCGTGTCCTTCGTCATGTCGAGAAAGAAGTGGCCGGAGGCGGCCTTCACGTCCAGAATGGCGCCTTCCTTAACGTGGTCGTGGAAGTAGTTGGACGACAGGCCGGGCGGGATGTCGGGCTTGTCGCGCGGGGGCGGGACGCGCTTGATCGACACGCGGTAGTAGCTCTTGCGGGGCGCGTCCGACAGCGAGTAGCAGCGGATGATCGGCTTCTCCTGCCCTTCGATGTTCAGGTTGAACGTCAGGTACTGTCCCGGCTTGAAGCCCGGCAGCTCCTTGCGGTCGTGCGGGGCCAGGTAGAACGAGCAGATGTCGCCCGGCTCGGGCACCCTCTTCTGCACCTCGAATTTTCGCCAGCCGTTCCAGGCCGCCGCCTCGTGCTCCTTGTCCTGGCGGATCTCGCGGGCGATCGCGAGACGCTCCTCGAGAACGTCGAGCTCGAGCTGGTGCCGGGTCCGGGCGACCCCGACGCGACGCAGCGACACGAAGAGCGACGTCGCGGCCTGGAGGAGCACGAGCCCCACGAGGGCCGCGCCGACGATCCATGCGTATTCGCTGATCCACTCGGGCATCACGGTCTCCGCGATCGGGCTCAGAACTTGAACAGCAGCTCCATGCGGGCGCCGTATCCCTCCTGGCCACCGTCCGGGAACGAAACGAACGAGTCCACCCGGAAGATGGTGTGCTTGCCGATCGCCTGCTGATAGTTGCCGCCGACCGCGAGGAGGCCCTGTTCGACGCTGTTGGTGCTCGTGCGTCCGCCGATCTCGAAGTTGAGCTGCTTGCGGGTTTCGTCGAAGAGGTGCTGGTAGCCGATCGCGACGCCGGCGGCGTTGTCCGCGCGGTTCCCGAGGGCCGCGCCGTACTGTCCGAGCCCGACCGCGGCGAACAGGAGCCCGGTCTCACCGAGCGGGCCGCCGGCCTGCGGGTCGCGGGCGGCCGACGCGAACTCGTCGATGCCCCAGAAACCGTTGATGTAGACCGTGTCCTCGGTGTGGTGCGGCGTCCACGACACCTCGGCGAAGAGGAGCTGCCCGCTGGACACCTTGGCGTTCTCGGTGTCCAGCGCCTCCGAGCCCACCAATCGGAACGCCGTGTTGATCTGCCCGAGACGCTGGGTCGCGCTGATGCCCCAGTAGAAGCCGTCGCCCCCGGCCATGCCGTCGCCCGCGACGTAGATCAGGTCGACGTTCCACGTGCTCTTCCGATAGTCCGCCTCGGTGAAGAGGGCCAGCATGTCGGTGCCGCCCTCCTCGTCGTTGTCGTCGCGGTGGATGTCGTCGAAGCCGTAGAAGAACGTCAGCTTGAGGTCGCTGCCGCCAGGCGGGATCAGCGTGTCGCGCACCAGCGCGACGCCGTCGATCTGGTCGTTGATGAGCAGACCCTGCTGGAAGAAGATCGGCTGCCGCCCGACCGCGATGCCCCAGTCGAGCAGTCCGGTGTCCGTCGGGTCGAGGTCGGGGAACATCTCGCCGAAGTCGCCTTCGAAGAACAGCGTGGTGATCCGCGCGTTGAGCGCGTCGTCCCAGCCGTCCCGGCTGTTGGGCTCGAACGTGTAGCCGGTGAACCGCTCGTCCTGGTCGAACGGGCGCACGCCGATGAGGACGCGCTCGGTTCCCGTGAGCTGGAGATTGGCGAAGAGGTCGAGCCGATTGGCCCACTCCGTGGACTCGCGCGTTCCGTTGTCGAACGTCTGGATCGCCGTCCGCAGCGTGCCGAAGACCAGCACCGAGGGCTGCCACGTCGAGCCGCCCGGCATGTCGATGCCCCTGTCGAGCACGCCCGTCCCCAGGAACGGCGCGCCCAGCTCGAGGATGGGCTTCGGGCGCGCCGGGAAGTCGTGCAGCCGCAGCGGAACGGGCGTGTCCGGGAAGCGGCTGTCGCCCTCGTCCCCGGGTTCGTCCGCGTCGGCGGCGGGCACTCCTGAACCGGTAAGCAGCACGCAACCTCCGACGATGATGGTCCGGCGCAGTCCGGAGGCCATCCCACCCCTGTGCTCAAACATCGTCTGAACGCTCCTTACGTGGATACGCGGCGTGGCGCCGCACCTTGATGAGGATCCCTCCGCGGCAAGTCGTCACCGGCCCGCGGTCGTCTCGTGGCCGTCCGTGTCCACGTCGAAGACATGCTCTCGCTCCCAGAGGACCATGTGACCGTCGCGAAGGCCGTCGGCCAGCTCCCTCGGGGTCATGTTGTAGTCGAAACCGACGAGGCCGATCGCGTCGAGCAGGTGGATCGGGACCATCGCCGCGATCATCTCCACGTGCGCCGTGTACGGCCCGTGACCGGTGAGGTCACGCGCCGCGACCCGGTACGTGGGCATGCGCTCGCCGTCGGGCGGGATCGTCTGCCGGTGCTTGCGCGCCCCGCGCGGCCGTCCGTAGATGCTGGTCGCCCGCGTCTCGGGTCGCAGGAACGGCAGGGGGTCGAGCGTGTAGTTGACGGCGAGCACCTGCTCGCGCTCGCCGCCGCGAAGGTTGCGCACGACGAACCTCGACTGGAGGCTGAAGAGCTGTTCGTCGAGCGGGAGATCGCCGTTGTGCACGTAGATCGAGTGCAGGTCGCGCACGTCCCCGTTGGGGTCGAGGTCGCCCGATTCCATCACGACCTTCCCGTAGCGGTCCTTCACGGTGACGTGGAGGAAGACAAGACGCTCCGCGTCGAACCCGGTTGGCACGTCGTGTCCGTTGGTCCCGTTGCGCACGGGGACCTTGAATACGAGCCCCCGGCGGGAATCGGCCCTGGTCTCGACGATGTCGCCGAGCTTGTAGCCGTTGCGCAGGACCTCGTACCGCTGCTCCTCGCCCCACTTCAGCAGCTTGAAGTTCGGCTCGAGCACCTGCTCGCGCGCGTCGTAGCGGTCGTCGACCGAGGCCCACCGCTCGGGGAAGACGTAGCCTTCCGGCACGTTGTCCTCGAACTCGTCCGTGCCCCAGCCCGCCTCGTGGTCGAACGCGAGCCACTCGCGGATCGTCGCCATGCCCTCCGCGGTCGGATCGTCCTTCTCGCTCTCTTCCTTCACGGCGCCCGCCCGGTGCGGGAAGATGCCCGGGTGGATGATCGGGTAGTCGGGGCCCGCGAAGAAGTGGTTCGTGACCTTGCGGTCCTTGGTCGGCTTGCCGCCGATGATCGCGGCGGGGCCGGTGTCGTAGCCCGAGTTCTTGCCCTGCTCGCTGCCCATGTGGCAATCCTGGCAGGTCACGCCGTCTCGCGCCGCGGGCGACATCTTGTACGCGCTGAACGCCTCCTCGAGGCGGAAGCCGTTGACCAGCGTCACGTCGTGGCAGGAGCCGCAGAATCCGGGGGTCGTGATCGCGAAGAACTTCTCCGCGCCGGTGTGGATGTCGCGTCCGGGCTTGTCGGGATCCGTGTTGACCGTGTACTCCTCCGGGCTCGCGATGACGCGCTGAAGCTCCTCGCCGCCGGTCGGGCCGTACACCGTCTGGAACAGGTCGCCCTCCTCGATCGCGAGGCGTCCGCTGAGCCGGCCGTACGCGGTGTTCACGCGGTGGCAGACGATGCACGTCACGCCCTCGCGCGAGGTCGGGTGACGATCGATGTTGCTCATGAACTCCGGTTCGCCGAGGTTCATGCCGACGGGCGTGTGGCAGCGGATGCAGAAGTCGCCGTTCGTGCCGTTCGAGAGGAACACGACCGTTCCCTGGAAGGCGTTGAAGATCGGGCTCAACTGCGCGTACGCGTGCGCCGAGACCGACCACTCCTCGAAGTGCTGCGGGTGACACGTCTGGCAGGTTCGCGCTGACGGGAATCGATCGGAAAGGAACAGTTCCGCGTGCGCCTTGTCCACGGCGGCCTGCGCGTCCTCGGCCGCGGGCGCCTCGTCCGCCGCCGGAGCGATCGGGTCGCTGAGGAGATCGTCGTCGCCGCCGAGGAGATCCTCGTCGTCGCCGAGCAGATCCTGCGGGCCGGAGGTGCTCTCCTGCGCCACGGCCACGGGGCCCGAGAGGGAGAATCCGGCGGGGGAGCCGGGCAGGTTGGTCAGGATCGTCGGCGCGACGAAACAACCTGCGGCGCCGAGAATGATCCAGGTGCGGGGTCGGAAAAGGGTCGAGGTTCCGGTTGCCATTTGGGGATCTCCGCGATGACGGTTGGGGCGAGGGGAGTTTATCGCAATTCGGGCCCGCCATGTAGACTCAATGTCGTGCGATCGGGCGGCCGCGTTCGCCCGATCCGACCGAGGGAGGCCCCCCCCTTTCCGCGCTCATGGAAACCACCTCCGCTCCAGTCACGCCGGCTGCCCACACTGCCGTCACCACGCTGCTGCTGACGGACATCGTTGACAGCACGAAGCTCGTCGAGCGTCTCGGCGACGTGCGGGCGGCGGCCGTCTTCGGGGCCGCCGACCGCCTCGCCCGCGACCTCCTCCGCAGCCACAACGGGCAGGAGATCGACAAGACCGACGGCTTCCTCTTCCTCTTCGGCCGGCCGGTGGACGCGGTGCTCTTTGCGCTCGCCTACCACGAGGGGCTCCGCGCCGTCTCCGGGAAGGAGGGCGTCGAGCTCAAGGCCCGGGCGGGAATCCACCTCGGGGAGTTGGTCGTCATCGAGAACGATCCCGCGGACGTGGCGCGGGGCGCGAAGCCGGTCGAGGTCGAGGGCATCGCGAAGCCGCTGGCCGCGCGCATCATGTCGCTTGCCCAGGGTGGTCAGACACTGATGACGGGCAGTGCGTTCGACCTCGCCCGGCGCGCGGTGGTCGGCAGCGCCGGCGCGCCGCCGGGAACCGCGTGGCGCGCGCACGGCGCGTACATGCTCAAGGGCTGCGAGGAACCCATCGACGTCTTCGAAGTCGGGGTCGAAGGCCTCGCCCCGTTGTCCGCGCCCCCGGACACCGAGAAGGCGAAGCGTTCGGTCGCCGCCGGTGACGAGGAGACGCTGGGCTGGCGTCCGGCGGCGGGACAGCCGGTCCCGCAGCGTCGCGGCTGGGTGCTCGACCAGAAGCTCGGCGAGGGCGGCTTCGGCGAGGTCTGGCTCGCCGTCAACAAGAGCACGGGCGGGCGCCGCGTCTTCAAGTTCTGCTTCGACGCGGCGAGGATGCGCTCCCTCAAGCGCGAGCTGACGCTCTTCCGGCTGCTGCGCGACGCCCTCGGCGACCGCAAGGACATCGCCCGCCTCTTCGAAGTCCAGCTCGAGGAGCCGCCCTATTTCCTCGAGAGTGAGTACACGCCCGCGGGCAGTCTCGCGGACTGGGCGCGGTCGAAGGGAGGCATCGACCAGGTGCCGCTTGAGACCCGCATCGACCTCGTCGCCCGCGCCGCCCGCGCCGTCGCCGCGGCGCACTCCGTCGGCATCGTTCACAAGGACATCAAGCCCGGGAACATCCTGATCAGCGAGGAAGAGGGCGAGCCGCGCCCGCGTCTGGCCGATTTCGGCATCGGCACGCTCTCGCATCCGGAGGACATGGAAGGCCGCAACATCACGATCGCCGGCTTCACGCCCGCGACGGAGGGCGGCGGCACGACGACGACGCAGATGTACGCCCCGCCCGAGCTGCTCGCGGGAAAGCCGTTCACCGTGCTCGGTGACGTCTACGCGCTGGGCGTCATGCTCTACCAGATGGTGGTCGGCGATCTCGACCGGCCGCTCGCGCAGGGGTGGGAGCGCGATGTTCCCATGCCGCTGCTGCGCGAGGACATCGCCGCGTGCGTCGAAGGTCACGACCAGGAGCGTCTCGGCAGCGCGCAGGGGCTCGCCAAGCGCCTCGAGCGTCTGCCGGAGCGGCGCCGCGCGTACAACCGGCGGCGGGTCGCGCGCGTGGCGGTCGGCGTGGTCTGCCTGCTCGCGCTCCTCGGCGTGGTCGCGGGCGTGTGGGGGTTCCGCGAGAATTTGCTCAGGCACGCGAAGGAGATCGAGGCGGAGAAGGCGAAGAACGCTTTGCGGCTGCTCGAGGAGTTCATCGCGTCTCCCGATCCGCTGGACAAGTTCGGTCGCAACGTGCGCGTCATCGACATGCTCCCGCGGGGCGAGGCGATGTTCGCGGCGGTCGACGAGCCCGAGGTCAAGGCGACGTGCCTGCTCACGCTGGGGCGCACCTACCGCAAGCTGAAGGAACTGGACAAGGCGAAGCAGCTCATCGACACGGTGTACGCGCTCCGCGAGCACTACCTGAAACCGCCGCACGAGGAGATTGCGCAGACGCTCGCGGAGCTGGGCGAGCTCGCCTTCGACATGGAGGAGAACGACCGGGCCGAGGACTACTACCGCCGGGCGCTCGCGATGCGGGAGGAGCTGGCGGAGCGCGACGGCACGGATCGCGCCCGGCTCGACCTGGCCGAGTCGTCCCAGCACCTCGCCGCCTTCCTGAACCGGCGGCGGGGGGATCCGGTCTCCGCGGAGCCGCTGTACCGAAGAGCGCTCGAGATCCGGCAGGCCCTCCTGCCGGACGATCACCAGGACACCGTGCGCAGCGTCAGCAACATGGCCTTCTGCCTGATGGCGCAGGAGCGTTTTGCCGAGGCCGAGCCCTTCCTCGCCGAGGCGCTGACGTCGATGCGCAAGCTCCACGACGACGATCCCGATCACCTCGAGATCGGCTACGCCACCAACAACCTCGGGCGCTGCCGCATGGAGCTCGGTCGCTACGACGAGGCGCGAACGCTGCTCGAGGAAGCGGTGCGCATCAAGGACGCCGGAAAGGAGGCGAAGACCGTCGAGCTGTCGAAGGCCGTCAGCCTGTTCTACCTCGGCGACGTTCTGCATCGCCGGCGCGAGGATGCCGGGGCCGAGCGCACGCTGCGCGAGGCGATCGAGATCCAGACCCGTCTCGGCGACGACCGGCGTCTCGCCCGCACCGAGAGCCTCCTCGGCGAGTGCCTCACGGCGCTTGGGCGTCACGGCGAGGCGGAGACGCTGCTCCTCGGCGCGCTCGAGGTGCTGCGCGAGATGCGGGACTCCGATGCCGGGCGCACCCGCGCGCGGCTCGGTGAGCTCTACCGCAGCATGGGAAGACCGGCCGAGGCGCTCAAGTACGAGCAGACGCCGGATACGGGCTAGAGTGCTGTGGACTCAGGCCGGAACCGCGATGCCGGCTCTGGCCGCCCGTTGAAGAACTGCAACGCGCCCCAAGGCTGTGTGCCCCGGTCCTTGGCTCGGCAAGGGCCGGGTGGTGTACGAAGTTCCGAAGCCGTGGTTCCATTGGCACCCCACCCGGCCCTGTCAGAGCACAGGACCGGGGCACACCGGAACC
>CAZXBB010000098.1:0-13339 GCA_964638815.1 uncultured Isosphaeraceae bacterium
CGCGACCGCGTGCGCGTGCGCGTCCGTGTGCGCGTCCGCGTCCGTGTGCGCGACCGCGACCGTGTGCGCGACCGTGTGCGCGACCACGACCGCGTGCGCGACCGCGTTCGCGGCGCGCGACGGCGTCCGCGATCGCCCGCGTCGCGCAGGAGTCGGTGTGCCCCGGGTCCTGCGCGGCAGGGTCGGGCGGCGCACCCGCCACGCACCAGACTCACGTCCGCCCGGCGATCTCCACGCGCGGCCCCACGGCGGTGATCGCCACGACCGCGCGACCCTCCGCGCGCGATGCCTCGAAGTCAACCGTTCCGCGGATGATCCACTGGCGGTCGTCGTGGGGGTCGAGGATCGTCTGCGTGACGGCGCCCGTGTCGTGGTCGTACTCGAAGTTCTCCGGGCCGCGCGCGGCGGGCGTCGTGAGGATCTCGTCGTACTGCGCCCGGTACGCGGCCAGGGTCTCGCTCGCCACGCCCATCTCGGACTCGCGCCGCGCGGCGAGGGCCCTGATCCAGCCGAACGCCACGTTGCGCACCATCACGCGGAAGCCGCGCGCGGCGCGGGTGACGTCGTACTGCGCGTCCACGTCGGTGTCTTCATCCTCGACCGGCAGCGCGCCGATCACGCCGCCGTCCGCGCCGAACCGCTCCCACTCCGCCACGACGCTCGAGTCCACGCGGTGCACGATCGCCCCCAGCCACTCCGTGAGCGCCTCGACGTCCTCGGTTCGCACGACATCGGGCAGGTGCTTCGACAGGAGCCGGTAGGCGTCCGAGAGATAGCGCAGGAGCGAGCCCTCCTCGTGGACGATCTCCAGACGCCGGACGTACTCGCTGAAGGTGTCGCCGTGCTCGGAGAGGTCGCGGGCGATGCTCTTCGGGCTCGGCGTCTGGTCGGCGAGCCACGGAAAGCGATCGCGCCACGAGCTGAACGCGATTCGGATCTCCTCGCCGAGCGGCTGGGGATGCTCGACCGTCTCCATCCTCTCCTGCATCGCGTTGCGGTCGTCGAGCGAGTACGAGTCGCTCGCCCGCAGCTCGGCGTAGAGCTCGTTGCGCGCCTGGCGGGTCTGGGCGCGCAGGATCTGCGGCGGGTCGTCGAGGACCGACTCGACGATGCTGAGCACGTCGAGCGCGTGGTCGGGATCGTCGCGGTCCGCGAGCCCCAGCGCACTCTCGAGGAACGGCGCGAGGGGGCGGTCGAACGTCACGTCGAGCGTCTGCTTCACCGCGTAGAGCCGGCCTTCCGCGTCGGGCGCGGGGAGCCGCTCGATCATGTTGCCCTCCTCGAGCGACGCGATGATCTCGTCGGCCCGCGCGAGGTTCGCCTCGACATCCTCGCCGACCGAACGGATCAGGTCCGCGAGCGCAGCGCGTCCGTCGCCCGGCCGCGCGAGCGCCTGAAGGACGAGGAGCCCCGTCACGCGGAAGCGCGTGACGAGCGCCGCGACCTTGCCGGCCTGGAGCTTCTCGAACGTCTGCTCGTTCCACCCCTTGAATCCCTTCGGCGGGGACTGGGCGTGGAACTTCTTCCCGCCCGCGCCCGCCTTGATCTTCCTGCGGCGGTTGGCGACCTCGTGCTCCGGGGCCTGGATGATCACCGTGCCGACGTCGTCGTGGCCCTTGCGTCCGGCGCGGCCGGCGATCTGGCGGAACTCGCGTGACGAGAGCAGGCGGCTCGCGGTGCCGTCGAACTTGTAGAGCTGCGTGAAGATGACCGTGCGGAGCGGCAGGTTGACGCCGACGCCGAGCGTGTCGGTGCCGCAGATCAGCGTCACGAGCCCGGCGCCCGCGAGACGTTCGACGAGGCGGCGGTACTTCGGCAGCATGCCGCCGTGGTGCACGGCGATGCCGTGGGGCAGCAGCGCCTTGAGCTTCTGGCCGAACGGTGTTTCGAATCCGCGGCCCTCGATCGCCGCCGCGATGGCGATGCGCTTCTCCTTCACCGAATCCTTCAGGGCGTCGGGGACCGGCGTGCTGCGGAGCTGCGAAGCGAGCGCCGCGGCATCCCGCTTCGTGAAGGAGACGAGATACGCGGGCGTGAGCGCGTTGAGCCGGACGTGCTCGATGGTCTCGAGCAGCAGGTTGTCGCGGTACTCGAACTCGAGCGGGACGGGCCGGGTGTCCGATCGGACGACCACCGTGTCGCGTCCGGTGCGTCGCTCGAGGTCGGCGGCGATCGCCTCGGGCTCCCGCAGCGTCGCCGACATCAGCAGGAATCGGCTCTCGGTCATCGCGACCAGCGGGATCAGCCATGCCATGCCGCGCTGCGGATCGGAATAGAAGTGGAACTCGTCCATGACGACCCGGCGGTAGGGTGTCCGCACACCCTCGGCGAGCGCCATCTTCGCGAGTATCTCGGCGGTGCAGCAGATCAGGGGCGCGTCCCGGTTGACCGTCGCGTCGCCGGTCATGAGACCCACGCGCTCCGGTCCGAAGGCGCGGCACAGGTCGAAGAACTTCTCGTTCACGAGCGCCTTGATCGGCGCTGTGTAGATGCTCCGCTCCCCGCGGCAGTGGGCGACGAAGTGCACCGCGAGCGCGACGAGCGACTTCCCCGAGCCGGTCGGCGTGTTGAGGACGACGTTCCGGTCCTCCGCGATGGCGTCGAACGCGTCGAGCTGCTCGCCGTACGGCTCGATCCCCTGCGCCTGGCAGTACTCGAGCAGCCCGGCGAGGAGATCGTCGGGCGTCGTGGAAGCGGGGACGTGGGGGAGGATGGACACGGGGGCGAGTGTAGCGTCGGCCGCGGGTGCCGTTCAGGCTCGTGACGGGAAATGCATCGCACTCAAGCGGCGTCGCAGTTCCCGAACGCGCGGGCTAGCGCGACTGCGTAAAGAACGTCCCCCGCTCGTACGGCACGTCGATCGGCTCCCAGCGCACCTTCTCGTACCCGAGCAGCGTGCCGGTCGCGAACGCGAGGTCAACCTGGGCGATCTGGTAGTCGCTGAGCGCCCGGATCTCGGCGGACTGGGCGTCGGCCAGGCGGGTCGCGGCGTCGAGGACGTCGGTGCTCGTGCGCGTGCCGACCTCGAACTGGCGCTGCTCCGCCTCGTACGTGCGACCCGCGAGCATCGCGTCCTGCCGGGCGGCGAGGATGCGCTGCCAGTTCTGCTGGAGCTGGTCCACCGCGTCGTAGACCTCCTGGCGGATCGAAGCCTCGCGCTGCTCGCGCGTCGCGAGACGCTGGACGCGGGCGAGCACCGCCTGGTGCAGACGCGCGAGGGCGGCCTCGTTGCCGAGCGGGATGTCGGCGTTGATGCCGAGCGACCAGTCCTCGAAGGAATGATCCACGACCTGGTCGAACGCGTTGTTGTAGGTCGTGCCGAGACCGTTGGGGATGTAGCGGTAGTCCAGGGTGATGAGCGGGAGCTTCTGGTTCCGCTGGAAGTCGATGGCGCTCGCGTCGATGGCGAGCTGGAGCTCGAGCTCGAGCATCTCCATGCGGTTGGCGAGAGCGAAGTCGGCGAGCTCATCGGCGTCGAGGTCGAGGCCGAGGGGGTCCGGGGCCGAGGCGAGGTCGAATCGCGTCGCCGAATCCATCGGCAGATCCGGCTGGTTGAGGATCCGCTTGAGATCGCGGCGCGCTCGCTTCACGTTCGTGTCGGCGATGATGATCGCCTCGAGACGCTGCGAGACGCCGGACTGCGCGCGGATGATCTCGATCTCGGCGACGTCGCCGGCCTCGACGCGGCGGCGCGCCCGATCGAGCTGGGTCATCGCCAGCTCGTACTGCTGCTGGCGGACCTTCAGCTCCTCCTGCGCCGCGTAGAGCCGCCAGTAGGCGCGGTCGGCGTTCGCGAGGATCCGTATGGCCTCGAGCTTGGTCCGGGCGGAGGTGATGAAGTGCTGCGTCCGCTGCACGCGGATCGAGTGCGTGTTCACACGGTTGCCGGCGTTGCGGAGGAGCGGCTGGCTGATCGAGAACTGGAGGTCCGCCCGGTACGCGGGGTTCAGGTTGCTGAAGATGTTGTTCGTCTCGGTCTCGCTGAACGGAAAGTTGACAGTCGCAGTGCCGCCCGTGCGCAGCGGGATCGTGACGCCCGCCGAGTAACGATCGGTCGTCGCCTTGCTCGCCTCCGTCTGGAGGATCGCCGCGCGGTCCGTTCGGCTCCTTTGCGCCGACAGCGAGAAGACCGACTCGAACTTCGCCTCCTCGGCGTCGACCTGGGCCTGGGTCTGCGCGGGGTTGAGCAACTGCACCTGGAGGTCGAGGTTGTGCTCGAGCGCGGTCGCCCGCACCTCCTCGAGCGACATCCCGACCGACGGCATCGACGCCGCGGCGCGAAGACGCTCGCGAATGCGGGCGTCGAGCTCCTCGTCGCTCATGTCCGAGATGACGTCGACCGGCACGGGGGCGGACCGGGAGCGCTCGACGAAGCTCATCCGGTCGATGTCGTGGATGCGCCCGGGGTCCGGCTCCCACGTGAGGAAGTCGGTCGTGTTGAAGGGATTCGTGCACCCCGCGGGGGCGAGCGCGAGGAGCAGCAGCAGGCTCCGGCGGACGGAGCGCGAGACGGTTGTCGTGTTCATGCGGGTTCTCGGAAGCAAGCCTCACTCGTGGCGCAAGGCTTCGATCGGATCGAGCCGGGCGGCCTTGATTGCCGGGAACATACCGAAGATCACGCCCACGGACGCGCTGAAGACGAACGACAGGATCACGGCCCACATCGGCACGGCCGCCTCCTTGAGCCCTTCCTCCGGGATCGTCATGAGAAGCGCAAGCGCCTCCCCCCCGGCGAGGCCGACGAGTCCGCCGAGCAGAGAGAGCGTCATCGCCTCGAGCAGGAACTGCATGAGGATGGCCGCGGGGGTCGCCCCGACGGCCTTGCGCAGGCCGATCTCGCGCGTACGCTCCGAGACCGACACGAGCATGATGTTCATGATCCCGATTCCGCCCACCAGCAGCGACACGGCGACGATGCCGCCGGCCACGGCGGTAATGCCCGCCGCGACAGACTTGAACTGTTCGATGTACTGGTCGATCGGCTCGATCTGGAAGGTGTCGGGCTCGTCCGGCTCGAGCTGACGGAGGTTGCGCAGGACGTAACCCGCCTCGGCCTCGGCCTCCTCGGCGACCTCGGGCGACATCACGTTGCAGATGATGTAGAAGAAGTAGAACGGGTTCTGGAGCTTGACGGCCATCGAGAAGGGGATGAACACCTCGCTGGACGCCGTGCTCGGGCCGAACATGCTCGACTTCAGCGTCTCGACCACGCCGACGATCAGGAAGCGGCGGCCGTTGATGAGCATCGTGTCGCCGCTCGGATCGAGAGGGAGATCCAGTTCGTCGATGGCCGCCTCGTTGACGAGGCACACCTGGTGCGCGTTCTCCTCGTCGCTCGGCGCGAAGGGGCGCCCGGTGATCACCTTGCGGTTCTCGATGTCGTGCCACGTCGGCCAGATGCCGGTGATCGTTACGCCCGGCTGGACCCTGTCGCGGTGCTGGATGTTCGCGTCGAGGCGCGTGGTCGGCGTGACGCGCCGGATCGACGGGCAGTTCTCGTCGATGGCACGGAGCTCCTCCGGCTTGAGCCGGATCGCCGGCCACGGATACTTGTTCTGCGGCGCGTCGTCCGGCCGGTCCGGGAAGATGAACATCTTGTTCGCGCCGAACGTCTCGAACTCGTCAAGGATCTGCGTCTTGAGGCCCGTGAGCGCCGCGATCACCGCCGTCACCGACGCGACGCCGATGATGATGCCGAGTGTCGTCAGGAACGAGCGCGTCTTGTTCGCCCAGATCTGCCCGAGCGCGAGGACGATCGCCTGGTAGATGAAGACGGGGCTGAACATCTATGCTCCCGACGCGTACGGGTTGTCGACGGCGCCGATGTCCTCGGGCGCCCCGGGTCGGCGCCGCGGCGCCAGGGCGAGCGCGGCCTGCTGCTCGAGGTGCGCCTGGTACACCGGGTCCCGGGCGGTCGGAAGGTCGGAGTCGATGTAGCCGTCGGAGAGGCGGATGATCCGATCGCAGTGCCCCGCCACGTTGTCCTCGTGCGTGACGACGAGGATCGTCTGCCCCTCGTCGTGAAGCTGCTCGAACAGCGCCATGATCTCCTTCGTGGTCGCCGAGTCGAGGTTGCCGGTCGGCTCGTCGGCGAGCAGGATCGCCGGATCGTTGAGGATCGCGCGGGCGATCGCGACGCGCTGCTTCTGGCCGCCGGAAAGCTGGTTCGGCCGGTGCGTGCGCCGATCCGCGAGACCCACGCGCTCGAGCGCCGCCTTCGCGCGACGCCGGCGGCTCCCCCAGCCGCCCTTCGCGTAGACGAGCGGCAGCTCGACGTTCCGCTGCGCGGTCGCGCGCGAGAGAAGCTCGAACGACTGGAAGACGAACCCGATCTTCTCGTTGCGCACCCTGGCCAGCTCGGCCTGGTTCATCCGGCTGACGTCGCGGTTCTCGATGAGATAGCGCCCCGACGTCGGCTTGTCGAGGCACCCGAGGAGGTTCATGAGCGTGCTCTTGCCGGATCCCGACGAACCCATGATCGCGACGAACTCGTTCGGCTCGATGTCGATGTCCGCGCCGCGCAGTGCGTGGATCCGCTCGACGCCGACCCGGTAGATCTTCTGAAGCTGGCGGGTGCGGATGATCATCACGCATCCTCGCCGGGGTCCGCGGACGCGGCGTCCTCTTCGCTCGAGTCCCGTTCGCTTGCGTCCTCTTCGCTCGCGTCTTCTTCGCTCGAGTCCCGTTCGCTCGCGTCTTCTTCGCTCGCGTCTTCTTCGCTCGAGTCTCCTTCGCTCGAGTCCTTGTCCGCCGGTGCGGCGTCGCCGGCCGTCTTCTCGTCCGCGTTGCTGACGGCCTCGTCGTGCTTGATCGACTCGAGCGCCTTGTAGGGACCGGTGATGATCTCGTCGCCCTCCGCGACCCCTTCGCTGACCAGCCGGTGCGTCAGGTCGCTCTTGCCGGCCTCGACCGGCGTGCAGACCGCCTTGCCTTCGACGACGCGATAGACGACGTGGGTCTTCTTCTTCGCCTTGTCCACGAGCGGGTCGTCGCGGAGCGCTTCGGGCAATTCGTCCGTCGTCCGCGTGACGATGGCCTGGTACGGGACCACGACGCCCTCGTGCGTCGCGATCTCGATGTCCACGTTCGCGACGAGGCCGGAGTAGATCTGCCCGCCGCGCAGGTCGATCTCGACCTCGGTCTCGAAGTACCCCGTCCCGTCGGCGCTGCCCGAACGCTGGAGTGCGATGTGCCGGACGGTGCCGCTGTAGATCTCGTCGGGGTAGGCGTTGATGAAGATCTTCGCCTTCTGCCCGACCTTGACCTCGGCGATGTCGCTCTCGGCGACCTGGGCCTTGAGCACCATCCGCGAGAGGTCGGCGATGGTCATCACGACGGTGCCTGGATTCGTGGTGCTGCCCGTCACGATCTCGCCCACCTCGACGCCCAACCAGGTGATGACGCCGTCGATGGGCGAGACGATGACCGTGTTGTTGATGCCCTCCTGGGCGCGGTTGATGTCGGCCTGGGCGGCGGCGAGCGAGCTCTCGATCATGGAGATCGAGTGCGTCAGCGTGTCGGCCGAGGTCCTGAGATCGTCGAAACGCTCCTGCGCCGAGTCGAGGTCGCGTCGCGAGACGTCGCCCGACGCGTACAGCTTCTGCATGCGATCGAGCTCTTTCTCGGCGAAATCCAGGTTGCCCTCCGCGCCGAGCTTCCGGCGCGCCTCCGAGCGGAGACGAGCCTGCTCGCCCTCGTGGCGGGCCCTGGCCGAGGAGAGGAGCGTCTGGAGGTCGCGGTCGTCGAGCTGGCCGATGACGTCGCCCTTCCTGACGAGGTCACCCGCGCGGAAGGGCAGCTCGAGCACGCGGGCCGAGACGACGGCGGCGATGTTGACCCTTGTGTGCGGCTCGATCTCGCCCGGCGCGGACACCGTCTCGACGAGCGTGCCGACCCTGGCCTTCTCGATGCGGACCGCCGTGGTGGGCGGCTTCGGCTTCAGGCTCGCGAGTTTGTCACGCAGTTGGGGGCCGGCGAGGAGCGCCCCGGTCACGGTGACGGCGACCAGCAGCACGAGAACGATGAGGACGATCTTCACCTTGGTTTCCCAGTATCGCGAGTGTCGCGAGAGTGCCGGCCGCAGTCCGGTTCACCGCCCCATGACCGGCTTCTTCCGGAACGGCGCCAACGAATTACGGACCGGCCGCGTCCGGCCGCCCCGGTCCGTTCCCCGAACATCCCTACGATAGTGCGAAGAGCCCGCCGGGTCATGCCGGGTCATGCCGGATCATGCGGGTCATGTCGGGTCATGTCGGGATAGGGGACCAACTTGTGAAGGACGGTGAAGTTTCATGATCGACATCATCTGCGACAAGTGCGAGCGTGCCTTCACGGTCGAGGACGATACCGCCGGCGGCAAGGTGGCGTGTCCGCTGTGCGGTGACATCAATCGCGTCCCGGCCGAGGACGTTCCGGCCGGGCGCAGCGAGGCGCCGCCCCCGCGCCGCGAGTCGCCGGCATCCGCGGGCGGGCCGGAGCACGAGCTCGCCGTGGTGCGGCCGGCCATGGTGCGGGCGCATCCCTTCCGTTTCCTCGTCATCTTCGCGCTGATCGTCGGCGGGACGGCCGCTGCGATCTGGGGCTGGCGGACCGCCACGACGTGGGCCGCCTGGCTCGGCCTCTTCCCGCTCCTGGGCGGCGTGATCTGGCTCCTCGGCTGGTGGCTGGCGACTACACTGTGGATCAAGGTCACGATCACGAACAAGCGGACAGTGCGGCACGAGGGAATCATCCGCCGTCACTCGACCGAAGTGCTCCACGATCACGTGCGCAGCGTGGACATTGATCAGAACTTCGTCCAGCGCATCTTCCGCGTCGGCTACATCGGCATCGACAGCGCCGGCCAGGACGGGATCGAGATCGAGATCCGCGACATCCCGGGGCCGTACGAGATCAAGCGGCTGATCGACCGGTACCGGAAGATGTAGGGGACGGCCGAAGCGCGCACGAAGGCACGAAGACGAAAGTGCCGAGGTGCAAGAGCGTCCGTCCGGGCTCCTGCCTGCCGGCCCTCGTGCCTTCCGCCTCCCGTGCCTTCTCTGCTACCATCCCGCCAATGAAGATCCACGAATACCAGGGCCGCCAGCTCCTGCGGGACGCCGGCGTTCCCGTTCCCGACGGGGCGATGGTCGAGTCCGTGGACGCGGCGGTCGCCGAGACGAAGAAACTGCTCGATGGCGGTGCGACGCTCGCCGTCATCAAGGGGCAGGTGCACGCGGGCGGACGCGGCAAGGCCGGCTTCGTGAAGCTCGTGCGCTCCGTCGAGGGGGCGCGCGAAGCCGCGAACTTCATGCTCTCGCACCGGATGGTCTCGCCGCAGACGGGCGCCGGGGGGCTCGAGGTCAAGCGTCTGCTCGTCGCGGCCGGCGTGGACATCGAGCGCGAGTACTATCTCGCCATCACCATCGACCGCGCGCGAAACACCTCGACCCTCATCGCCTCGGCGGAGGGCGGCGTCGAGATCGAGGCCGTCGCGGCGAAGAACCCGGACGCGATCCTCAAGGCGCCGCTGCACCCGTTGCGGGGGCTCGAACCGTACCAGGCCCGGGAGCTGGCGTTCGCCCTCGGGTTCAAGGGCAAGCAGGTCAACCAGGCGGTGAACGTGATGCTGCGTCTCGCGAAGCTCTTTCGCGACACCGACGCCTCGCTCGCCGAGATCAATCCGCTCGTCGTCACGCCGGCCACGAAGGAGCATCCTGACGGCCGCGTCATGGCGATCGATGCGAAGTTCAACTTTGACGACAATGCACTGTTCCGCCAGGAGGAGATCGCCGCGATGTTCGACGCGGCCGAGGAGGATCCGGCGGAGATGCGCGCGCACGAGCACGGTCTCAGCTACGTCGCCCTCGAAGGAAACATCGGCTGTCTCGTGAACGGAGCGGGACTCGCGATGAGCACGATGGACATCATCAAGCTGCACGGCGGCGAGCCCGCGAACTTCCTCGACGTCGGCGGCAGCGCGAGCGAGGAGGCCGTGAACGAGGCGTTCCGGATCATCCTCTCGGACGCGGCCGTGCAGGGGGTGCTCGTCAACATCTTCGGCGGCATCATGCAGTGCGACAAGGTCGCCCGCGCGATCGTGAGCGCGGCGAAGAACGTCGGCTTCCGGGTGCCGCTCGTGGTGCGGCTCGAGGGGACGAACGTGGACGCCGCCCGGCAGATCCTGGAGGAGGCGCGGAGCGAGATCCCGACGATGTCGAGCGCGACGGACCTCGCGGATGCGGCGAAGAAGGTATGCGCGGCGGTGGCGGCGTGAGCGTCCCGGGCGCGCTCCTTCCGTGTCTCGCGCTCCTTCCGTGTCTCCTTCTGATGAACGGCTGCGCGGCCACGCAGCGCAGCCGGTCCGTGGATCCCGCGGAGACCGGGATCGCCCGCGTCCTCGACGACTTCCACGCCGCAGCCGCCGCGGCCGACGCCGATCGCTATTTCCGCCACTTCGCGCCGAACGCGGTCTTCATCGGCACCGACGCATCGGAGCGGTGGACCGTCCCGGAGTTCCGCCGCTACGCCGACGAGCGGTTCCGTCGCGGCGACGGCTGGACGTATACCGTGGCCGCGCGGCAGGTCGTGATCGACGGCGACCGGCCGGTGGCGTGGTTCCACGAGCTGCTCGACAACGCGAAATACGGGCGCTGCCGCGGCACGGGCACGCTCATCCGCGCGCACGGCGTGTGGAGGATCGCGCAGTACGCGCTGACCATCCCGGTGCCGAACGAAAAGGCGGCGCACGTGGTGGAGATGATCCGGGGCGGGTGAGCCGCGCCGGAACGAAGGTCGCCCCATGCTGATTCTGTTCGACATCGACGGCACGCTCCTGCTCTCCGGCGGCGCCGGCGCCCGCGCCATGATCGAGGCCGGGCGGCGGCTCCTGTCCCCCGGCTTCTCGTTCGACGGCGTGGAGATTTCCGGGCGCCTCGACCCGCTGATCTGGAACGACGCGGCCCGCGCGAACGGGTGCGACGACCCGGCCGGCATGCACGACGTGTTTCGCGCGACCTACGCGGAGATCCTCGCCGTGCACTTCGCGACCATCGCGAAGGCGCGGCTGCTGCCCGGCGTCGAGACCCTGGTCACCCGGCTCAAGGCGACGGACGGCGTGACGCTCGGCCTGCTCACGGGCAACTATCCCGAGACCGGTGCGATGAAGGTGTCGTCGGCCGGTCTCGACCCCGCAGACTTCCCGGTGGCGGCCTGGGGCTCCGACGGGGCCACGCGGCGCGATCTTCCGCCCGTCGCGATCGACCGGTTCCGCGTCCACGCCGGCCGCCCGATCGATCCCGCCGACGTCGTGATCAGCGGCGATACGCCGCACGACATCGACTGCGCCCGGGCGAACGGCTGCCGCGCGCTCGCGGTGGGGACGGGGCCGTCATGCGGAGTCGAGATGCTGCGGCCGCACGCGCCCGACCTGCTCGTCGAGGACCTGTCCGATACCGAGGCGGTGCTGGCCTGGATGCTGGAGGGGTCGAGATGCTCGTGAGGGTCCGCCGCGAAGAGTCGCGAGGCGCCGCGAAGAGGCGCGAGGATCGGGGGTGTCGCGAGTCCCGTCCCGGGTCGCGTCCCGGGTCGCGTCCGGGCGTGCGTGCGGCGAAGACCGTAACGGCAGGAGCGAACGCCGCGTAGAGATCTGTCCTGCCTCCGCGGTCCTCCGCGGTGAACATGACATTGGGGATGCGGTATGCCGGAGACCAGTGAGTCCATCTCTTCCGTCCCGCTCGGTCCGATCGGCGAGCGAGATCGCATCCTCGCGCTCGACGCGTTGCGCGGCTTCGCGCTGCTCGGCATCTTCTTCGTCAACATGCCGTTCTTCGGCGGCACGTTCCCCATGCTCTTCGGTCCGATCGGAGGCGACGACGCGACGACGTCGGAGGTCGCGGCCTGGGGCTTCATCAAGATCTTCTGCGAGTTCAAGTTCATCTCGCTGTTCTCGCTCCTCTTCGGGATGGGCCTCGTGGTGATGATGACTCGCGCCAGGGCGGCGGGCCGGCCGTACGTCGGCGTCTACCTCCGCCGGCTGCTGATCCTCGCGCTCTTCGGCTTCGCCCATGTGTACTTCCTCTGGTACGGCGACATCCTGTTCTTCTACGCGGGCTGCGGGATCGTCCTTCTGCTCCTCTCGACCTTCAGCGGCCGCGCGCTGATCATCACGGCGCTCGTGATCTTCCTGCTCGCGGGCCTGGTCAGCCTCGGGCTCGGAGCGGCGCACGTCGCGACCACCTTGCACGCGGAGAACACCGGGGCCTCCGCCGCGCCCGCGGACGCGGACCCGCACGCACCCGCGGACGCACCCGCGGACGCGGACCCGGCCGCGGACGCGGACCCGGAGCCGGACCCGGCCGCGGACCCGGACCCGGCCGCGGACCCGGACGCGCCCGCGGACCCGGCCGCGGATCCGGACGCGCACGCGCCCGCCGACCCGTCCGCCGACCCGTCCGCCGACGCGTCCGCCGACCCGTCCGCCGACCCGTCCGCCGACGCGCCCGCCGACGCGCCCGCCGGATCGGGCCCCGGCGCCGATCCCGATCCCGATGCCTTCCGCCGCGCTCCGTTCGCGACCCTGGTCGAGCTCATGGTGACGAACCCCACGTTCCTCTTCGACGAGAGCTTCGCCGGGTTCGAGCGCATCGCGTACGGCGAAGGCCCCTTCAGCCTTGCCGCATCGCTGCGTCTCTTCACGTGGGGCGTCATCCTCATCCAGGTGCTCTTCTCGCTGGCGTGGCGCATCATCGCCATGTTCGCGGTGGGGGCGGGGCTGATGAAGCTCGACTTCTTCGCGTCGCACCGCCGGCCGTGGCACCGGAGGCTCTGCGCGATCGGGCTCGGCGCGGGCCTTCCCCTCGAGCTCTTCGCGTTCTGGCTGACGTCGGGGACCGCGTTCGGGGCGAGCTGGCGCTGGCTCGCCGGCGAGGGCGTTCACTACTTCGGCAGCATGACGCTCTGTTTCGGCTACGTCGGGGCGGTCGTGCTCATCGTGCAGAGCGGGGCGCTCGCGATCGTCGTGCGGGCGTTCGCCGCCGTCGGCCGCATGGCGCTCACGAACTACATCATGCAGTCCGTGATCTCGACCTACGTGATGTACTGGTGGGGCCTGGCGAAGTTCGGCACGCTCGGCCGTCCGGCGATGCTCGCGCTCGTCGTGGCGATCTTCGCCGGGCAGATCGTCGCCAGCCTGATCTGGCTGCAGGTGTTCCGGATGGGGCCGCTCGAGTTCGTGTGGCGCACGCTCACCTACATGCGGCTGCCGCGTCTGCGTCGCACCGGGGAAGCGGCGCCGTGACCGGCGATCATCGCTCCGTCCCGGCATCGGCCGCCCCCGGAGCCGCCCCCGGAGCCGCCCCCG
>CAZXBB010000099.1:0-1721 GCA_964638815.1 uncultured Isosphaeraceae bacterium
CCGACTGTCCCGCTCGTGCCTCGCGTCTCGCGCGACAACCGGGCGTATTTCCTCACGAGCGCCTTGGCAACGCGCCTGCACGGTCAACACGCCGATGAACAAACCGCCGGTGTGCGACGTTCGACGGCGCGGGGCGGCAGGATACTGGCCACTGCTGGCCGCGGTCGCTCTGGTCGTCGCCATGTCCCCCGCGCGCGTGGCTGCCCAGCGCGGGCGCGAGGTCAGCGGCGTGCCGTCCACCTTCTCCGCCGCGGCCGCCACGGCAAGCGCGGCCGTCGTGACACTCAAGCTTCCCGGCCGGGCCGTTCTGCACGGCCTGCTCGTCGACGACTGGCCCGACGACGAGGATCTGCTCGACTGACGGCAGGAGACCTGGAGGCGAGCGTGGCCCTCGCCGAGCTCGGCCGCGACCTCGACGCCGTCACGGCGCTCGTGTTCGGCCGACCGGCACGGGAGATCGTCTCCTATGCCTCGCGGCACGGCATCGACATGATCGTCATGGGTACGCACGGGCGCACAGGGGTGTCCCGGGCACTGCTCGGAAGCGTCGCCGAGGCGGTGGTTCGTCGTGCGAGCTGTCCGGTGCTGACGGTGCCTGCGACGACAGAGGACGACACGCCGGAGCGGACGCCGCCGGGCGTGAACGAGGCCTGCGTGTGCGGGGCGCCGTCCGCGGACCTGATCTGTGAAGGATGCCGTGCCGCGATCCGGGGCGATACAGCGGGGTAGGCGCGGGGAACCGACCGGATGCCCTGAGGTGCGGTCGAGCGGTATGATGACGCCCACGGATGACAACCCGGGGCCTTCCACTCGACGCCCATCTCGAGGCGCGTCTCGCCGCGATCGTCGAGTCCTCCCATGACGCGATCATCGACAGGACGCTGGAGGGAGCCGTCACCGCCTGGAATCCGGCGGCCGAGCGGATCTTCGGCTACACGAGCGCCGAAGCGCTCGGTCAGCCGATCACGGTCATCACCCCCGAGGACCGGCTGGATGAGGACGAGGCCGTCCTGGCGCGCATCCGGCGCGGCGAGACGGTCGACGCGTTCGAGACGGTGCGCCGGGCCAAGGACGGCCGACGCGTGACCGTGCTGCTCGGCGTCTCACCGATCAAGGACCGCGAAGGCCGGGTCGTGGGCGCCTCGTCGATCGCGCAAGACATCAGCGATCGCCGCCGCGTCCTGGAGGCGCTGCGCCGCAGCGAGACCCAGGCCAGCGCCATCCTCGAGGCCGCGTCCGAGGCGATCGTCATCGTCAGCGCGGCTGGTACAATCATCGGGGTGAATCGCCAGACCGAGATGATGTTCGGCTACCCTCGGTCGGAGCTGACCGGCCGGTCGCTGGAGATGCTGCTTCCGGAGCGCTTTCGATCCGGGCATGTCGCCCATCGCACGAGCTACGTCCGGGATCCGCGCGTGCGCCGAATGGGACAGGGGCTCGACCTCACCGCGCTCCGACGTGACGGCAGCGAGTTCCCCGTGGAGATCTCGCTGAGCTACGTCGACACCGACGAGGGACTCCGGGCGATGGCGTTCGTCACGGACATCACCGAGCGAAAGGCGATGGAGCGGGCGACCCGACAGGCGGAGCGTCTCAGCGCCCTCGGCCGGCTCTCGGCCGGGATCGCGCACGAGGTGAACAATCCGATCGGCATCATGACGTCGCGGATCGAGCTGATCCTCATGGACGCCGAGGCGAACGGCCTCCCCGCGGAGACCGTC
>CAZXBB010000100.1:0-2943 GCA_964638815.1 uncultured Isosphaeraceae bacterium
GCCGCCGGAGCACGATCATTTCCGCCGTGGACGGCGTCGCCAAACCTCGCTGTATCGTCAAATACGGCGTCGGTTCGGCTCCTTGCCACGACGAAAAGCATCGCACTCAGGCAACGCCCCAGTTTTTCAACAGGCTGCTAGATCTGCGAAACGGCTCCGTCGGCGAGGCCGCGGGCGACCGGGCTGATGCGGACACGCTCTACTGCCCGGTAGCCGGGGAACGGATCATCAGGAGCAGCATCTTGAACGGGCTCGTCGCCTCGATCGCGTGCGGGACCGTGGCCGGCAGACGGATGATCTCTCCCGCCGTCAGCGCGTGACGGACCGCGCCGACGGTGATCCGTGCGCTTCCGTCCACCCCGAGGATCAGCGCGTCGTACGGCGCCGTGTGCTCGCTCAGTCCCTCTCCGGCGTCGAATGCGAACGCGGTGACCGTGCCGGCGGGGCCCTTCATAAGTGTGCGGCTGACCACGGCTCCCGCGGCGTACGCGACGAGGTCGGCGACGGATATCGGCGTGTCCGGGAGAGCTTCAGCTTTGCTCATGACAACTGGTCAGGATGTCGGGCCGCGGCCGGTTTTCCATGGGGATCGGAACCCGATTATGCTGTCCGACATGCCCACGCGCTCCACTCGGACTCAGCCCGCCGCCCGGAACCCGTCTGATGCCATCGTGGATGCCGGGCCCGCCGTGGCTGCGTCGATCTTCGAGTGCGCGCTCCCCTACGACAACGCACGCATCCGCGCCGCCGCGATCTACTGCTCCGACGGCCGGGTCGGCGAGCATTTCGATGACTTTCTCCAGAAGGGCCTCTCCCTGCCGCGCTACGACCGCGTGGCCCTCCCCGGCGGCCCCGCGTGTCTGGCCGACCATCCGCAGGCGCGTCTGGCGGAACAGGGGGTCGTTGACGAGCTCAAGTTCCTCGTCGAGGTCCACGGCCTCAAACGCGTCGTGCTGGTCGCGCACGAGCGGTGCGCCTTCTACTCCGAACGCCTGGACCTCGAGGGCCGTCGCCTCGAGCTGGTCCAGCGCGCCGACCTCGTGCGCGCCGCGGCCGTGGTCCGCCGCGTCACCACGATCGATGCGGTCGAGGGCTACTTCGCCCGCCTCGTCGAGGGACGCGTCCGCTTCGAGGCCGTGGAGGTCTGATCGAGGCAGGCCCGCGTCTTCGCCCGGCGGTCGGCGTCGGCGGGCGCCACCCGCGGACGTCCCGCGCCTGGTGCATCACAGCGTCTCCGCGCGCCCGAACTCGTTCAGGCTCATCAGCACGGAGACGTGCGCGCCGACGGCGTGTGTGTCCGCGTCCATGGCGCGTCCGTGTGCACGATCGGCGACGGGAACGCGAGCCGGCTGAATTCGTGGTTGACTTCGATACCTAGACAGGCTACATATATACATAACCGGGCTAGGTAAGGGGGGGCGACGTGGATTCCAAACTCCTTTCAGGCACCCTCGAGATGCTGATCCTCGAAGTGATCGGCCGAGGCGACAACTACGGCTATCAGATCTCGCAGCTCGTGCTGAGCGGTTCCGGCGGATGCTTCGACCTGAAGGAGGGCAGCCTCTACCCCGCGCTCCACCGCCTGGAGCGGCGGGGCCTCGTGTCCTCGTTCTGGGTCACCACCGACGACGGCCGCCGCCGCAAGTACTACCGCGTCGCGCCCGCCGGACGCCGCGCGATGAAGGCGAATCGCGACTCGTGGACCCGCTTCGCCGCCGGTGTCGACGGCGTGTTGGGACAGCGTCATGCAATCACCTGAGGCGCTTCGCGCTCGATTGCCGCCACCGCACGAGGGCGAGCCACGCGATCTGCGCGCGGACATCGTCGACGAAATCAGCGATCACCTCGGCTGCGCGCTGGACCGCGAGCGGCGCCACGCGGACGAGCCGGCCGCGCGAGCGGCCGTCATCGAACGCTTCGGCGATCCCGCGCGTCTCGCCCGGCGCCTCTGGTTCGAAGCGATGAAGGAAACCACCATGCAGCAGCGAACCGCACTCATCACGAACGTCGCGTTGACCATCCTGTGCGTGGCCGCGTGCCTCTTCGTGCTCACCGCCATGCGCCAGAATGCCGAGTTGAACGCGGCGATGCTGGCGAAGCTCGAGACGATCGGCGGGGACGTCGCCGGCAGCGCGCCCCCGATGGACTGGACGGAAGCCCGCGTACGCGTCGCGACCGGGGGCGGGTCACCCGACGACGGCTTCCGAGTGGCCTTGGTGGGCCGGCCGTTCGACGCGGCCGCGGAGCACCCGTCCACGATCGAGAAGACGACCGATGCCGAGGGCCGGGTGATCTTCGGGCCCGTGCGACCGGGGTCCTACACGCTGAAGACCGTCGATACACGCGACCGCGCACAGAGCCGGCCGGTCATCCTGTACCCGGGGCGGGTGAACGACTTCGACATCGTCTGGCCCGCCTTCAGCGAAGCCGCGGTGCCGGTCACGGTAAGCGTCGAGATCGCCGAGGATCTCGCACCGCTCGTCGCCTATTACGAAATCGCCTTCGCGCCGCGACCGCTCGTGAACGGCGAGCCAGGCCAGGGCTGGACGCTCCCGCCGGTGACGTTGCTCGTACGGCCCGATGCGCGTCTGACCGTCCTCGACGCCACCGAGCCACGATTGTCCGCCCGGTCCAGACGAGCCCTGATCTCGCCCGTCGAGGCGGAAGCCCTCGACTTCACAGACTCGATCGCCGTCCCGCCCGACGTGCTCTACGAGATCGAGAGTCTCGCGGTGTACATCGAGACCGAGACCGCAGACGGCCCGGCTTTCCTCATGCTTCGCTCGTTGGGCCGCTTCGAGCCGCCGCCGCCGCTCTCCGCGCGAGCTGCGAGCGGCACGGCGTGGAATATCCGCGTTCCCCCGGCGCTGGAGTCGAAGGTGCGGAACAGCCTTCGGTGAACGCCCTTCGGCCAGATTGAGATGAAGTGCCTGTCTTGCATTC
>CAZXBB010000101.1:0-6415 GCA_964638815.1 uncultured Isosphaeraceae bacterium
CAGGCGAGGGCGCCTGCACCACAACGACGACGCCACGCTTGTGGTGCAGGCGACCTCGCCTGCACCCGAACCCACATCCATGCCCATCGCGCGCTCGGTTCTCGTCGATCGGACGGTGTCCGGTCTCTACCACTGCATCAGCCGCTGCGTGCGGCGCGCCTTCCTGTGCGGCGCTCCGGCGATGGTTGCGACCATCGCCGCGACTGGATTCGGGATCGGCTTCAGGAGCTCTCGAAGGTCTTCGCCATCGACGTCGCGGCGTACTCGGTGGTCGAACCACTTTCACGTCGTCCTGCGGACAGACCCCGACCGTGCCGCGTCGTGGTCGGCGCGCGAGGTCGTGCGTCGCTGGGCGCAGATCCACCCGAGCAACGTCCTGAGGCTTAGGGCGCGTCCGAGTATGACTTGCTGATTCGGACCACGTTCGAGAGCCTGATTCCAGGGCCTTCCTGCCGCCGACTGTGCACGTTGTTTGCGGATGCGACCTTAGTTCAGCTTTCGCCTGGCGGCCCGGTCCGGGTCGCTCCGGATCTCACCGGCGCCGGGAGCGCGCGAGCGGGCGGGGGCGTGACGGTGCCTGGAGCGTCACATCGAGGAGGCCGGGGCCACGGCGGAGTCGGCGTTCGGGAGCCGCCGCGGCTTCACCGGCGTCGCCCGCGAGCGGCGGCCCAGGGATGCGCGGGATCCGGGCGCGGGACTGACCGGACGGCCGCCCGCGCGGGACCCGCAGCCCGTCCTTACAATCCGCCCCGATGGATTCTGCGTCGCATGACATCCTCGTGACGGCGGTGACGATCGTGTCCGGCGGCACGATGCTCCTGATCGCATCGCGCCGGCTCGGCATCCCGGCGATCGTCGTGCTTCTTTTCGGGGGCGTGCTGCTCGGACCGCAGGTGGCCGGGCTCATCAAGCCCGAGAGCTTCGGGAACGGTCTCCTCGTGCTCGTCGAGCTCTCGGTCGGCCTCATCCTTTTCGAGGGCGGCCTGACGCTCCACGTCAAGGGTTACCGGTCCGCGCCCGACATGATCAAGCGCCTGCTGACGATCGGCGTCCTCACGACCTGGCTGCTGACGACGCTGCTCGTTCGCCTGCTCGTGGGTCTGCCGTGGCCGCAGGCGGTGATGGCGGGAAGCCTGGTGATCGTCACCGGCCCGACCGTCATCGCGCCGCTCCTCAAGCGCATCCGGGTGACGAACCGCCTCTACAGCATCCTCAAGTGGGAAGCGGTGCTCATCGATCCGATCGGCGTCTTCATCGCGGTGCTCTGCTTCGAATGGGTCAGCGACTACTCGGCCCCCAAGGCCATTCTGAACCTCGGTGTCCGGGTCGGCGCCGGGCTCGGCATCGGGGCGCTCGGCGGAGCGGTGATCTTCTTCGCGATCCGGCGTCGCATCGTTCCGCCGGACCTCGTCAACATCTTCGCGCTGGCGGGCGCCGTGCTGGTGTTCGGGCTGACCGAGGCGGTCATCTCCAAGGCCGGGCTGCTGGCGGTGACCGTGGCGGGCTTCGGCCTGGGGCTGGCGGCGAAGAACGAACTGAGGGAGGTGCGCCGGTTCAAGGCCGAAGTGACCGACCTGCTCATCGCCACGCTGTTCATGCTGCTCGCGGCCCGGCTCGAGATCGAGCAGTTCGGCGAGTTCGGCATCCGCGGCGGGCTCGCCGTACTGGGGGTGCTGTTCCTCGTGCGCCCGGTGTGCGTGTTCCTCTGCGCCATCGGGCTCGAGGTGACGCCGGGCGAGCGCGCGTTCCTCTCGTGGGTCGCGCCCCGCGGCATCGTCGCTGCGTCGATGGCGTCGCTCTTCGCGATCAGCCTCGAGCATCGCGGGGTCGCCCAGGCCCGCTTCGTCGAGACCTTCACCTACTCCGTCATCATCTCGACGATCCTCGTGCAGGGCACGACGGCCGGGATGGTGGCGCGTCTGCTGCGCGTGCTCCGCCCCGACCCGACGGGCTGGCTCATCGTCGGGGCGCACGTCTTCGCCCGGCGGGTCGCCTCGTTCATCCGTGACGCCACGGGGCGCAGCGTCGTGATGGTCGACACGAGCGCGACGCTCGTGCACGAGGCCATCGCGGAAGGGCACCAGGCGCTGCGCGAGGACGCCCGCGACGTCGAGGTCGCGGAGAAGCACCAGCTTCTCGACCTGGGCTACGTGCTCGCCCTCACCGACAACGAAGACCTCAATGCGCGCGTGTGCGAGTTGTGGCGCGACGTCGTCGGTCACGACAACGTCTATCGGTGCGCGGCGGGCGGGCTGCCGGCGAAGGACACGTCCGCTGACGGGGCGGGAGCGGTCGTGTGGCCGGCGCTGCCGCGTCCGAGCACGCTCTCGAGCGAGATCGGGCAGGGGACGACGACGGTCATGGACGTCCCGCCGGAGGCCGAGGCCCCGTACGGCGCGACCCTTCTGGCGACGTACGACGGGAAGAGCATCCGACTGCCGCAGGGCGAGACCGACGAGGTCGACCGGGGCGGGCAGCGCGCACTGTACGTCCGGCGCTACCGCGACGCGCTGCGCAACAGCGTGCGACCTGGAATGGTCCTGCGGATCGACACGCCGGTGACCATGGAGTCGCTGCTCGAGACCATGCTCGCGCGGCTCGTGCAGACGGTACCGGCGCTGGCGCGGGAGGACCTCCTGCCGGCGATGCTCGAGCGGGAACGGGCCTTCCCCGCAGCCATCGGGGAGGGCGTGGCGGTGCCGCACGCGTACTCGGCCGAGCTTCCGGACCAGGTCTGCGCCGTCGCGATCGTCGAGCAGGGCGTGGAGTACGCCGGCACCGACGACCCCGTGCACGTCGTGTTCATGGTCATCAGCCCGCGCAATGACCCGAAGGCTCACCTGACCCTGCTCGCCGAGATCGCGCGCTTCATCATGAACGCGGAGACGCGCGAGGCGCTGCGCGCGGCGAAGACCGAGGACGACGTGATGCGCGTCCTGCGGCGGCGGGTGACGCCGTCGCGGCGGTCGGGCTGAGCATGCTTCCCGCGGCGCGCCGGATCGCCGCGTCACCAGCCTCGGTCGAGCGCTGACCACCACGCCTCGAGCGCCGCGCGATCGAGGGCCACGACGGCATCCGCGCTGACACCCGGGGGCAAGGGAGCGATTGCCGTCATCGTCGCGAGCACGCGGCGGCGTTGCGGCGCGTCGACGCGCGGAAGCAGGTGCCAGAGCGAGAGGCGGTCGCGGGGACGCGCGTGGTCGAGCACGGCGGAAAGGGCGTCGGCGTCGCGCGCGTTCGCGTCGAGACGCGCGAGGCCGTCCACCAGCGCGGCCGGGGCGTCTTCGAAGCGCGGGACCCCGGGGCCGCTGCCGGCCCGGATCGCGCAGCGGGCGTCGGCCGGGACCGTGACGGAGCGGGCGCCGTTCTCGAGCATGACCCAACCGAGCGTGACGAGCAACTCGCCGTCACCGCGCCCGTCAACCTCCAGCTCGTAGACGCAGCCCAGGTCCACCGCGACGGCGGCGGGCGTATCCACGAAGAAGAGCCGCGGCGGCGCGAAGATGAACGCCTCGATTTTCCCGTGGGCGAGCTGGACGCGGTGCTCCTCCCCGGCGCGGGACTCCGTGATGCGGAGCCGCGAGCGCGGGTGCACGGTGAGCGAGCCGATGTCGGCGACGTCCAGCTCGACGCTCGCGTCGTCGCCGGTCTCGAGCCAGCGGCCGATGGCGAGCGCGCCCGGGGTCGAGACGCGAACGCGATCGACGGTCGCCACGCCCGTCGGGGCGAGCGCCCAGGCCTCCGGGCCAGGGCGCGGACGCTGGAAGGCGAACCACGCCGCGGATGCGGCCACGGTGAGCATTGCCGCCAGCGCGAGCGCGCGCTGTGTTCCCGCGTCGTGCCGGCGTCCCCGCCGCATCGTGGCAGGGCCCCCGGCGATCGGTGCACTCGGGGAGGCCCGCACCACGCGGGGGTCGTAGCGCAACGCGCCGAGCACGCGTTCCAGCCGCGCGATCTCGGGGTCCGCCGCGCCCGCGCCCGACCAGAGGTAGTCGTTGCCGTGGTTCCGACGGTCGTCTTTCATGGTCGGCCCTCCAGCCGCTCGCGCAGGAGCTTCATGCCCCGATGCAGGTTGACACGCACGGATCCCGGGGTCATCCCGGTGGCGTGCGCGATCTCCGGTCCGCTCAGCCCCTCCACCAGCCGGAGCACGAGCGTCTCGCGGTACGCATCGGGCAGCGTCGCGATGTGCTCGAGCACGACGCGGGCCTCGCGCACGTCCGCAGGCGTATCGTCCCGCCGGTTCGCGAGGCCGTCGGGAAGGGGGGCGTACGTCCGGCGGTCGCGGTGGAAGCGGGCCGCCGCGTTGCGCGCGATGCGGGCGAGCCACGGGCCGATCGCGCCGGCGTCGCGCAGCGTCCAGAGCTTGCGCATCGCCAGCACGAAGACGTCCTGGAGAAGGTCGTCGGCGTCTTCGGGGGGCACGCGGGCGAGCAGGATGCCGTGCACGAGCGGCGCGTAGCGGCGATGCAGCTCGTCGAACGCGCGCGGCACGCCGCGGCGGGCGGCGCGCACGAGCCGCTCGTCGTCGGCGTTGCCGGCGTCGACGCCCGGCGATCGCCGGGCTTCGACAGGACGCCGGGGCGCGGCGTGCAGGATCTCGAGCGCCGATTCGGACATCAGCCCCTCTGCGTGGCGCTCCCGGCCCGGAGCTCCTGAAAGACCGGCGCGAGCCGGTCGAGGTTGCGGGCCAGCAGCGCATCTCCGTGCGACGCGGCGCGGGCCCGTTGCAGATGACCCGCGGCGATCGGCGCGCGGGCCATCAGCGTCATCAGGGCGGCGCCGAGCTCCATCTGCCCGTCGTCGCCGCGCAGTGTCATCGCCTTGCACACCCAGCCGTACCCGGCGACGCCGGACGCTGCTCCGCAGTCCCGCAGGTCGTGCGACACGACGCCGTACTGATCGTAGACCTGTACGAGGTAACCTGCGTCGAACCACGCGAGGGCGTCGGGCTCGTTCCGGGCTTCGGCGTCGAGGATGCGCTGCTGAAGCAGGCGCAGCAGCCGTCCGCGCCGCGCGGCGTCGTCCTTCAGGTAGATGGCCGCGCGGCGCAGCGTTTCGATGCGGACGATGACGGGTGTGTCCGGCGCGAGACGCGCGAGCGTGTCCGGGATGGCGGAGTCGATGGGGTACGAGGCGTGCGTCTCGAACCGGCCCTCGCCGAAGGGCAGCGTGTCATGCCCGGCGACGTCGAGTGGATGGCAGAGGAGCGGGGGGCCCGCGAGGGCGGGGGAGGTGAGGAGCACGATCGCGGCGAGGACGACGGTGATGGCCAGGGAACGCATGGGAGCCTCCTGTGTCAGGTGTGGACCTCCCTCAGGATGCGCTCCGCGCGGCGGGTGTTAGCCGGCATCGTCCGGAACGAGCGCTCAGAGGGAGTCCACCGCCCGGTACGCGTCGATCACCGCCCGCTCGCCTTCCTTCCCCGGCCGGCTGTTGCCGTGCTCCATGCCCACGATGCCGGCGAAGCCCTTCGTGTGGATGTGGCCGAACACGTTGCGGAAGTTGATCTCGCCCGTCGTCGGCTCGTGCCGACCGGGGTTGTCGCCCACCTGGAAGTAGCCGATCTCGCTCCACGCCAGGTCGATGTTCGGAATCAGGTTCCCCTCGGTGATCTGCTGGTGGTAGAGGTCGTCGAGGATCTTGCACGAGGGGCTGTCCACCGCCTCGCAGATCATGAAGGCCTGCGGGATCTTCGTGAGGAAGAGACCCGGGTGGTCGCGGAACGGGTTGAGCGGCTCGAGCACCATCGTGAGACCGGCCGGCTCGCAGACGGCGGCGCAGCGTTTGAGATTGTCGATGACGTTGGCCGTCTGGTAGTCCCACTCGAGGCGCGCGTCGTAGCGGCCGGGCACGACCGTGCACCACTTCGCGTTCACGCGCTTCGCGACTTCGACCGCCTCCTGCATCTCGCGGGTGAGGCGGTCACGCATCTCGTCCGAGCGCGAGGCGAACGTGACGTTGCCGAAGTCCGCGTGCGCGACAAACACGCCCATCTCCATGCCGAGACGCGACATGGCCCGGGCGACGCGCTCCTGCTCGGAGGGCGAGCGCCCCTTCATCCCGTTGTCCTCGAGCGCCGTGAAGCCCTCGTCGGCCATGAACTCGAGTTGGGCGACGAGGTCGTCGCCGGCGCTGTGCCGAAACATGCCGAAGTGCGGCGCGTACTTCAGCCTGAACGCCGCGCGGCGCCGCTCCTGACGGCCCTGCGGCGCGGTGAACGCCGGTCGTTCCTGCGCGGACGCGCGGGCGGTCGCCGACGCGGCGACGGTGGCGGCGAGGAAGTCTCTTCGTTTCATGCGTGGGGTCCTGGGCCGGGGGCCGGGGGGCGGGGGGCGGTGGGGCCGGGGGGCCGGGGGGGGTCGAGCTGGCGGCTGGCGCGGCACGGGTCGGCCGAACGGGTCGGCCGGACGGG
>CAZXBB010000102.1:0-5015 GCA_964638815.1 uncultured Isosphaeraceae bacterium
GGTCGCGCAACGACGGCTCCGGCAGGCGGACGCCGATCTCGCGGGCGTACGCGTGGTCGGCTTCGATCACGTGCCCGATCATCTTGTCGCGGTCGCGGCCACCGCCGCGCGGGCCCTTGCGCAGCTCCTCCGGGGAACGCGCCGCCACACGGTCGAAGATCACCCAGGCCGCCTCCACGAGGCTGGCCAACCGCTCGGCATCGGCCTTCGTCAGGCGCCGTCGGTCGAGCTTCGTGATCGACGATGGGACGCCGAACTCGGTGCCACCTCCGCCGCCCACCGATTCGACGACGCGCAGATCATCGGCTTCGACCTGCGGCAGCTCGAGCCCAGCTCGCCGGCCGACCTTCGCGTAGCGGCCACGGGCCGCGATGAACGCCTCGATGGCGAGGTCTCGATCCTTGCCGCTGCGGCACCAGCCGGGCCAGTCGATCGCCCAGACGAACGTCTTCTTCGCGGCGACCTCTTCACCGACGTCGACCCGTGTCCGCGTCATGCGCTACGCCCTCGCCTCAAGGCCGTCCGCGAGCCCGCCGATGAACTCCACGATCGCAGGAGCGTACCGCCCATCGGGGTCGAGGTCCGGGTTGAAGATGGTCACGGTGGCTCCGACGCAGCCACCGGCCGACAGCGCCGAGCCAGTGAGGGCGGTCAGGTCCGACCACGACAGGCCACCGTCCTGCAGGTAGTCGACGGCGGGAAGCGCCTCGCTCGAGAGGACGTCCAGGTCCACGTGCAGCCACCAGCCCGGGTCAAGCGAGGCAACGCGGCGCACGGCCTCCCGGGCAAGGCCGGCGGGGTCCGCCCGGACAGCCGCGTCGTCGTGGAAGGAGATCGTGCCGTCGAGGGAGTCCACTCGGGCCTCGTCGAGCTCCCCCCGATCGCGGGCGCCCAGGATGACGACTTGCGCGGGATCGAGCCGGGGGATCTGCGCGCGCAGCGTGGGTTCCACCCCATCGATCGACCGGCCCAGCAGCAGACCGAGCTCCATGTCGGCGGCCTCGCCTGTCTCCGAGGCGTGCGGTGGCCAGGCGTCCTCGTGGCCATCGACGAACAGCAAGCCGGGCGGCGTGCCGGACCCATCGGCACAGCCCGCCAAGGCGCCGATGAGGATGGGGCAATCGCCGCCGACGAGGAGGAGTCGGTGGTCCAGAAGGCGGGCGTCAACGACTTGGCCTCGGACGCGAGCCAGCGTCGCCGCGAGGTTGGCGGCATCGACGATGCCGTCGCGGCCGCGAGTCCGCGAGGGCGGATCGACCCGGACGTCGCCCAGATCCACGATCGAGCCGGACCGCTGCAGGCGGGACATGAGACCGGCCTCGCGCAGTGTCTGCGGCGCGCGTGCCACGCCGTCCGTAGTGCCGGACGAATTCGTCGGCACACCGAGGAGCGCGATCGTCACGTGGCGGCGCGCAGCTCGCGCATCAGGCGGGCGAGCCCGGCGACATCCCGGCCATCCTCGCCGAGCGCGTCGACGAGTGCCGAGGCGACGATGACCCCGTCGGCGCCGGCTATCGTGATCGCCCGCACGTGGGCCGGCTTGCTGACACCGAACCCGACGCCGACCGGAACGGGGGATGCGGCGGTCACGTCGCGGACGAGTCGACCGACGGTCTTGGGCAGGGCATTTCGGGCGCCCGTCACCCCGACGAGCGAGACGCAGTACAGGAACCCGCCGCTCCGCGCCGCGATCTGGGCACGACGTTGGGGTGGCGTCGTGGGTGCGACGAGGTACACGACCGCGAGGCCGACCTCGCGCGCGACGGCTTCGAACGGCGCGCCCTCGTCCGGCGTGAGGTCTGCGACGATGACCCCCGCCGCGCCGGCCGCCGCGAGCCGCCGAGCGACTGCCTCGCCGTCCCCGCCGCCGAGCACCTGGTTCGCGTAGGCCATCGGCACGAGCGGCAGGGCGGGCCGGGCGGCGCCGATCCGCTCGATGAGGCGGAGTGAGCCCTCCAGCGTGGCCCCGGCCTTGATCGCGACCTGGGATGCGCGCTGAAGTGTGGCGCCGTCCGCGAGCGGGTCCGAGTACGGCAGGCCGACCTCGAGCAGGTCGGCGCCCGCGTCGGCCACGGCGAGCGCGATCTCGAGGCTCGTGTCTGCATCCGGGTAGCCCGCGACGACGTACGGGATGAGCGCGGCACGGCCGTCGTCACGGGCCCGAGCGAAGGCGGCCGCGATCCTGCGGGCACCGGCTGTCTCGTTCGTGCCGGCGGGGGCGTCCGGCGGCGCCGCCACGGGCGCGGTCACCGTGCCTCCCGCCAGGCGAGGGCCAGCTTCTTCGGGGCGGTCCTGGCCCAGGCGGTCTCGATGACCTCACGCAGGACATCGTCCGGGATCCCGTCGAAGTCGACGTCCACCCAGCCGTACCGCCCGACATACGACGCGCTGCGTGCGGCGTCGGGAAACGAGCTCATCAGGTTCGACTGCTCGCCCATCGAAGTCCGGATGCTCCCGCCGGAGCCGTCCTCGGCCATGATCACGAAGATCTTGTCCCGGATCCGGAAGGTGGGGTGGCCGGCGCTCGACTCGTCGCCCCAGGTCGCCTTCTCGGTCGTCTCGGGCAGGCCGAGGCAGAGGGCCCGGACCTCGTCGCCCGTCACCGCGCGCTGTCCCAAGGCTCCACGTCGTCGAAGCGCACGAGCGCAGCGAGGTCCTTGTCGCCCCTACCGGAGAAGCCGAGCAGCACGAGAACTTCCGAGCCGAACCCGCCGGCGAGACCATCGACGCCGGCGAGCACCTTGGGCAGCGCCGCGATCGCGTGCGCGGTCTCGAGGGCCGGCAGGATGCCTTCCGTACGGGTCGTGGCCTTCATCGCGGCGACGGCTTCTCGATCGGTCGCGGCGGCCACCTCGATCCGACCGGCTTCCGCGAGAGCGGCCAGTTGCGGACCGATCCCCGGGTAGTCGAGACCGGCCGAGGCCGAGTGGGCCTCGATGACCTGGCCGTCGCGATCCTGGAGCATCAGCGAGCGCGAGCCATGGAGGATGCCGGGCGTGCCGCCGAGGATGGCCGCGGCATGGCGGCCGGTCTCCATGCCGTCGCCGGCCGCTTCGGCGACGGCGAGGCGCACGCCCGGCTCGCCGATGAAGCGAGCCAGCAGCCCGATCGCGTTGGAACCACCGCCGACGCAGGCGATGGCGAGGTCGGGAAGGCGGCCCTCCACGTCCTGGAGTTGAGCCGCGGCCTCGTCGCCGATGCGGCGCTGGAGGTCACGGACGATCGTCGGATAGGGGTGCGGTCCCATCGCCGAACCCAGGACGTAGTGGGTCGTTTCGACGTTCGTGACCCAGTCGCGCATCGCCTCGTTGACGGCGTCCTTGAGGGTGGCCGTGCCGGACGTGACACTGCGGACCTCCGCGCCGAGGGCGTGCATCCGCAGGACGTTGGGGCCCTGCCGCTCGATGTCTTCGGCGCCCATGTACACGACGCACGGCAGGTCGAGCAGCGCGCAGGCCGTGGCCGTCGCCACGCCGTGCTGGCCCGCACCGGTCTCGGCGATGACACGGGTCTTGCCGAGACGGCGGGTGAGCAACGCCTGGCCCAGGGCGTTGTTGATCTTGTGGGCGCCGGTATGGGCGAGGTCCTCGCGCTTCAGGTACAGGCGGAGAGCCGGGACCTTATGGCCACCGACGCCGGCGGTCCCAGTGACGGCGGCCGCCCCGAGCCGAGCCGCCTCACCCCGCACCGCCTCCGCGAGGCGATTCGCGCGGTAGAGGGCCGTGGGCCGGCCGGCGAAGCGTTCCAGCAGCTCCCGCAGGTCCGCCCAGAACACCGGATCATGACGGAGCGCGTCGTACGCGGCCTCGAGCTGGGCGAGCGCCGCCATCAGCGTCTCGGGAACGTACCGACCCCCAAGATCGCGCTCCATGCCCCAGCGCCCGGCACGGTCGGCGTCGAGCAGGCCGGCGTGGACCGGGGTCGGCCCGAACGGCACGTTGGGACGATCGTCGCGGGACGCTTTCGCGCGTTTGACGAAGAGTGCGACCTTGAACGGGTCCTTTCGGGGCCGCTCCCCGGGGTCTCGAGGCGCCTCGACGCCACTGGCCACATCGACGCCGACGGCAGGGATCTCCCGCAGCGCCGCGGCGACGTTGCCGGGCTGCATCCCTCCCGCCAGCACCACCGGGATCTCGCGCGCCACCGCCACGACGACCGACGATGCAGAACGGACGCCGGTACCGCCTGGATGGGGCCCGCCGGCCGTGTCGACGAGGATCCTGCGCGCACCGGCCGCGAGGAAGGCCCGGGCGGCTTCGATCGCGGCTCCTGCTGCGATGGCTGGTCGGTCGGGTAGCTCGGGCGGGAGGTGGATGGCCTTCCAGGCCTCGCGACCGGTCGCTGCGATCGTCGCGACCGGCTCGCGTCCGCTGAACTGGATGGCGTCCGGGTCGATGGCCGCGGTCAGCGCGGACAGATGCTCAGCGGAGGGCTCGGCGACGACGGCGACGACCTGTGGACGGGTGCCCGGTGCGGCGGCGCCACGGATCACCCGGGCCAGTTCCGCGGCCTCGTCGATCTCGAGCACCCGCGGGGTACCTGGCGCCAGGTTGAGCCCGATCGCGTCCGCCCCTGAACGAACCGCCGCCAACGCGCCCGCCGGATCGGTCACTCCACAGATCTTCACGAACGGCCGGCGCGCAACGTTCGCCGGATCCTGCGGCTGGCGGCCCGCCGCCACGAACGACCGGGCGGCCGCGGTCGCATCGGGGGCGCGCATGAGGGCCTCGCCGACGAGCGCGGCGTCGAAGCCGAGCGCGCGCCAGCGCGCGACGGTCGCAGGATCGCGCACGCCCGACTCGGCGACGAGCAGGCGGTCCTCCGGGACGAGGGCCCGCAGCCGATCGGCGCGGGTCGTGTCGACCTCGAGCGTTCGCAGGTCGCGATTGTTGACGCCGATGACGCGAGCGTGGGTAGCCAGCGCCGCCGCCAGCTCGCGCTCGTCGTGGACCTCGACCAGCGGCTCCAGGCCCAGGGCCAATGCGCGTTCCACGAGCCGGCCCAGCCGTGCCCGA
>CAZXBB010000103.1:0-61675 GCA_964638815.1 uncultured Isosphaeraceae bacterium
AGTCGCTCCTGTGCGTCGTGCGCGAGAACAGCCGCCGCTACAACGCGCTCTTCATGGTGAGCGAGGACGAGGGCGCCACCTGGTCGAACCTCCGCGCGCTGCCCCAAAGCCTCACCGGGCATCGTCACGCGATGCGCTACGCTCCGGACGGCCGGCTCATCGCGGCGTTCCGTGACGTCGTCGAGAACAGCCCGACGTTCGGCGACCTCGTGCTGTGGGTCGGCACGTACGAGGACGTCGTGAACCAGCGGGAAGGCGCGTACCGGGCGCGGCTCGTGGACAACCTCGGCCTTGTCGTGCAGGGCGGCTACCCGGGGCTCGACGTCCTCGAGGACGGAACGCTGGTTGCCACCACCTACGCGGTCGTGAAGGAAGGCGAGCTTCCTTCGATCACGAGCGTGCGCTTCCGGATGGAGGAGCTCGACGCCCTCCTGCCGGGCCCCGGGTACGCGATCCCCGTCGTCGATCTTTCGGCGGACACGCACCGGCAGACGATCGTCGATCGCGAGCGCGGCCAGTACCTCGGCCATCCGTCCACGGTGCTCCTCGAGGACGACCGCACGATGATCGCGGTCTACCCGAAGGGCCACGGCGCGGGCGCGATCGTGTTGAAGCGCAGCGATGACGCCGGCCTCACGTGGTCCGAACGTCTGCCGGTTCCCGACAACTGGGCGACCTCGGCCGAAACGCCGACGATCCATCGCGTCGTGGATGCCGACGGCACGCGCCGGCTGCTGCTGTTCTCCGGCCTCCATCCGATCCGCATGTCGCACTCCGAGGACGACGGCCGCACGTGGACGCCGCTCGAGCCGATCGGACGCTTCGGCGGCATCGTGGCGATGGCGAGCGTGGAGCCGCTCGCGAACGGCGACCTGATGGCGCTCTTCCACGACGACGGTCGCTTCATACGCGACAGCGGCCTGCGCACCGACGTGTTCGACGTCTACAAGGTCCTCTCGCACGACGGCGGCCTCACGTGGTCGTTCCCGGAATCCATCCTCTCGCGCCGCGACATCCACGCGTGCGAGCCGGGGGTCGTGCGATCGCCGGACGGGGGCGAGATCGCGGTCCTCATGCGCGAGAATCGCCGCCTGCGCAACTCGTTCGTCATGTTCTCGAAGGACGAAGGGAAGACTTTCACGGATCTGCGCGAGCTGCCCGGCGCGCTCACCGGCGACCGCCACGTCGCTCGCTCCGCGCCCGACGGCCGCCTGTTCGTCGCCTTCCGCGACACGACCCGCGAGAGCCCGACGCACGGCGACTGGGTCGGCTGGGTCGGCACCTACGATGACATCCGTCGCGGCACCGAGGGCCAGTACCGCGTCCGCCTCATGGACAACCGGAAGGACGCCGACTGCGGCTACCCGGGCCTCGAGGTGCTCCCGGACGGGACATTCGTCGCGACGACGTACGGACACTGGATCGAGGGCGAGGAGCCGTACATCGTGAGCGTGCGGTTCACGCTGGCGGAGATCGATGAACGGTCGCGGGCGGCGGAGTAGTGTCCCGGGTCTTTGAGGATGCTCCACGGATGGCCCCGCGGATGCCCCCGCGGATGCCCCCGTAGAATCGGAGGCCGTCCGGAGCACGACCGTATCTCAGGACTTCCCATGATCGACGCCACGCGAACCACCACGGCGCTCCTCGACGGGCTGTTCGACGCGGGCAACGAGGCGGTGTGGCGGGAGTTCGACGATCGCTACCGGCCGATCCTCATCGCGTTCGGGCGGCGGCTCGGGCTGCGGGAGAACGACGCCGCCGACGTCGCGCAGGAGACGCTGCTCCAGTTCGTGCGCGAGTATCGCGCCGGCAGGTACGACCGCGCGCGCGGGCGGCTGCGGAGCTGGATTCTCGCCATCGCCCGGCCGCGGGTCGCGGCGATCTACCGGGCGAAGGACGTCAAGCGCGAGGTGCGGGGCGAGTCGGCGTTCGTGGACCTCCACGACGAGCACCAGCTCACGGGGATCTGGGACGCCGAGCGGCGCGCCGCCATCCTGCGCGAGGCGCTCGACGAGCTGAAGTCCACGACTCGCGCGAGCGACAGGACCGTGAAGGCGTTCGAGCTCTTCGCCGTGCGCCGGATGCCGGTGCCGGAGATCGCCGCCGAGCTCGGCATGTCGCGTCACGACGTCTACCTCGCGAAAAGCCGGATGGCGGAGCGGCTCCGGGACATCATCGCCCGCATCGAGAAGGCGTACGACGAGGACGCGGCGTGACCGGGGAGGGTGCGCAGCCCGACGCGTGCCCGGACCGCGAGACCATCGAACGCTGCGCGACCGGCGGGCTCGTGGGGAAGGACGTCCGCGGGCACGTCAGCCGGTGCCCGGCGTGCGCGGCGCAGCTCTCGGAGATCCGGCGCGACAACGACCTGCTCACGGAGTTCGTGGAGGCGAACACGGGCCGGCTCGACGCCCCGGCGTCCGCTCCGCCCGCGGTGCCCGACGGATACGACATCATCGAGGAGATCCACCGCGGCAGCCAGGGCGTCGTGTACCGCGCACGGCAGACCGCCACGAAGCGGGTCGTCGCGCTCAAGGTCATGCTGCGCGGGACGTTTGCGTCGGATCGCCAGCGTCGCCGCTTCGAACGCGAGGTGGAGCTCGTCGCCTCTCTGCGGCATCCGAACATCGTCACCGTGTACGACGGCGGCGAGGCGCCGGACGGCCGGCAGTTCCTCGCCATGGAGCACATCGACGGACGCCCGCTCGACGCGGCTGCCGGCGCCGCGACCCCGGTGCCCGAGACGCTCGAGCTGTTCCTCAAGGTCTGCGACGCCGTCCGGTGCGCGCACCGGCGGGGCATCATCCACCGCGATCTCAAGCCGGACAACATTCTCGTGGACGGGGCGGGCGAGCCGCACGTCCTCGACTTCGGCGTCGCGAAGACGCTCGATCCCGGCGGCGACGACTCCGCAGACGCCCCGCTCGCCGCGCTCGAGACCGTCGCCGGGGAGTTCCTCGGAACGTTCGCATACGCCGCCCCCGAACAGGTCGCCGGCGATCCGCGTCTCGTGGACACCCGGGCCGACGTCTACGCGCTCGGCGTCATCCTCTACGAGCTGCTCACCGGCGGACGCCCGTACGCGCTGGCGGGCTCGCTCCGCGACGTCGTCCGGACCATCGTCGAGACGGAGCCGCCGCCGCCGTCGTCGGCTCGCGCCGGCCTCGACCGCGACGTCGACACGATCGCGCTCACCGCGCTCGCGAAGGACCCGGATCGCCGGTACCAGTCGGTGGAGGCGCTCCGCGACGACCTCATGCGCTACCGGCGCGGCGATCCGATCGCCGCGCGCCAGCACGACGCGTGGTATCTCCTCGGCAAGACGGTGCGACGCTACCGCGGGGCCATCGTCATCGGGGCAATCGTGATCGCGACGCTCACCGGCTTCGCGGTGACGACGTGGTCGCTCTACGTGGGCCAGAAGCGGGCGAACTACAAGATGGCCAAGTCGGTCGGCGCATCGCTCGAGCTCTTCGGCGCGATCGACCTCGAGAACCCCCAGTCGCCTGTCCAGGTGGCCACGATCCCGGGCATCCTCGCCAATGCGTCGCGGATCGCGGCGGAGGATCTCGCCGACGTTCCGGACGTGGCCGCCCCGGTCCGCTCGGCACTCGGCCTTGCGTACCTGAGCCTCGCCGATTTCGACGCCGCGAAGACGCACCTCGGGGCCGCGCTCGAGACCAGCCGGCGCGTCCACGGGCCGACGCACGCCGAGGTCGCGGACGGCCTGCACAACCTCGCCCGGTTCTACTGGAAGCTCGCCGATTACCGCAACGCGGAGACGATGTACCGGCAGGCGCTCGCGATGCGCGAGGAGCTCTTCGGACCGCGTGACGCGCGGGTCGCCCGCACGCGCCAGCATCTCGCGTCAACGCTCCAGGGACTCGGGCGTCTCGAGGAGGCGGAGCGGCTTCACCGGGATGCGATCGCGATGCGCGAGGAGTTGCTCGGACCGGATCACAACGACGTGGCGATCAGCGCCAACGCCCTGGGGAGCTGCCTGCACGAGGCGGGACGGACTGAAGAGGCCGTGCGGTACTACCGCCGGGCCCTCGCGATCGCCACGGGGATGGCCGCCGGCGAGCACGACTGGCAGGTCGCGCGGGCGATGCACAGCCTCGCCTCGGGTCTCATCGATCTCGGCGCGTTCGACGAGGCGAAGACCCTCCTCGAGCGATCGATGGCGATCAACCGTCACACGCGGGCCGCGTCTGACCCGGAGATCGCGCGCGGCGTGCACGAGCTGGCGCGTCTGCACCTGGCCCGCGGCGAGCCGGGCATCGCCGCGCCGCTCGCGCAGCGGGCGATGACGATCCGCGCGGCGGCATTTCCGGACGCGCACCCGACGCGGATCTCGACGCTCTCGCTCCTGGGTGAGATCGACCTCGCCCGCGGCGAGCGGAGCGCGGCCGAGGCGCGGTTTCGCGAAGCGCTCGCGATGGCGCGCGTGACGTACGGCGACGGGCACTGGCGAACGGCGCGGATCGAGTCGTTGCTGCGCGAGTCGGTGGCGGCGTCCGGGTGACCGGCGAAACGGGGAACGGGGAACGGGGAACGGGGAATCGGGAACGGGGAATCGGGAACCTCGGGAACGGTCAATTGAACAACGGGAAACGGGAAACGGGAAACGCCAGGCACTTACGGCTTAAGGAAACGCCATTCCCGGCTACACGCAACGCCCCCACAACCCGAGCAGAATGACGACGTCCCGGAAGTCGACGTCGCCCCCGCCGTCGAGGTCCTCGGGGCAGCCCGCGCACGGGCCCCACTCCGTCAGGATGCGCAGCAGGTCGGCGAAGTCGACGTAGCCGTTGTGGTCGAAGTCGGCGGGACAATCGATGAACGCGACGCCGGTGAGATCGATCTTGTACAGTCCGGTGTCGCCGACGGGCGGGACCCACAGCTCCACCGGTGTCGAGCCGCCCGGACCGTCGGGGCCGGACACCTCGAAGCGCGAGGCCTGGTCGAACATGCGTCCGGCGAAGCTGAAGGGATCGCTGTCGAAGCCGGAGATCGCCAGGTAGTAGAGACCGGGCGTGGTCACCGTGGAGCCGGTGCCGTCGTTCGCCATGTTGCCCATGCACGACTCGGGTCCGCCGGTGACGGGATTGTCGTCGTTCGCGATCACGCCGCTCTCCAGGCCGAAGTGGAACAGCCAGATCTGCGTGTCGAACACCCTCCCCGCCGGATCGACGCAGGCGGAGAATCCGCCCGGATCGACGATCCTGATGATGAACATGTCCTGGAAGTCGCCGCCGAGGGCGGCGTCGCCGGCGTCGTCGCTGCACGTCTCGTTCAGCTCGCCGATGATCGACAGCACGAGCACGCCGGCCGGACCCGTCACCGGGGTCGCGGTATCCGGCAGGAATCCGGCGTCGCACGGCTCGCCCCACTCGGGACCCGAGGCCGGGGCGATCGCCGCCGGCATCAGCGCCGCGCCGGCCGTCAACGCGAGTGTGATCGGGTTCATGAGCCAGCCTCCCGGTACGGTGCGCCCGACGGAACCCTACCGCGCGACGTGAGCGGTTCAAAGGCGCGGGGCGCCGATTCGTCCCTGGTTCTCTGCGCCCGGCGGCCGAATCTCTCACGTTGATCCCGAGAAACCGGTGCGCGGGCTGCTACGGGGCCGACGCGCGTGTTCAGCCCGGGAAAATCCGCAGCTTGCCTGAGAGATCGGGGCCGCCCGTGCAGAGCACCCGATGGCGGGGCAGCGTCCGCTCCCGCCCCCCCCGTTTCCCGGCAACCGCCGACCACGCACCAAGGAGTCCAGTCATGAACACCCGAACGATGATACGAATCGGCGCGACCCTGATGGCCCTCGCCTTCAGTTCCTCGCTCTGCGCGCAGACGCCGTGGAACCGCAAGGTCGAGGGCATCTCGATCCTGCCCGATCCGTCGAGCGGCCGTTCCGCGATCCGCGTCTACTACTCCCTGCTCGGGGGCGATACGCCGACCGCCCCTCAGGACTACGCCACGGACATCCTCGTGATGGTCAACGGCGTGCTCCGCGATCAGCAGCGCATCCCCCTCGTGGTCGGACCCGGCGGCGAGACGAGCGGCTGCGCCGGCATCGGCTGCCTGACTCACCAGGCGTGCATCTGCTGCAACATCGGCGGCGACGTCGTGTGCCTCTGCGGCGGATGGATCGCACCGAGCGAGCCTTGGCACGCGACGCTGGAGCCCGAGGACATCATCGAGGTGCTTCTGCGACCGGCGCCCGGAGCGGTCCCGGAACGCGACACGTCCGACGACGCTCACTTCCAGGTTTTCCGCGACCGCGACGTCTTCTGGAACCGCCGCCTCGACCCCGGCTCGATCGCGCCGTCACCCGGCGGGCAGGGCCGTGAGTTCGACGTCTTCTTCGACATCGACGTCGAGACCAACTACGACGGGAACCTCAATCTCGCCGCAGACGTCGAGGTGCTCGTCAACGGCACGTCGCACGGCACGTTCCCGACCGGCTTCCCCGAGAATCTCGCGTCGAACCAGTGCGGCGACTGCGGAATCTACTGCGCGTACTTCGACTCCGGCGACCCGGCCGGGATCTGCGACACGATCGGCGGCAACAACTGCGGCTGCACCGTTGACGACATCATCGGCCGGGGCGTCATCCGCGCGGTGCCGGCGGAGCCGGGCGACGTCATCGAGGTCATCCTGCGCCCCGCTCCCGGTGCGCTGCCGGAGCTCCCGGGGTTCGGGGACGACGAAGAGAGCTCGCGCTGCATCGGCGACCTCGACGGCGACGGGCTCATCGCGTTCGGCGACATCCTCAAGATCCTCGCCGCGTGGGGACCCTGCGCCGGGTGCCCCGAGGATCTCAACGGCAACGACGTCGTCGAGTTCGGCGACCTGCTGCTCGTGCTCGGTCTGTGGGGACCCTGCGCCCCGATGTGACGCGACATGAAATGCTTTCCGCCTCGCGGACCCGCGCCCCGTCGGCGCGGGTCCGCTGCGTCCCCGCCCGACGCCACAACGACAGTGCCGCGCGCCGGGGCGCAGCGGCGGATCTCTTTCGGCAGGCCCGGACGAGCCGTCGTCCGGAGCGCGCGGGGAAAGATCAGCGGCCCCCGGGGGGGCGGGCTGATCCGGCCCTGAGACCAGAGGAATGGTCTTTCAGCGTCGCGCACCCCGGTGCGCGACCGAGAACCGCCGGCCGTGCGTCGACTGTCCTGTCGGCGCTCACGGACCGCGGTCTCCGTCTCTTCTCGTTTGCTTGTGTGCCCCCGAGGTCGCCACGACCGAAGTCGTGTCTTCCACCTGCTAGTTGAGCCCGGAATCCGACCGAGGCAAACGCGCAGAGCGGTTTTCTTTGAGGGCCGGCGCGCGGACGCCTGCCCGTTGCCCCCATCTTCGCGCGGCGCGTCAAGGTGGCGAACCGTCCGCCTGCGCGAGATTCCCATAACCATTGTGCGATCAGTCCGCCCGCAGCACGGCGACCGGACGCACGGCCAGCGCGCGGGCGCTCGCGGACAGTCCGGCGATCACGACGAGGAGAATCGTGCCCGCCGCCGTGCCCGCGTAAGCGAGCGGGCGGTGCTCCCAGGGGATCTCCATCAGCTCCGTCAGGACCGCCCACGCCAGGACCGCGCCCGCCGCGCCGCCGACGAGCGCCGCGACGAGGCCGACGAGCGCGTACTCGACGGCGAAGACGGCGGAGATGCCGCGCCGCGTCATCCCCAGCGTCTTGAGCAGCGCCACCTCCCGCCCGCGCCGCACGGCGCCGGCGCCGATCGAGCCCGCAAGGATGATGACGCCGGCGATGACCGTGAAGCCGCCGAGGAGCTGCACGCCAAGAGACGCCTTGTTCAGCATCGCCAGGAGCTTGTCGAGCACGTCGCGGATGCGGATGAGCGTGATGTTCGGGAAGGCGAGGGCGAGCGCGTCCTGCACACGCTGGTCGCCGCCCGGCGGCAGGAGCGCCGTCGCGATCCGCATCTGCGGCGCGTCTTCGAGCACGCCGGGCTCGACGACGAGAAAGAAGTTCACGCCGAACGTCCGCCAGTTCACGGCCCGGATGCTCGTCACGGTCAGCTCGATCGCCACGCCCTGGACGTCCAGGGTGATGGTCGATCCCAGCCCGATGCCCAGGCTCTCCGCGAAGTCCTCCTCGATGCTGATCTCGTCGAGGGCGGGATCGCTCCACAGCGCGCCCGCGACGATCTCGTTGCCGTCGGGCAGCGTCTCGTAGTACGTCAGCCGCTGCTCGCGCCGCAGCGCCCACCGGCTGGGGCCGGGGTCGTCTTCGCCGCCGCCGTCGCGCCCCACCTCGGACGGCGCGCCCCGCTCGAGAAGCGCATCAGCCGCCACGCCGTCGAGCGCTCGGATCCGGGCCATGACGAGGGGCACGACCTCGATCGCCCTCGCGTCGTTCTCCACGAGCGTGCGATGCACTTCTTCCCACTGATCGGGCTGGATGTCGACGAGGAAGCACGAGGGCGAGTGCTCGGGGAGTTCGGCCGCAAGCTGCGTCGTGAGGTGTCGCTCGACGAGATGCATCGCGAGCACGATCATCACGCCGAGCCCGAGCGCGACGATCGAGCTGACGGTCGCCGCGCCCGGGCGGGCCAGCCGCGCCAGACCGTGACGAAGCCACAGCCGCCCGCGATCGCGCGGGAGCCGCGCGACGAGCGTCGAAAGCCCGAGCGCGCCGCCCGCGAGCAGCGCCGCCACCACGACGAGCCCGCCGGTGAAGATCGCGCCGATCGCCGCGGATCCCCCCTGCCACGTCGCGGCCCCCCACACGCCGAGCAGGAGCACCGCGGTCGCCGCGAAGCGGGTACCGCGTCGCAGACGCAGCGGTTCGCTGTCAACGCGGAACACCCGCGCGGGCGGGACGCGCCGGATGTCGAGAAGCGGCGGGAGGCTGAAGATGAGCGCCACGCCGACGCCCAGCGCGACGCCCCGGACGATCGCGAGCGGCTGCCACGGACGCACGAACTCCGGCGGCACGACTTCCGGCAGGATCACGGTCGGCACGAGCACCTGGATCCCGATGCCGATGGCGGCGCCGAGCGCGCTGCCGACCAGCCCGAGGAGCACGGTCTGCCCTGCGTAGAGCGTCACGACCTCGCGCGGCCGCATGCCGAGACAACGCATGATCGCGATGGCGTCGGTGCGCTCCGCGATCCACGCCCGCACGGTCTGGGCGACGCCGACGCCGCCGATCAGCAGCGACAGCAGCCCGACGAGGCCGAGATAGCGCGCGACGCGGGCGAGGCTGCGACGCAGCGAGGGTTGCGCGTCCATGTAGGTCGTGATGCGATAGCGTTCCGCGTCCGGCATCTGCGACTTCAGGAACGCCTCGAGCGCGTGCGCGTCCGCCGCGCCGGCGCCGTCGGGCAGCTTGAGCAGCGCTTCGTACCGCACCCGGCTTCCCCTGCCGAGCAGGCTCGCGCGGGCCAGGCCCTCGGACGAGACGAAGACCCGCGGCCCCATCGAGAAGGAGAAGTTCAGCCGGTCCGGCTCGTCGAGCACGGTGCCCGCGATCCGGTAGCCGGCGCCGCCGAAGAGCAGCTCGTCGCCGACGCCGATCTTCAGGGACGCGAGCAGCTCGGGCGCGACGACGACCGCCCCGGGCGCGAGCAGCGCGTCGAGCGACGCCGCCGGCTCCATCTTGAGCTCCCCGTAGAACGGGAAGTCACCGTCGATCACCTTGAGCTCGACGAGGCGGCTCGGCCCGGGTCTCCCGTCCTGCGGCGGCGCCGCGGCCACCGTGACGAGCTCGCGCACGGACGTTCGCCGGATGACGCCCGGCGTCGCGAGCTCCGCCCGTTCGAGCAGCTCGTCCAGCGTCGCCGGGAGCGGGCGCCGCGCGGACACCGTCACGTCGGCGGCAAGGAGCCGCCGCGCCTCGGCGCGGATGCCCTGGTCGATCGACGCCGAGAGGCTCGCGACCGTGACGATCGCCGCGACGCCGACGGCGAGGCACGCCGTGAAGAGCGCGAGACGCCGCCGCGCGCCGCGCGACTCGCGCACGGTCAGTCGGGCGTACTGCGCAGGCGTCATGTCGCCCCGGCCCCGGCCGCGTCGTCCGGCGCGGGCACGCCCGGCGCGGCGTCGTCGGCCACGACGCGTCCGTCCCGGAGCCGGATCGTGCGATCGACGCGATCCGTGATCGAGTGGTCGTGCGTCACCATGACCAGGGTCGTCCCGTGCTCGCGCTGAAGCGACCCGAGCACCGCCATCACCATCTCGCCGTTCTCGCTGTCGAGGTTGCCCGTCGGCTCGTCGGCGAGCAGGATCGAGGGCCGCGCCGCGAACGCGCGGGCGAGCGCGACCCGCTGCTGCTCGCCGCCGGAGAGCTGCGTCGGGTAATGGTGCGATCGATCGGCGAGACCGACCTGGGCCAGGAGGTCGAGCGCGGACCGTCGGGCTCCGTCGCCGCCGGCGAGCTCGATGGGCAGCATCACGTTCTCGTGCGCGGTCAGGTTGGACAGCAGGTGGAACGACTGGAAGACGAAGCCGATCTTGCGGCGACGCAGCACGGCCAGGCGATCCTCCGACATGTCGTCGATCACTTCGCCGTCGATGAGCACGCTGCCCTCGGTCGCGCGATCGAGACCGGCGAGCAGGGCGAGCAAGGTTGACTTGCCGCTGCCGGACGGGCCGACCACGGCCACCACGTCGCCCCGCGCCACGCGCACGGTGACACGGTCGAGGATCGTGATCACGCGGTTGCCCGACGGCAGCCTCCGCGTGAGGCCTCTGGTCTCGATGGCGGGGGTATCATCCATTCAATCGCAATCGCACGGATCCGAATGCAGTTCAAACGACAGGTCCTGATGGTAGGTGGCCCCATCGTCGCGAGAGCACGCCGCATGATCATGCTCGTGCTCGTCGTCTTCGCCACGGGCGGCTGCGGCGATGCAGCGCCGCCCGAGGACGATGCCGCGGCGCCGCGCCCGAACGCCGCGCGACCCGCCTCCGCAGCCGCCGCGGAGCCGACTGCGAGGATCATCTTCCTCGGCGACAGCCTCACAGCCGGCTTCGGCGTCGACGAGGAAGAGGCGTTCCCGGCCCTCGTCGCCGACGCGCTCGAAGCCGGGGGGCGCGGGGGGAGCGGGGGGCGGATCGTGAATGCCGGCGTGAGCGGTGACACGACGGCCGGCGGTCTCGCGCGGCTCGAGTGGCTTCTGAAGCAGGAACCTGACGTGCTCGTGGTCGGGCTCGGCGGCAACGACGGTCTGCGCGGCCTCGACCTCACGAGCACCGAGGCCAACCTGCGCGGCATCGTTGAGCGGGCGCGGGCCGCGGGCGTGGTCGTCGTCCTGCTGGGCATGCGGCTGCCGCCGAACTACGGGCCCGACTACATCGAGCGGTTCGCCGCGATCTATCCGCGGCTCGCCGAGGCGTATGACCTGATCCACGTGCCTTTCCTGCTGGAGGGGGTGGGCGGCGAGCCGGAATTCAATCTCCCCGACGGGATCCACCCGAACGCCGCCGGCCACGCGATCATCGCGCAAACGGTGCTGCCGTCAGTGCGCGAGGCGCTGGCGGCCCGCTCAGCGCAATGAAGCGAGGAGCTCGCGGCCGGTGTTGTCATCACGAGCGACCGGTCCACGCCGTATCGCGCGCGGCGAGGCGATAGACGCAGCTGTGTCGCCCGCTCGCGTCGGGTCTCGCGCCCGCCCGGACGGCGCCGATCTTCTCGAGAGCCCGTTGTGAGCGCAGGTTGCCCGGATCGACGAGGAACACGACCGCCTCCACGAAGCGGAACGCGTGCTCGAGCATGAGCCGCTTGATCGCGGCGTTGAAGACGCCGCCCCAGTGGGACCGGGCAAGGAAGGTCCACCCGATCTCGACTTCGCTCCGCCCGGCGTCGTAACCGTGGAAGCGCGACGACCCGATCACGCGACGCGTGCGCGCATCGATCGCGACGAGCGCACCTCCCGACGCGAGCGCCGTGCGAAAGAACCGCTCGAATCCGGCGGCCTCGTGCCGGCTCTTGTCGGGATGCTGCTCCCATATGAGCGGATCGGCGGCCACCGCGTAGAGCTCGTCGTAATCGTCGGGCCGAAGCGGCCGGAGCTCGACGAGGTCACTCTTGAGATGCGGCTGCCAGTCGACGGGCATGGGTGTCGTTCTTACGTCGAACATGCACGCCGAACATGCACGCCGAACATGCACAGCCGGTGCCGGAGACGGTGAGCACGCACACGGAAACCCCCCGGGGCAAGAAAGCGGACAGGGTGGGATTCGAACCCACGATACCCCGAAGGGTATACCGGTTTTCGAGACCGGCGCGTTCAGCCGCTCTGCCACCTGTCCGGAGAAGCGGAGCGGTATCTTTGCACAGACCGCCGCGTTCGGCAATCCGCGCGCGGCACGGCCCACGCACCGCAACCCGGGGGTGCGTTGCGGAGACCCTGCACCGCCCCGGCGCCGCAAGCCTGCCGTTCCCGGCACCGGCTTCCATGACTTCGCACGACCCCGGAGACATGACTGCACGACGGCACGATTGCACGACTGCACGACTGCACGATTGCACGATTGCACGACTGCACGATTGCACGACTGCACGCCCGCACGCCCGCACGCCCGCACGACCCATGCCCGCACGACCCATGCGCGAAGCACGACTACTCACCCGCCCGGCGTCCCGTCCGGGATGTACCAGTTCGCGAGGATCAGCAGCACGTCGCTGAAGCCGACGTCCCCGTCACGGTCCACGTCGGCGAGGCACGTCTCCGGCAGAGCGGGGCACGCACCCCACGCCGCCAGCACCTCGATCATGTCGGCGAAGCCGACCTCGCCGCTGTCGTCTACGTCGCCGGCTTCCATCCGGCGGAACGCGATGCTGCGCGGCGTGGCGGCGCGCGGCATCAGCCTCGTGCCGACAAAGTCGCCGACCCCGTCGAAGCCGAACAGCTCGCTTCGGAAGTACGAGGAGACGAAGAGGTGGTCGCGGTCGTCGAACGCGAGGTCCTGCGGCCCGTCGAGGCGGTCGTGATGGAGGTAACCGAGCAGCGTACCCGATACGTTCAGCTTGAGGACGACGTCGCCGGCGCTGCTCGCCACGTAGATGGTGTCGTTCCTGTCGCGCGCGATTCCGGCCGGGCTGACCAGTCCCGGCGGTTCGAACCGGTCGAGCAACTGGCCCTGGCCGTTGAACTTCAGAATCGCCGGCGGGAAGACGCTCGTCACCCAGATGTTGCCGGCGCCGTCGGCGGCGATCCCGGTGGGGCCGTCCATCCCGCCCCCGGCGTACCAGCGTCGGAAGCGCCCGTCGAGATCGAACACGACGACGCGGTCGGAGAGGAAGCTGCACACGTGAAGCTCATCGCCGAGCGCCATCATGCCGTGCGGGCCCCGCAGCGACGAGTGCGTGAAGATGTTCGAGAGCGTCTCTCGCTCGTCGAACACGTAGATCAGGTTCGTGAACTGGCTCGCGACGTAGAGCGACCCGTCGGGCATGGCGACGATGCCCCGGGGGCCGTCGAGCCCGGGGGCCTTGAGGCTCCCGAGATGCTTCCCGTCGGCGGCATACACGGCGACCTCGTCGTCGTGGAACGCCCCGACGTACATCACGCCGGTGTTGCCCGGAGGCAGCTCGGCCGCATCGATCGGCTCCGCGCCCGCCACCGCCACCGCCACCGCGCAGGGGCCAAGCAGGGATCCCGATCGACGCATGAACTTCCTCCGCTGCGAGCCCCACCCTCGGCCACCGGCGATGTTATCGGCCGCCGCCCCCGCCCACTACCCCCATCCAACGGGAATCGCAAGCGGAGGCGAGGTCGTGTCTCCCGAGGTGCGTCCGAGACCCGGGGCCGGCGGCGCGAGCCGAGCCCGAACCCGACCACGAACTCGAGAGTGAAGGCGATCAGTCCGGGCAGCGCCGATCCGGGCAGCACCGATCCGGGCAGCGCCGTCCCGGCCCCCCCCCCGCCGCCGAGCCCGCCGTCGAGCCCGCCGTCGAGCCCGGCCGTCGAGCCCCCCCGCGCCCCCGCCGAGCCCCCCGGCGGCCCGTCAACCCAGGATGCGTCGCCGCCGCTTCACGTAATCCCACAGCACGAAACGATCGAGGTCCTTCCCGCCGGTGAAGAACACGCGCCCGCGTGTCGCCTCCGCCATGCGCTGTGCGAACTGCACGTCCTCGCGCGACTGCGACCACGTCGGCAGGAGGAAGATGTTGATCGTGATCCCCTCCCGCTGGCACATGCGCGCCTCACGCATCGTGGCCTCCTCCGTGCGCGCGTTCGGCGGATACAGGAGGTAGAGTTGCTCCGCCTCGAAATGGGCCGTCGGAAGCCCGTCGGTGATGAGGATCACCTGGCGGTTCGGCGTGTTCTGCACCGAGAGCACCTGCCGCGCGAGCTGGAGGCTGTGCTGGATGTTCGTGAAGTGCGGCGGGATGTCGAACTCAGTGATGTTCTCGTCCGACATGTCGGCCCGGAGCCTCACCACGGGGTCGTAGATCGTCACCGGCTTCGGCATCAGCGCGGGCAGCTCGGAGATGTGCCGCAGCCGGCCGAAGGTGTACATCTCGATGAACCGGACGAAGTCGCCCGGATACTCGCTGCGGATCAGGCCGTCAAGGGCGAGCCCCATGCGCTTGCACGCGACGTAGAGTCCGCCGTAGCGCATGGACCCGCTCATGTCCATGATGACGGCCGTCGCGCACTTCGGGTTGTTGCGCGTGCGGTGGATCTCGATGTCGTCGGGATGGAGGCCCGGTCTGAGCGCTCCGGACGGCGGCCTGGTCCGGTGCGCTCCGGATCGAGCCGCGTCGCCGGTCGCCGCGCCGGCCTGGCGCTCGCGCGCCGCCCGCAGCATGCCGTTGATCATCGTCTGCGTCACGTCCATGTGCGCGACCGAGTCGCCGAACTCATACGGCTTCGTGCTCGGCAGCTCGACGGCGCCGTCGCCGACGATCGCGCCCATGTGACGCCCGCTTCGCGCCGCCTGGAGGTCGCTGAAGATCGCCTCGAGCAGACGCGACTGGAAGATCCGCATCGCCCTGGGAGTGAGCTTGTACCCCGCGCGCGTGAATTCGATTCCCTGCTGCCGCGCCATCTCGCGCAGATAGTCCTGCACCTGCTGCTGCAGCGCCGAGAGCTGGTCCATGTCGCCCGGCTCCGCGAACTGCGCGAGCGACTCCATGTCGATGACACCGATCTGCGCCGTCTCCCGCGCCTTGCGCAGCTGCTCGAGCAGCTCGTCGATCTTCCCGAGCTCCTCCCTGATCGCGATCGCCTCCGCGATCGTCATCTTCCGATGCCCCGTGAACTCGTACTTGCTCGCCAGCTCGTCGACCTCGTACTTCTCGCCCAGCCGCTCGACGAGCTCGACGAGCTGCGCGGCGAAGGGCGGGTCCTTCTTCTCGACGTGGTACCAGATCCGCTCGAGCCCGCGCAGGTGCTCGGCCCCCACCTCGCGGTCGAAGTGCTCGCGGACGTTCGGGTGAGGCCGCATCGACCGCGCGAAATCGCGGTATTCGCGCTCGGCCTGCTTGCGAACGCGCTTCGTCTCCCACGTCGCGAGGATCTTGCGCCGGCGCTCCTCGAGCATGGCGATGAGCGCGTCGAGGCTCGGACCGAGCCCCCTGATCTGGTCCGGGTCGAGACGGACGGCGCGGGCCAGGTCCTCCTCGGTCAACTCGCGCGTGGATCCGAAGGCGAGGAGGTGATTGAACGCGCCGGAGACCAGGTCGGGCGGCGGCGCCGTCGGCGATGGAAAGCGCTGCGGGTCGTAGCCCTGGTACGTGTGGATGACGCCGCCAAGGGGTCGTGGGGCCTTCATCGGTTCACCCGCCGCGGCGACGAGGCGCCCCCGGGGTCGTCACTGGTCGTCACTGTTCGCCGCGCTGCTCGTGCGTCGCGCCGTCTCCGGACATCAGAGCTCATATTCGATCCGCCCGTGCTTCTGCGCCCGCGAGATCCGGTCGGTCGCGTAGAGACCCGCGAGCACGAACTCGATGCACGATGCGCGCACCGCGGGATCGTCCGACGCGTTGACCTCGAACGCCTTCTCCCACGCGGGCGGCACGCGCTGCATGCGCTCGGCGTACGCCGACGACGGCAGCATGTCGCCGACCTCGATCTTCACGCCCTTGCCGAAGACGTCGCCGATCTCGCCGAGGCCGTGGTCGTCCACGTACTCCTCGAAGACGATCTTGATCGCCTCCGCCACGATCGCTTCGACGACCTGCCGCTCCGACATCTGGTGGCTGCCCATCATGTCGAGCTCGAGCTTGCCGAGGCTCGATGCATGCAGGTGCGCGAGATCGCTCACGCGGGGCACGGCGGGCTTCTCGCCGAGCCGGATCGCCCGCTGCCGGGCGTTCGCGACCATGGTCCGGTAGTTGGCGATGGTGAACCTGGCACTGACGCCCGACTCGTGATCGATGGAGCTGCTCTCGCGGGCGCACATCGAGATCTGCTCGATGAGCTCCTCCATGAAGGGCGGGACGAGCACCGGGTACTCGCCGTTGAGCGAGACGCACGCCTCCTGCCGCATGATCTCGATGCCGACCTCGCGCTCGCGCGGGTAGTGGGTCTGGATGGTCGTGCCGATGCGGTCCTTGAGCTGCGGAATGACCTTGCCCGAGCGGTTGTACGTGGTCGGGTTCGCGGAGAACAGGATCATCACGTCGATGTCGAAGGTGATCGGGTAGCCGCGGATCTGGACGTCGCGCTCCTCGAGGATGTTGAAGAGCCCGACCTGGACGAGCTCGTCGAGGTCGGGCAGCTCGTTCATCGCGAAGACGCCCCGGTGCATGCGCGGGATCAGGCCGAAGTGGAGCGACTCCTCGGCGGACATGCTCGTGCCCGCGGCCAGGCGGGCCGGGTCGATCTCGCCGATGATGTCGGCGAACTTCGTGCCCGGGGCGAGCCGCTCCGCGTACCGCTGCTCGCGCGGCCACCACGCGATCGGAATGTCGCGCTCCGGATGATGGGCCACGAGGTCCTTTCCGATCCGGGTGATCGGACGGAACGGGTCCTCGTGAACGGGCGCCGCCGGCGCGTCGATGTACGGCACGTAGGGATCGAGGAATCGCGTGAGCAGCCGCATCAGCCGGCTCTTCGCCTGCCCCTTCTCCCCGAGGAAGAGCATGTCGTGCCCCGCGATGATCCCGTTGTTGATCTCGGGGATGACGGTGTCCTCGTACCCGACGATCCCCGGGAAGAGATCGTCCCCGCGGGCGAGGGCGGCGATGAAGTTCTCGCGCAGCTCCTCCTTGACGGTGCGCGACACCCAGCCGCTTTCACGCAGCTCGGCGAGGTTGGTGGGCAGCGAAGACGGGTCCATCCGGGATCGGGACTCCTCTCGGTCGGTCATGGTAGGAGCGGTTCTCGGGGTCATCCCGGGGAGTTCGCCGCCATCGCGTCGGGAGATGCAGCGACCCGCGTGAAACGAGGTTCACCGCGGGTCGCCGGGATGCGGACGTTGTCACGCTCGGGCCTGCCGGAACGAACCCGGCGCGGCCGTCAACCGAGCGGGTCTGGCGTGATACCGCCGGGCCTCAGACCAGTCCCTGATCCATCATCGAGTTCGCCACCTTGAGGAACCCCGCGATGTTCGCACCCTGCACGTAGTTGCCGGGCGCGCCGTACTTCGCGGCGGCCTCCGAAGCCTGGTCGTGAATCGACTGCATGATCGACTTCAGCCTGGCGTCAACTTCGTCGCGCGTCCAGCTGTAACGCAGGCTGTTCTGCGTCATCTCGAGCGCCGAGACGGCCACGCCGCCCGCGTTCGCGGCCTTGCCGGGGCCGTAGAGGACGTGGCTCTCCTGGAAGACATCGACGCCCTGGGGCGTGGTCGGCATGTTCGCGCCCTCGGCGACCAGCTTCACGCCGTTGCCGACGATGTGCTGCGCGTCCTTGCCGTTGATCTCGTTCTGCGTCGCGCACGGGAAGGCGCAGTCCGCGTCGATCGACCACATCGGGTTGTGGTCGAGCGAATGATCGACCGGCGTGAACTTCGCGCCCCTGAACTTCTCCGGGTACTCGGAGATGCGGCCGCGGCGGACATTCTTGAGGTCCATCACCCACGCGAGCTTGTCGCGGTCGATGCCGTCGGGGTCGTGGATGAAGCCTGCCGAGTCGGACAGCGTGATCGGTTTGGCGTCGAGGTCGAGCAGCTTCTCGCACGCGTACTGCGCGACGTTGCCCGATCCCGAGACGAGGCAGCGACGCCCCGCGATGCTCTCGTTCCGCGCCGCCAGCATGGCGGAGCCGAAGTAGATCGTGCCGTAGCCGGTCGCCTCGGGGCGGATCAGGCTGCCGCCCCACGCGACGCTCTTGCCGGTCAGCACGCCCGTGAACTCGTTCGCCAGACGCTTGTACTGGCCGAAGAGATAGCCGATCTCGCGTCCGCCGACGCCGATGTCGCCGGCGGGGACGTCCGTGTTCGGACCGATGTGGCGGAACAGCTCCGACATGAAGCTCTGGCAGAACCGCATCACCTCGTTGTCGGATCGCCCCTTCGGATTGAAGTCGCTGCCGCCCTTGCCGCCGCCGATGGGCAGCGTGGTCAGCGCGTTCTTGAAGATCTGCTCGAAGCCGAGGAACTTCAGGATGCTCAGGTTGACGCTCGGGTGGAATCGGAGCCCGCCCTTGTAGGGGCCGATCGCGCTGTTGAACTCGATGCGGAACCCGCGGTTCACGTGCACCTCGCCGAAGTCGTCCATCCACGGGACGCGGAACTGGAGCACGCGCTCGGGCTCGACCATGCGGTGGAGGATCTTCGCGGACTGGTACTCCGGGTGCTGCTCGATGACGGGGGCGAGCGACGTGACGACCTCCTCCACGGCCTGGAGGAACTCCGGCTCGTGGGGGTTGCGCTCCCGCGCCCTGTCCATGATGTCCCTGACCACGGTGGAGCCGCTCTTCGTCGCAGATGATTTCTCTTGGACCAGCATGACGGTGACCCTGTTGTCGCGGCGCCGGAATCCGGGATGGGGAGTCCGGGCCTGGTGACGGAGAGGCCGGAGACGCGACCGACACCGGTCACGCGCCCCGCCTGACGTTCCTCGTTCTCTCGCGCGGGATCCGACCGTGCGAACCGCGGCGGGAAGCCGGCTTCCCCGACCGCGGGCGGAAGCGATCATAGTATCGGTACGATCGCGGGACGCCTGCCGTCCGTCCATCGGAATCACGCCCCATATCCGCCGCCTCCGGGCGTGTGCACCTCGAGCACGTCGCCGGGACCGACGACGCAGCAGCAACAGGCGGGCAGATCCTCGACCGCGCCGCACGCCCGCAGGAGCCGATGCCGACCCGGCCGGCCCGGCTGACCGCCGGCGAGTCCGGGGGGACCGTCGGTTCGGTGCTGCGCGAGGAGCGAGACGGTCATCGGCGCGAGGAAGCGGTACGCCCGCACGATCCCGTCGCCGCCGCGGTATCGACCGGCACCGCCCGAGCCCGGTCGCAGCGCGAACCGCTCGAGGCGAACCGGGTACCGGTGCTCGATGATCTCCGCGTCCGTGATCCGCGTGTTCGTCATGTGCGTGTGGACGCCGCTCGCGCCGTCGAAGCCGGGCCCGGCCCCCGCGCCCCCGCCGATCGTCTCGTAGTAGCCGAACTCGTCGGTGCCGAAGACGACGTTGTTCATCGTGCCCTGGCTCGCGGCCGCGAGGCCGAGCGCGAGCAGGAGGACCTCGACGATCCGCTGGCTCGTCTCGACATTGCCGCCGCCCACGGCGGGCGCGAGCGCCGGGTCGTGCAGGGCGCCCCCTTCGTCGAACCCGGGGTCCAGCAGCCCCCGCGGGATGCGCAGCGTGACCGGCGCAAGGAGCCCGTCGTTGAGCGGACCGCCCCGGGCCCGCTCGCCGAGCAGCAGGCGGAGGACGTACATCACGGCGCTGCGGACGATGGCGGGGGTCGCGTTCAGGTTGCCGGGATGCCGATCCGCCGTGCCCGAGAAATCGATGATCGCCTCGTCGCCGGCGGTCGTCATCGCGACCCGCAGCGGCGCGCCGTCGTCGAGACGCACCGCCGCCTCGACCGTGCCGTCCTCGCGCGCCCGGAGCGTCGCCCGCATGAGGGCCTCGGTGCGACGCGTCAGCTCGTCCATGTGCGCAACCACCCGGGCCGGCCCGACGTCGCGCGCAAGCGCCGCCAGCGCCGCCCGCCCGCGCGCGTTCGCGGCGATCTGCGCGCGGAGGTCCGCCATGTTGTCGCCGACCGCGCGCGAGGGCGGGTCGGCGCCCGCGAACATCGCCTCGATGTCGTCGAGCCGCGAGACGCCGCCGACGACCGCGTGGCACGGCGCAATGACGACCCCCTCCTCGGCCAGCGTTCGCGCCTCGGGCGACATCGACCCCGGACGGATGCCCCCGATCTCCGCGTGGTGCGCGCGGTTGGCGGCGTATCCGACGTGGGTCCCCTCCACGAACACCGCCGTGACGACCGTGACGTCGGGAAGATGCGAGCCGCCGAAGGCCGGGTGATTCGTGACCACCACGTCGCCGTCTCGCATCGGAAGCGTCTCCCGCAGTCGCCGGACGCACGGCCCCAGTGCGCCGAGGTGGACCGGGATGTGCGGCGCGTTGACGACCAGACGCCCCGCCGGGTCGAGGAGCGCGCACGAGAAATCCAGCCGTTCCTTCACGTTGGTCGAGATCGCGGTGCGTCGAAGCTGCTCGCCCATCTCGCGGGCGATGGACGTGAAGCGGCCGAGAAAGAGCTCCGCGGTGACGACGGGCGGGGCGGTCCGGGGCAAGGACGCCGCGGAACCGCAACGCTCGACGACGATCGCGCCCGCGTCGTCCGCGCGGGCGCGCCAGCCCGGGTCGATCACGAGCGACGTTCCGGGCGCCCGCAGGAGCGCCGGGCCGTCCACCGCGGCACCTGGCGAGAGCGGCGCGCCGCCGTCCGGCGGCGGGAGCGCGCCGACCGTCTCGTGGACCGACGCCACGACGCGCAGCGACTCGACCTCGATCGGCCTGTCGGGCGGCGGATGCCCGTACGTCTCCTCGAACCGCCGCGCGAACACCGCCGTCAGCGACGCCGCCGGGTCCGCGTCGTCCGGGGCCTCGAGATCGAGCGTCGACTCCTGGCCCGCGAGCCGCAGCCGCGCGATCCGGCGGCGGACGGCGACCCGCGCGGCGGGAACACCCTCGGCCGTTACGGCATCGGTGGCCTCGGCCCCGAGCGCCGCGAACCGCGCCGCGAGCGTCGGGGCGACATCGGCGAGCGGCGCGAGCACTTGCGCGCGGGCGAACCGCTCGACGCACGCGTGCCGCAGCCCGACTGCGCTGAGCATCGGCGCGTCCGCGGGAACGAGAACCGTCGTCATCCCGATGCGGTCCGCGATCGCGCACGCGTGCTGGCCGCCCGCGCCGCCGAACGCGAGCAGCGGGTACGCGCCCGGATCGAGCCCGCGGGCGACGGACGCCCGCACGATCGCGCCGGCCATGCGCTCGTTCGCGATAGCGAGCAGGCCCTCGAGCAGTTCGTCGCGCGCGACGTCCTCGCCGGTCGCCGCCGCGATGTCGGCCCGGAGCGCGGCGCAGGCCGCCTCGGCGCGGTCGCGCGCGATGGGGATTTCGAAGCCGTCGGGATCAAGCCGGCCGAGCAGGAGGTTGACGTCGGTCAGCGTGAGCGGCCCGCCGGCGCCGTAGCACGCCGGACCCGGGTCGGCGCCGGCGCTCTCGGGACCCACCTCGAGACGCCCGTGCGCGAAGCGACAGATGGACCCGCCCCCCGCCGCGACCGTCTCGATCGCGAGCGCCGGCGCGGCCAGACGCACGCCGGCGACCTCGTGCCCGAAGCGGTACTCGAAGTCGCCGTCCCAGCGGGCCACGTCGGTGCTGGTGCCCCCCATGTCGAGCCCGATCACGCGCGGCCAGCCGCTGGCGACCGCCGCGGCCGCCGCCCCCGCCACACCGCCGGCGGGTCCGCTCAGCAGGCTCGCCGAGGCGGCGAACGAATCGGCGGGCTCGAGGCCGCCCGCGCTGGTGAGTACGTGCAGCGCCCCCCCGTCGCGCTCGCCGGCAAGCGCGTCGCCGACGGTGGCGAGATAGCCCGCGACGATGGGGCCCAGATACGCCTCGACCGCGGCGGTCTCGGCGCGCGGCAGGAGCCTGATCAGCGGGGCGAGGTGGGAGGAAAGCGCGACGGCAGGGACTCCCGCCGCCCGCAGCGCGTCCGCGACCATCTTCTCGTGCGCGGGGTTGCGATAGCTGTTGAGCAGGGCGACCGCGGCCGCGTCGAAGCCCGCCGCCGCGATCCGCCAGGCGTCGCGGCGGACCTGCGCCGGGTCGGGGGCGAGCAGCGGCGTCCCGTCCGCGGCGACGCGCTCGTCCACCTCGACCACCGTTTCCGGCAACGGGGGAGCGCGGTGGATCCGCAGCGCGAAGAGATCGGGACGCTGCTGGTCGCCGATCGCGAGCAGGTCGGCGAAGCCCCTCGTAACGAAGAGCGCAACGCGCGCGCCCCGACGCTCGAGCAGCGCGTTCGTCCCGCGGGTCGTGGCCAGACGCATCCTCGCGGGCGGCAGCGTCGCGCCGGCCGGGGTCCCGGTGACGAGTCGTGCGGCGAGGATCGGAGCCGGCTCGCCCCCGGCGCCAAGCTCGAAGGCGGCGGGGAGCGCCACGCCGGGCGGCAGCGGATCGTCGAGATCCAGCGTCAGGCGCCGGCTCGCGCGCACACGCGTCGCGAAGCGCGCCGGGGCGCCGAGGAGACGCAGCGTGAAGCCGTCGACGAGGCCGTCGGGCCACGGCGTTTCGATCGACACCGCGCGGTCCGCGACGCGCCCCGTGATACGCGAGCGCAGCGCCGCGCTTGAGAGCACCTTCGCGCGGTGGACGACCCCGTCGGGAGAGACCGCGACGCAGTCGGTGAACGTGCCGCCGGTGTCAACGAAGAAGCGCCAGATGGCACAAGGCTATCAGCTCCAGCTGCGACGCTCCGATGCGTCGCCCCGCCGGCTGCCCGGCTACGCCGACGCCGCCAGCCAGCGGTGGATCGTCGAGCGGTGGACGCCGAGCTCGGTCGCCGCCCGGCTGATGTTGCCGCCGCACACGTCGATCGTCTCGAGGACGGTTTCGAGGCGGGCCTTCTGGAGCGCGGCCGCGCGCACGGCGGGGCGGACCAGGACTTCCCTGTCACGCGTGTCCTCGAGCTGGCCGTAGGCCTGGAGATGGTCGCGGGTGACGCGGTCCTCCGGGCACAGGACGTGAAGCCGCTCGATCACCGTGCGAAGCTGGCGCACGTTGCCGGGCCACGGGTGACGCTCCAGCAGCCGCTGCGCTCCCACGCCGAACGTCAGCGGGGCGCGCCCGCAGCGCTCGGCAATCTCCTCGTTGAATTCGCACAGCAGACGCGGGATCTCCTCGCGCCGGTTGCGCAGCGGCTTGACGGCGAGGTGGATGACGTTGAGGCGATAGAAGAGGTCCTTCCGCAGCGTCCCACGGTTCACCAGCGTCAGCAGATCGGACGCGGTGGCGGCGATGATGCGGACGTTGACCGGCATCGGGGCGCACGACCCGACCGGCTGCACCTCCCGCTCCTCGAGGAGCCGAAGGAGACGCACCTGCACCGGCATCGGGATTTCGCCGACCTCGTCGAGGAACAGCGTGCCGCCGTCCGCCGCGCGCACCAGCCCGGGGTGATCGCGGTGCGCGTCGCTGAACGACCCGCGTGCGTGGCCGAAGAGATGGCTGTCAACGACTCCGTCTGGAATCGCCCCGCAGTTGACGGGCACGAAGGGCCCGTCGCGCCGGGGACTGGTCTGGTGAATCCAGCGCGCGAGGTGCCCTTTTCCGACGCCCGTCTCCCCGGTGACGAGCAGAGCGGAGCGGCTCTTCGCGACGCGGCGCGCAAGTGCGTTGGGGATGGAAGCGATCGTCCAGGGCGCTTCCGACGTGTTCGGCGTATCCGTGAGACTGACCACGAGCGAGACCCCTCCCATAATCCGGGTCGGCAGTCTCTCGCTCTTCTCGCTCGCGTCGGGCACTCCTTGCCCGGCGACCTCCCTACTTTAACAGGTGCCGCTTGACGGCCGCAAGGGGGTACCGTGCCATTTTCGGTCAGGGTCCATTTGAAGTGTGTGAACCGGGGATAAACCGGCTCAGGGGCGATCGTCGTCGATCTGTTTCTGAAGCTCGCGGTCGCGCGCCTCCAGATCGCCGATCGTGCTCTTCGCGCTGTCCTGCGCCTTGCCGAGCGTCGAGCGGCTGTTGCCGTACGCCCGCGGCGCCTCGTCGTCGGCGGCCGGCTGCGTGGCGGCGTCGGCGTCGGTCGTGTCGCCGTACGCGGGTGGCGGCGCGTCCGTCTCTTCATAGCAGCCGGTCAGCGCCAGGGTCACGGCGAGACACGCGGCGGTGGTGATGTCGATGAATCGCATGTCGCGTTCCTTCATTTCTGCCTGGCCGCCTGCCTGGCTGCCTGGCCGTCTGCCTGCATCGTCGCGCGGCGCGCGCCTCACGACCAGTTCGTCAGGACGAGCAGCAGGTCCTTGAGATCGACGACACCGTCGCCGTCGAGATCCTCGGGGCACCCTGCGCACGGCCCCCACGCCGCGAGCATCGCGACCAGATCCTGGAAGTCAACGTCCCCGTCCCCGTCCACGTCGCCCTGCGTCTTCGCGGGCACGCACACTCCGCGCGGGTTCGCGATCGCGTTGCGGAGGACCGGGTGATTGCTGCCGGTGCCGTGGTTCCCGCCGCTCGTGTTGCACCCGCCGTGCGTGTGGATCCCGATCGCGAAGCCTGTCGTCTCGTCGATCACCGGCGAGCCGGAGTTACCGCCGGTCGTGTCCGTCTCGTACTTGATGAGCGTGCCGTCAAAGAGCACGAAAGGGCCGGTGTGCGTCTTCTGCGCCTGGTTCCACGTGCGCGGGACGCCGCTGCCGGTCGTCCCGTAGCCCGTGATGCGGATGCTCTGGTCGCTGACCGGCTCGGGGCTGTCGGCCTGCAGGAACCAGTCGCCCTGCGCCTGGGCCGGAGTGAGGCCCGTTTCGGTGTTGGCGAAGCACCCGAAGTACGCCCAATCGTCGCCGGTGCCCTTCCCGCCGTTGCTCTGCATAGAGGTCTGGTCCACCGCGTACTGGTCCTCCGGGCCCGGGTGCTGCGGGTTACCCTCGTCATCCGAGAGCGGAACGTTGAACTGCATGGTCATAGAGCCTCCGCCCGTGCAGTGGCCGGCGGTCAGGAAGCAGCGGGCGGGATCGTCGAAGAGCCACGCGGTGCAGCCGATCGGCATCAGGCGCCCCGTGCGGGGATCGTCGGAGAGCTCGCGGTCGTCAACCGAGCCGCATATCGACTGCCGGCCCACGCGGGGGCCGACCGCGGCCCGTGTCATCACGACCCGGCTCTCGCCCGCCCCGGCATCGGCGAGCACTTCCACGAGAACCACGCCGCCGTTGAGATACGCCGACGTGAAGCCCCACTCCTTCAGGTGCCGGGCGTTGAGCGACTGCGACGCACCGTCCTGCACGGACGTCACGCGAATCACGGTCGCCTCGCCGCCCGGCGGCGTCGCGCCGAGACGCGTGCCGTCATCGAACACCAGACGCACCCACACCGCACTCGGGATCTGGACGGCCGTCGAGTACACGACCGCCCGCTCCCCCGTGGGGTTGGCGACGGGACCCGAGTCGACGTCCACGGGCATGTCGATCTGCACCAGCGGCCAGGTCTGCGCAGCGGCGGCGGTGACGAGGACGAACGACAGTCCCGCGGCAACGGCGGAGGCGAGTCGGCGATGGTTCATGTGACTGGCTCCTTCCGCACGTTCCTTCCGCTCGCTCCTTCCGCACGTTCCTTCCGCACGTTCCTTCCGCTCGGGTTGCCCGCCGACCAGTGTGACGGAGGGCAGACCCCGGGGCAAGAGGTCGTGGCTAAGTCCACGCCGCCAGCAGCAGGACGATGTCCTGGAAGTCCACCACGCCGTCGCCGTTGATGTCGGCCGGGTGCCCCGGATTCGGCCCCCACGCGGCGAGCACGAGCAGCAGATCCTGGAAGTCCACGTCGCCGTCGCCGTCCACGTCGGCCGGATCGGTCTTGACGGCGAGCCCGCCCGAGTAGCAGGTCAGCTCGCCCTGCCGGCCGCCCACGAGCATCTCCCACGAACCGTCGCGGGCGATGTCGGGGATCGTCGCGATGCCGTCCACCGCCGACGGGTAGGGCAGCGAGTGCATGACGCTGCCGTCCGACCCGTCGAGGAAGTACGCGCGGTTGTTCGAGAACAGCGTCCCGACGACGACGTCGTTGATGCCGTCGCCGCTGATGTCCGGGATCCGTGCAACCGACGCGGCCTTGTCGACGAGCGCCTGCGCCCACGTGGTCGTGCCCTCGCCGCCGATCGCCCGCGCCGCCGGCGCGAGATGCTGCGGCACCACCTCCGGCACGCCGTCGCCGTCAACGTCGTCGAGCGGCACGAGGTCCGTCAGGAGGCCGAAGCCGCCGACGACGTACTGCCCGGCGCCGGTCGCCGCGTCCACACCGTTCACGGCGCCCGAGAAGTCGCCGACCATGACGTCGGGGATGCCGTCGCTCGTGATGTCCGTGATCGGGGCGAGGCCCCACACGGAGCTCCCGGCCACGACGAACGTCCACTTCACGGTGCCGTTGACGCCGTCGATGCCGTAGGCGCGTCCCTCGGTCTCGGATGCGTTGGACGCGCCGGCGATCACGTCGGGGAGACCGTCGCCCGTGAAGTCCTCGACGCCGATGACGGCGAAGACGGGACCGTTGAGCGCACGCTCCCAGATCGACAGCCCGGTCAGGCCGTCGAGGCAGTACACGCGGCGCGGGCCGGTGCCCAAGCCGTCGTCGCCCGTCGCCGCGAGCGCGTCGAGCGTGCCGTCGCCGTCGTAGTCGTAGCGGACGTCCACCTGGTAGACCCAGCCGCCGTCGCCGTACTCGTCGGTGTGGTGCGACCAGATCTCGGCGCCGGTCGCGCCGGAGATCGCGCGGACAAGCCGCGCTCCGCCGGTCGCCCCGACGACGACGTCCGCGTGGTCGTCGCCGTCGATGTCCGGCGTGACCTGGAGCCCCTTCCGCTGGTAGACGTTGCCGGAGAAGATCTCGTGCTCCCACAGCACGTCGCCGGTGCCCGACGCGTTGCCGTTGAAGCAGCGGATGAAGTTGTCCTCGGAGCACACGATGACGTCCGCGACACCGTCGCCGCTGATGTCGGGGATCGACGCCATCGCCTTCGGCGTGTTGTCGAAGCCGTTGTCGATCGTGTACGACCAGAGCACCGCGCCGATGGGACGCGGGCCGGCGTCGCCGGCGCCCTCGAGCGAGACGGACGCCGGATCCTGCGCCGGATCATTGCTGTGCACGTCGAGCGTCGCGGCGTACGCGGCGTCTGCGATCGGGTTGAACCACACGCCGACGTCGAGCGTCTCGAGCGGCGCCAGGTCGATCGGCGGCGCGGCGGCGGCGTCCACGTAGAACCGCGCGCTGTTGACAGCCAGGTCGTCGATCGTGAGGAGCTGGTTCCCCCGGTTCTCGATCCGCAGGAACCATCGCGTGTGCGCCCCGGCCCGGACCGCCCCGTAGTCGTGCGCGGACGAGGAGACGTCGATCGTCGGGTCGGCGTACACGGCGTGGCCGGTGAGCGCGATCGTGTCCTGCGGGTGCACCGGGTCGTTCGAGTGGACGATGGCGGTCGCGTCGAGGGGCCCGAAGACCGTCGGCGCGAACTCCAGCGGGATCTGCACGCTGTCCGCGGCGGGAATGTCGATGGGGAACTTCGCCGGGCAGGAGAGGTCCTGCGCGGGATCGAACGTGACCCCGTCGAGCGTGAGGAGCCCGTCGCCAGTGTTCCGCACCAGGAGCTGGTACGTGCTCACGTCGCCGATCTCGATGAGCCCGTAGTTGAACGTCCCGGCCGGGATGTCGATCTGCGGCGTGCCGCCGCCGTCGAGATCGACCTTGTAGAGGAAGTCGTTGCCGCCCTCGCCGTTGTCGCAGTACCAGAGATATCGCCCGTCGTAGACGATGCCGGCGGGATCGACGCCTTCCGACGGGTGGCTCTCCAGCATCGCGCCGGTCGCAGGGTCGATCTTGTACAGCGCGTCGCCCCAGTAGTCGGCCATCCACAGGAAGCCGTTCTCGATACACAGGTCCCACGGCTGGTTGTCGGGCGCCTGGAACTCGTCGAGGACCGCGCCCGCGTCGTCAACCCTGAAGATGCGGCTCGGATCCTCGAAGTACCGCGCGACCCAGAAGTCGCCGCCGTCGTACGCGATGCCCGACATGTAGTGCGCGGGCAGGTCGAACTGGCTGACGAGGTTGCCGCTGAAGTCGAGCTGCATCGCCACCGCGGGCGTGCTGCTGCTGCCGGGATGATCCGTGGTCCAAAGGTGCGTCCCGTCGAACGTCAGCCCGAACGCGTCCTCCTGCGGACCGGTGAACAGCAGCGTCGCGGTGCCGTCCGTCGGGTCGATCCGGTAAACGCGTCCGCCGTCCACACCGTAGATGCCCGTGTAGAGCCACGTCCCGTCCCACGCGAGGCCGGAGGCGCTCTCGGGGATGGCGAACGTCTCGACGATGGTCCAGTCGGCCGCGGCGGATGCCGTCAGCAACGTCACGACGAATGGAACACAGGCTCTTCGCATAAGTACGTCCGTGGTCACGACTTGCTACTCCGTACACACCCGCCACACACGCGCCTGCCGCCTCGTCAGCGAGGCATCGCAGACGCAGAACAAGTCAGGATACCCGTCGGGAGCCCGAAGACGAACGGTTTGTTGGGAAGCCGCGGGTCGGCGCCCGCGAGACCGGTGCGTGATGGTCCCCCAGGCCCTCCACGCCTGCACGAATCACCGTGCTCGCAGCGTCAGGCGCGTCGCCCCCGCCTCGATCGCGTGATTCGTCGTCGTTCCGCCCGTCCACCCGATCCGTACCTCCACGACCCGCCCCGCCGGTCCGCCCGATCCGAAGTAGAGCTCGGGCGCCGACTGCGACAGGTACCCACCGCCACCGTAGATCTCCTGGGTCTGCGTGCTCCCGTCTTCGTGAACCGCCGTCACCCGCGCGCCGATCGCCGTCGGGTTGCCGGGCGGTCCCGCGAGGCGCACTGCGAGAAACGCCGCGCCGGAGTCGTTCAGGAACGCGGCCGGCGCCCGGTCGTTGCGCGTGGTCACGAAGTCCGGACGTCCGTCACGATCGAGATCGACCCACGCCAGTCCCTTCGCATCGCCCGCCACCACGAGGCCGCTCTCGGCCGGCCACACGGGGTCGAGGTTGCCCGCACCGTCCCCGCGCAGCAGCAGGCTGACGCCGCCGTCCCAGTGCCCCGTTTCGGGCTCGCGCGCAAAGCTGTTCTGCACGAAGTAGACGTCCGGGTTGCCGTCGCCCGTGAAGTCGCCGGCGAGGACGCCGTAGCCGGGCGCCGCCTGGGCGAGACGCGGCAGCGGCCGCCATGTGAAGTGCGAACCGCCTTCGTTCATCAGGACGCCGCCGGCGAGCTCCGTCGCCTTGTACACGGTCGCCTCCTCCACTCGCTCCTCGGTGTAGATCTCCGGGAGCGTCGCGGCGGCGAAGTCGCGGTACGTCGGCATGCGCTCGCGGACGATCGGCATCGCCTCCGAGCTGCAGCTCAGCCCGCGCACCGGAAGCAGCCGGCCGTCGCCCTCCTTCGCCTCGACGAGGGCCGTCGTGCCGGTTCCGTCGAAGTCGCCGGCGTACAGCAGCGCGGGCTTCTCCGCCGAGGCCTTGTACTTGGTGTTCAGCCCCGTGTTCATCACGACGTAGTCGATGTCGCCGTCGCGATCGAGGTCGCCGCCGGTGATCGCGTTCCACCAGCCGAGACGGTCGGCCAGCCCCGCTTCGCTCGTCGCATCGACGAAGCCGTCGCCGGTGTTGCGCCAGTACGCCACGGGCCCCCACTCCAGCGTCACGAAGAGGTCAGGCCGGCCGTCGCCGTCGGCGTCGGAGAAGAGCGCGCCCGTGACGAGGCCGGCGTGCTCGAGGCCCGGCGCGACGTCGGTCGTCACGTCAACGAACCGGCCGCCGTCGTTGCGGAGGAGCCGGCTCACCGGCGTCTCGGGGTACCGGCCGGGAACGGATCGGGCGCCGACGAAGAGATCGACGTCGCCGTCGCCGTCCCAGTCGGCGGCGACCGCGGCGCCCGCACTGTCGGTGGTCGCCGGCAGACGCTCCGTCGCATCCGTGAAGGTGCCCGCGCCGTCGTTGAGATACAGCCGGTCGCCGAGCCGCGCGTCGCCGGCGGCGCATTCCACGCTGCCGCTCGCGACGAAGAGATCGAGGTCGCCGTCCGAGTCGGCGTCGATCCACAACGGCGCGATGTCCTCGCGCGCGGTGTGCGCGAGCCACGGGCCGGGCGGGGCGGGCTCGAACGCGCCGCCGTCGTTGACGAGCAGGCGTCCCGCGACGCCCGCGGGTCCGCCGATGTAGACGTCGTCGTCGCCGTCGCCGTCCGCGTCGCCCCACGCGAGACCGGGCCCGCGCTGCGACAGCTTCGCGGGAAGGAGTGGCTCGCGCTCGAAGTCGTCGTACGGCGGCTCGGGGCGGAAGTCCGCGTCGAGCCCGATCGCGGTCGCGACCTCGCGGAAGGCGGGCGCGACCGGCTCGAGGGGCGGCGTCACCGTCACGGCCCCGGGCGGCTCGTGGACCGTATAAAAGCGATCGGCGGCGAGGTCGGCGAACTGCTGCACGTGACCGCTCGGCCATTCCACGGCCAGCGACGCGATCGTCTCCTCGTCGCCGAGGCCGAAGTGCACGAGCGGCTCGTCCGCCGACATGTAGCCGCGCGCCGTCGTCACGTACCGCACTTGCTTCGCCTTCGCGGTGCGCAGGTGCACCGTGGCCCCGAGACCGTCGCGGTTGCTGGCCGCACCGCGCAGCCGCAGGAGCACGCGATGACCGCCGGCCCCGTCGTTGCGGTAGATCGCGACCGGCTCGTCGACGTTGCTCACGACGAGATCGAGGTCGCCGTCGCGGTCGAGGTCCGCCTTCGCGGCGCCGAAGCTGATGCCCTCGAGATCAAGCCCCCATGCCTCGCTGACGCGCTCGAAGTCGAGGTCGCCGCGGTTGCGCAGGGCGAGGTTCACTTCCTTGCGCGGGGGGACGGTGCGGTAGACCTTCCACTGCTGCTCCCACCGCGCGACCGGATCGCGGAGGCCCATGCGATCCTGCGTCTGCTCGAGGCCGCGGAGACGCCGCGTCAGGTCCGGATCGAACGAGTGATTGGCCGTTCCGTTCGTCACGAAGACGTCGCAGAGGCCGTCGTTGTCGAAGTCGCCGATCTTGACCGACCACGTCCAGTCCGTGCTGGCGAGGTGCGTGAGGTACGCGACCTCCATGAAGCGGTCGGTGCCGGTGTTGAGGTACACCGCGTTCCGCATGTACTGCCGCGGCTCGGCGCTCTCGAGGAACCAGCGCGACTCGTTCATGTCGCCCATCATGAGCTTCGAGACGAAGTGCGTCGTCGCCGACATGTCGGCGGCGATGAAGTCGAAGCGGCCGTCGTTGTTGAGGTCGCCGACGTCGGCGCCCATCGAGAACCAGGGCGTATGCGGCACGCGCTCCGCGAGCACGTCCGTGAACGTGCCGTCGCCGTTGTTCCGGTAGAGACGGTCGGCGTCCCAGAAGTCGTTCGCGACGTAGAGGTCCGGCCAGCCGTCGTGATCGTGATCCCACCAGGTCGCGGAGAGACCCGGGTGCAGGCCGGTGATGCCGGCTTCCTCCGAGACATCGGTGAACCGGCCGGTGCCGTCGTTGCGATAGAGGCGATCCCGCTGCCCCGCCTTGACGACGTACTTCTCGACCCGGCCGTCGATGAGCCGCTCCTGGATCGCGAACGACTCCTCGTGCCCCGGTGCGACCTGCACACGACCGCGCTCGTCGTGTGCGGTGCGCGGGTGATCGAGCCCCCCGCCGGGATAGATCCGGTTCGTGAGGAGGTACACGTCGAGGTCCCCGTCGCGGTCGTAGTCGGCGAAGCCGGCCATCACGCTCGCGCCGTCGAACGCGAGCCCGCGATCGGCGGCCTCCTCCGCGAACGTGCCGTCGCCGTTGTTCATGTAGAGGCGGTTCGGGGCGTCGTAGTTGCACACGTAGAGGTCGAGGCGTCCGTCGTCATCGACGTCGGCGAAGATCGCGCCCGTGCCCCACTCCGGGCTCGCGTCGGGATCGCCGGCGTCCGGCAGCCCGGCCCGCGCAGTCACGTCCTCGAAGCGAAAGCCGCCGACCTGGCGGTAGAGACGATCGTGGCCGGTCTGGCTGACGAGGTAGATGTCCGGCCGATCGTCCCCGTCGTAGTCGCCGACCGCGACTCCGCCCCCGGCGTACCCGTGCGCGTAGAGATGCCTGAGCGCGTGCTCCCACTCGAAGCGGTTCTCGAACTCCACGCCGGTCGCCGCCGCGGGGAGGCGGGTGAAGAGCGTCGCGGCCTCCGCACCGCCTCGCGGTGGAAGGGGCGTGGACGTGATCGCGGGCGGCGGCGGCGCGGCGGACGCCCGCTCCCCCGTGGTTGCGGCGCGGTCACCGCACCCGCTGAGCACGAGCGCCGCGGCGAGGACCGCCGCGGGGCGGCTTTCGCGTGTCGTGAGGGCCATCGGCCCATGATAGGGCGACAGGGCGATAGGGCGATCGGGCGATCGGGCGATGGCAGAGCAGCGAGAGCTGGCGGGATCACGGAGCACGCTGTCGCCCGGCATCCCGTTCGCCCGTCATCCGATCCGCCCGCGATGCGCCGCCCCGGGTAGACGTGCGCAAGGAAAGAGAAAACGGGCACCGTCCGCGGACGGTGCCCGTTCTGTTTCACGCGAGCGTCAGGCCTTCGCGGCTACGGGCAAACCGTGCCCCAGTCGCCCAGCACGACGAGGATGTCGCCGAAGTCCACGTTTCCGCTTTCGTCGAGATCCTCCGGCCCGCCGGGATTGCCCCAGGCGGAGAGAATCGCGAGCAGATCGCCGATGCCCACCGATCCGTTTCCGTCGATGTCGCTCGGGCACGGGGCGGGGCAGGTGACGTCCCTGATCTCGATCGCGTCGACACCCGCCTCGGTCACCGAGTTGTTCGGGTTGTCGGCGGTCTCGAACCGGAGCCGCACCTGGCTCGTGGGCGCGACCACGCCGGCCAGGCCGAACGTGTGGGTCTCCCAGCCGCTGGTGCCGCCCACGGTCTCGACCAGCGTCCAGTTGGCGCCGTCATCGTTGGAGACGTAGACGTCGAGCACGTCGGAGTCACCGCCGCTGGTCGTGAACCAGCGCGCGTAGCTGATGAACGGGGCGACCGCGGCGGACAGGTCGTACGCCGGCGAGATGATCTCCACCGGACCGCCGTCAACGTCCTCGTTCTGCTCGTTGCCGGTGACCCATGCGCTGCCGGAGCCGTCCGCATCCATCGTCGGGGCGCCGCGGCTGCCGTCGGTGACCGGGACTCCCCGGTCCCAGCCGCCGGCCGCGCCGCCGGCGGTGTTCACCGTCCAGCCCGGATCGGTCTCCGCATTGTCGGTGAGCACCACGACTTCGCCGTCGGCGGAGACGGTGCCGTACGAGTTGCCCGGCGCGCCGGACGGGCTCGTGATGACGCCGCCGTCGGTCTGCTCGGCGCTGAAGTAGTAGGCGATCTCGGTCCCGCACGGGACCGCCGGGAAGGTCGCCTCGTAAAGGCCATCACCGATGTTCACGAGCGGCGTCGATACGTAGCCTGCGCCGGCGTCGTAGTGGAACTGCTCGGTGCCGGGCTCGAGCCCGCCCTTCGAAAGTTCGACGATCCGCACCTCGACCGTCTCGCCGCCGTTCGGATCGACGTTCCCGGGCAGCCCGTTGGGGAAGTCGATCGTCAGCAGCGCACGCTGGAACTTGACGACGAACATCCCGTTCACGGTGTCGCTGATGATGACGTTGCCGCTCGGGAAGAACGGGAAGCAGCTCCACGCTCCGCTGAAGTTGGCGTTGTCGTTGGCCGGGTACGTGTCGAAGTAGCCCGCCTGGGTCGGGTTCAGGGGATCGGTGTTGTCGAAGACCCGCAGGCCGCTGCGGTAGTTCGCCTCGAAGATGAGGTTGTCGCTGCTGCGGACGTACAGGTTGTGATCGATCGCCGGGACGCCGGCGGTGAAGGTCGAGAGCTGCGTCACGTTCGTGATATCGCTCACGTCGAGCAGGTGCGTCGTCGTATTGACACCGAAGCTCTGCTCGTCGGCCTCGTCGTTCACGTACATGAGCGATCGATCTGCGGTGAGCCACCCCTGGTGGACGTACGCGTCGCTGGGATAGTTGTAGCTGTCGGTCGTGAACATGCCGGCCTTGCTCGTGACGTCGAGGATCTCGAACCGGTCGCCGCCGCAGATGTAGGCGATCTCGCGCCCGGCGTACGGGCCGGTCGTGAAGGAGACGACCTGGGCGTCGTGGACGTAGCGGTCCGGCCACGTCGCCACGAGGGGCGGGTTCGACTTGCTCGCGTTGAGGTCGTAGATGAGGAACCCGTTGCCGCTGCCGCCGGCGCGGTACAGGTAGCCGCTGTCCTCGTTGATGACGATGTTGTGGGAGTTGGAGCCGCCGGACGTGACGTCGCGCACGTGCGTGACGATCCCGGCGTCGATCTGGCTCATGTCGATGACCTGCACGCCGGCCCCACACTCGCTGACCACGTATGCGAAGTCCTCGAAGACCTTCACGTCGTGCCAGAGGCACTCGGGCGACGAGATCGTCTCGACGATGATCGGGTTCGTCGGATCGGTGATGTCCACGAAGCCGGTGGCGTTCGACACGCACATGATCGCGTATTCGTTGCCGGACGGGGAGACGTAACCCCAGCAGTCATTCCCCCCGGACGCGCTCGGGCTGAACTCGGGGACCGTCAGCCACGAGAGCAGCTCGACGTCCTGCGCGGGGAACCCCGGCGGGGGTGCGTCCTGGCTCGCGCGCCAGCCCGGACCCTGGAACGGCGGCTCCCAGTCGCGGACCTTCGGGTCATCGACGTGGGCGAAAAGGCCGCTCGTCAGCCCCAGCGCGACCGCGCAGGCCCCCCCGCGGGTCGTGTATTCAAATGTCATATCGGCGTTCCTCCAGGCGTGTAGGGGATCCCACGAATCTCCGACCATAGCTGATGATGGCGTTCGACGCCACGATTTCGTCCGGGTGGTCACCCGCTCACCCGCAGGCGACGCCCCACTCGCCCAGCAGGAGCAGGATGTCCCCGAAGCCGACCGTCCCGCTGCCGTCAACGTCCTCCGGCCCGCCCGTCTGCCCCCAGGCGCCGAGCACGGCGAGGATGTCGCCGAAGCCGACCGATCCGCTGCCGTCGATGTCGGGGCAGTCGCCCGGGAGCACATCCACCGAGAAGATCCAGAGCCCCTGGTAGCGGTCGCTGGCGATCACCGTGCCGCTGGGGAAGAACGGGTAGGTGCTCCAGAGACCCGAATACGACCGCTCGTCGCTGTCCGGCAAGACGTCGAAGTAGCCGACCTCCACCGGGTCGCCGCTGACGTCAAACACGCGCAGGCCGCTCGTGTAGTTCGCCGCGAAGACATAGTCCCCGCGGACGTAGAGGTTGTGGTCGATCGACGTGTTGCCGTTCGTGTACGACGGCAGCTCGAACGGGCCGGCAAGATCGGTCACGTCGATCACGCGCGTCGTCGTCGGCGTGCCGAACGTGCCCTCGTCGAGCTCGTCGTTGAGGTAGAACTTCGTGCGATCCTCCGACAGCCAGCCCTGGTGCGAGTACACGCTGTTGCTGTAGAAGGTCCGCGACACCAGGAAGATGTCGCTCTTGTCGGTGACGTCGATGATCGCGAGCCCGGCCTCCGCCCATCCGCCGTTCGACCCGCCGCACGCGAACATGATCTGGCGACCGGCGTACTTGCCATCGGTGAAGGTGACCACCTGGCCGTCGTGGATGTAGTGGTCGCTCCACTCGCCCACGAACGGCGGATCAACCGGATCGGCGTTGAGGTCGTACACGCCCATTCCGTAGTGATGACCGCCGACGCGATAGAGGTAGCCGCTGACCTCGTCCACGATCACGTTGTGGCTGTTCCCCCCGCCCTGGCCGCCGTCACCGTTGACGACCGACACCGTGCCGTTATCGACGTCGGACAGGTCCACGACCTGGATCCCGATGCCGTCGCCGTTCTCGGTGACCTTGTACGCATAGTGCCCGAACACCTTTACGTCACCCCAGAGGCTCTGCGAGCCGAGGAGCGTGTCGACGATGACGGGGTTCGCGGGATCGGTGATCTCGACCACGCCGAGCCCGCCCCACAGGCCAAGCAGCGCGTACTCGCGCCCGGACGGCGAGACGTAGCCCCAGCAGTCGTTGGCGTTGTCGTGGGTGCCGCCGAACTCGCCGATGGGCAGCCACGCCTCGAGCGTGACGCCCTCCGCGGGGAAGCCGCCCCCGTCCAGGAAGCCGTCCAGGAACCCGTGCGCCCCCGCCCGGTAACCGGGCCCCTCGTATTTCGGCAGGATGGTCTCGAGCTTGGGGTCGTCCTCGTGGGCCGCGAGGGTCGAGGCGAGGGCGAGGGTCGAGGCGAGGGCAAGGATCAGCGCGCCGGTGATGCGGCGACCGCTCCCGCTCGGCGTGGGTCGTTGTGCCATGTTCCGTTTCGCTCCGTTCCGTTCTGTTCCGAGGCCTCTTCCCTTGCCCACGGTCCCCCGCCGGATTCAAGATTACCCGGCATCCGTGCAACGTGCCACGGATTCTTCCTTCGCAACACGCTCCGGGGCGCCCACTGCCCCCCGCCTCCCCCGGATCCCCCGGATCCCCCGGATCCCCCGACTTCCGTCCGTGCGTTACCGCCCCCCCGCACCCCCGCGGGGGGGGCCGGGCGCCGCCGCGCGGTTCACCCTCCCGGCGCCGCAAGCAGGGCCGGATCCGCGTCGGTCGCGGTCAGCGACTCCAGGAACGCGACGATGTCGGCGATCTCCTCCGGCGTGAGGTTCAGCGGCACGAGAAGCTGCTCCTGGTGGTGCGTCGGCAGAACGGCGTCCTCGAGGGTCGAGTAGTGATGCAGCACGTCCGCGAGCGCTTCGAACTGTCCCTGGTGCATGTAGGGCGCCGTCATCGCCACGTTCCGGAGCGACGGCGTCTTGAACTGGCCCCATGTCTCCGATGAGCTCACGAGCGATCGGACCTTCTCGCGCGCGTCCGCCGCGCCGGGGCCGTCGTCCGCGTATCGCCCGGTCGCGCTGAACGGGCTCGCCTTGAGCAGCTCGATGCCCTCGTAGCGAGCCGGGTCGTAGAGCTCCCCGCCGACCAGGGGAGGCACGCCGGTCGAATGGAATTCGCCATCGGAGAAGTTCGGCCCGAAGTGGCACAGCAGGCAGTTCGCCCTGCCGACGAAGAGCGCGAGGCCGCGCTGCGCGGCGGGCGGCAGTGCGTCGTTCGCGGCGGCGGTGTCGCCGTCGCGGAGCGCGGCCGCGAACCGGTCGAAGGGGGCGTCGCGGGAGAGGAGCCTGCGCTCGTACGCCTCGAGCGTCTTTCCGAGATTGCTGAAGACGCGATCGACGGCGGCGCGGTCGTCGTCCGTCATCGCGCGCCACGCCTGCTCGTCCGGATGCTCCGGATCGTCGGCCACCGGTCGCCCGCGGGGCGGGAAACGCGTCGCGTCGTCGAGGTCGGGCATCGGCCCGAAGATCGCCTCGTACGCCCGCCGGAGCGTCGGATCGCGGAAGACAACCTGCGCGCATGCGACGCGGCTGAAGCCGTGCTCCGCCGGCTTCTCGAGCGGGACGAGGGCCTGCGACCAGAGCGTGTCCGCGCGGCCGTCCCAGAAGAGCCAGCGGTTGTACGCGACGTTCCACAGCGCCGGCGTGTGCCGGTCGACGAGTCCGAGCGCCGTCGCCTGCTGCTTCTCGTCGGCGAAGTGCCGCTGCGGATCGTGGCACGTCGCGCAGGAGACCTCGCCGTTCGCGCTCAGCCTGGTCTCGAAGAACAGCCGGTGCCCGAACGCGACCGCGCGGGGATCGTCGGCGACGGCATTCGTGGGGCTGGGCGGAACCGGGGGGAGCGGTGAGAGATCGAGGATGCGGCGACGCGCGCGATCGCTGAAGTCCACCGCGAGCTCCGACGCGGACGCGGACGTGGGCGCGGACGGGGGCGCGGACGCGGGCCCGGGCACGGGCACGGGCACGGGCACGGACGCGGACGCGGACGCGGGCACGGACGCGGGCACGGGCACGGACGCGGACGCGGGCACGGATGCGGACGCGGGCTCGCCCCCACGGTCGCAGCCCACGGCCGCCGCGGCCGCAGCGAGGATCGCCGGGATGATGCGACGCAGCATCATTCCAGCACGAAGTCCGCCTGCGCGCGCTCGGTAATGCCCTGCCGCGTCACGTCGAAGTGGAACACCCAGTCGCCGGGCATGTGGAAGAGCATGCCGGCGACGGTGAACGTGCCGTCCTCGTTCCGCGTGATGACCGGCTCGCGGTTCATCCCGTGCCGGTGCATCGGCATGCGTCCGTCCACGGCCAGCTCGACGTCGGTCAGACGCCGTGAGCGGTCGGCAGCGTCGAAGATCGCGATGTGCAGCGAGAACACCTCGTTCAGCGGCAGCGGGTGCGGGTCGATCGAGTACTCGACGTAGAAGGTCCCGTCGTTGCTGGCGACGCCCTCGACCGGCCCCGCCTCTGCGGCCGGCGCCGCATCGGGCGTGGACGGCGCGACGACCGGCCCCGCCTTTCCGGACGGCGGCGGGGGCGCCGGGGGCGCCGCGGCGCGCGTGGATGGTGCGACGGCGGGGGGTGCGGCGGCGCCGGAAGGGTCTTCGCCGCCGGAGGGACAGCCCGCGAGCACGGCGAGCGCGAGCGCGGCAGGCAGGCCGAGGCAGGCGCGTGACGCCGGCAGCTCGCCCCGGCACGGATTCGAACGCTCGTGGTCCATCATGGGTCGTCTCTCATGGGTCGTCTCTCACGGGTCGGCTCTCATGGGTCGGCTTTCATGGGTCGGCTTTCATGGGTCGGCTCTCATGCGTCGGCTCTCACGGGTCCTCTTTGGCTTGCTCCCGCTTCCGCTGCTCCTCTACCGCCCGCTCCCGCTGGAAGCGCGGGTCGCTCGCGGCGTACGCGCGACCGAGACTGAAGGTTACCTGCCACTCACCGTCGGGCGTGAAGATCTGGGCCCGGTGGTTGCCCTGATCGACGAGGAAGAGACGCAGGTCCTCGCCCTGCTCGATGCCCTTCGGCTTCCAGAACTCGCCATGGTCCGTGCCGCGGCGGCCCCACGCCGTCACGAAGCGGCCGTCTTCGGTGAACTTCTGCACGCGGTCCCTCCCGGCGTCCGTCACGTACACGAAGCCGTCGCGACCGGCGGCGATTCCGAACGCCTGCCGGAACTGCCCGTCGCCGGTGCCCGGACTCCCCCACGCGCGGAGGAAGCGACCTTCGCGGTCGAACACCTGGATCCGGTGATTGTTCGAGTCCACGACGAAGACGGTTTCACCGTCGCGTCCGAAGGCGATGTCGTTGGGTCCGCGAAAGCGACCCACCGCGGTGCCGTACCCGCCCCACGTGCGCAGCAGACGCATGCCGTCGTCGAAGACGAGGATCATCGAGTTCCGGGCGTCCACGATGTAGATGTTGCCTTCGTGGTCGCGCTCGATCTCCAGCGGCTCGATCACCCACTCGAGCCCGGCCGACGACAGGGCGGCGCCCATCCGCGCCAGGTCGTACGCCTTGCTGAAGTTGCCGCGATCGCGGCTGAAGCGCCGCGCGTCCTCGGGGTCGTAGTCGAGCGCGAACACCTGGATGCGCCGCGTCGAGATGTCGGCGAGGTAGAGCCGCCGAGCCGCCACGTCGACCTCGAGGCCGGCCGCGCGGATCATCTGGCCGAAACGCTTCCCGCGCTCGCCGAAGTCGCCGATGACGATCGGGATCTCCTTGCTCAGCTCGAAGAGCTGAACGCGGTGCATCTCGGGCTCGGAGATCGTCAGAAGTTTCCCGTCCAGGTCGATGCGCTCCCCGAAGTGCGACGTGTTGACCTTGGGCGCCATCAGGCGACCGGCGTCCGGCGTCTCGCCCTCGGGCATCGCCGCGAAGATCTGGCATCGATTCTCGAACGATTCGCAGATCACGGCGAAGTCGCCGGCAGGCGCGATCGCGATGTCGTTGGGGTAGTGGAGCTTGCCGTCGCCCTGGTGCGACACGAGCGCGTGCATGCCCCACTGAAGGAGCACCTCGCCGTCGGGGCTCGTGATCTGGACGCGGTGGTTGCGCGTGTCGGCGATGAAGAGCTCGCCGTCGCGCGCCACGATGGCGCTCGGCTCGTCCATGAGGCCGCGAAACGGCCCCCAGTCGCCCCACGACCGTACGAACGCGCCGCCGGCGTCGAACTTCTGCACCCGGTTGTTGTCCGTGTCCGCCACGTAGATGAAGCCGGCGTCGTCGACGGCCACGTCCACCGGGCGATTGAACGCACCGTCCTCGTCCCCGCGCCGGCCGAACGCGCCGAGGAACCGCCCCGCATGGTCGAACATCTGCACGCGGTGGTTCCCGAGGTCCGCGACGTACACGCGCGCCTCGTCCACGGCGATGCCCGTCGGCTCGTTGAAGTCGCCTTCGCCGCTGCCGTACGCGCCCCACGCGCCGAGCGCGACACCATCGAGGCTGAACCGCTGGACGCGTTGGTTCCCGGTGTCGGCGACGAAGAGCGTGCCGCCCGGTCCGAGCGCCAGGCCGCGCGGCGCGACAAGCTGCCCGGGCGCGCTGCCGGGCGCGCCGAAGCCGCCGAGGCGTTCGCCGGTGCGCGAGAAGAGGCTGACCACGCCGCGCCCCGACTCGAGCACGATGATGCGCCCGTCCGGGGCGACCACGGCCTGGGCCGGATCGACGAGGTCGCCGATCGTGGTCTCGTACGCCCCGAACCGGAACGCCCCCCGCGCCGGGCCCGCCAGGCCGACACCGATGGCCGCCGCGATGAGGGCGAGGACCCGCGCGACCGCCTCGTACCGCCGGAATCGCCGCCCCTCTCGTCCGCCGAAGTGCATTCGGAGCTCCTCTCGCCCGCAGCGGCCCGGCGGGTCTCGTCTCGCAGCATTGAGGATAGGTGCCGGCCCCCGCCCCGAGCAACCGTCCGCTCGCCCGCGGCCGTCGTTCCGCGCGGTTCCCGCGAGATATTCGCGGCGCTGCGTTCAGCCCGTGCGGGCGTGCGCCGATAACCCCGAAGTTCCGTCGTCCGGAACGAATCTCTACGAGAACGGGAAGAGCAACGTGGACGCCCGCCCGCGACAGACCAGACTCTTCGACGCTAAGCTTGCGCACTTCCCCTCCGGCGTCCTCCCGGCCGGAGCGCGTTGCGCGCTCCTGCGGAGGACGACATGAGCACCCAGATCGCTTCCGCCTTGATGACCGACGCCCCCGGCAAGAGTCGAATGTCCCCCCTCGGCTGGATCGCGACGGCGCTCGGCGCCGTGCTGGTCGGCTACCTCGTCTGGTACCACCTCGGCCACCTGCACGAGGATCACGGCGGCGGCCACTCGCACGCGCCGCCGATGTGGGGCCTCGGCATCCTCCCGTTCGTGGGCATCCTCGCGTCGATCGCGATACTGCCGCTCCTGCCCGCGACGCATCACTGGTGGGAGAGCAACCTCAACCGGCTCGCGGTCGCGCTCGCGTGCGGCGGCCTCACGCTGGCGTACTACTTCTTCGCGGTCGGGCCCGAGTCGCTGCTCCCGGTGCTCAACCACGCCATTCCGGTCGAGTACATCCCGTTCATCGTGCTGCTGTTCTCGCTCTACGTCATCAGCGGCGGAATCTCGCTGCAAGGCGACCTGCCGGCGCACCCGATCACGAACACCGGCTTCCTCGCCTTCGGCGCCATCATCGCGAGCTTCGTGGGCACGACGGGCGCCAGCATGCTGCTGATCCGCCCGCTGCTCCAGACGAACGCCGAGCGGAAGCACATCGTGCACACGGTGGTGTTCTTCATCTTTCTCGTCAGCAACATCGGCGGCACGCTGCTGCCGATCGGCGATCCCCCGCTCTTCCTGGGCTATCTGCGCGGCGTCGAGTTCTTCTGGACGCTCGGGCTCTGGAAGGAGTGGGCGGTGTGCTGCGTCATCCTGCTGATCGTCTACTTCATCTGGGATACGAAGGCGTACCGGAGTGAGAAGCCCGCCGACATCGCGCGGGACGAGACCGAGCGTCAGCCGATGCGGCTGCGGGGCGTCATCAACATCGTCTGGCTCGCCGGCATCGTGGCGGCGGTCGCGTTCGTCGTACCGGGCAAGGAGATCCTCGGGTTCAAGGCGTTCCCGTTCCTGCGCGAGCTCATCATGCTCTCCATCGTCGGGCTGTCGCTGCTCACGACCCCCCGCGGCGTGCGCGAGGACAACCGGTTCAACTACGCGGCGATTCTCGAGGTCGCAGCCCTCTTCGTCGGCATCTTCGTCGCGATGCAGGTGCCGATCGAGGTCCTCAAGGCCAGCGGCGAGTCGCTCCAGGCGTTCATCAACAAGCCGTGGCACTTCTTCTGGGCGACCGGGAGCCTCTCGAGCTTCCTCGACAACGCGCCGACCTACGTCGTCTTCTTCGAGCTCGGGAAGGTGATGCCGGCCGGGGCCGACGTGGTGCCGCTCGCCGGCGGCGCCGCCGGCGCGATCGGGGCCCCGCTCCTGATCGCGGTGAGCCTCGGCGCGGTCTTCATGGGGGCGATGACCTACATCGGCAACGGTCCGAACTTCATGGTGAAGGCCATCGCCGAGCAGTCCGGCGTGCGGATGCCGAGCTTCTTCGGCTACATGTTCAAGTACAGCCTCCCGATCCTCATCCCGATCTTCGTGCTCGTCACGGTCCTCTTCCTGCTCGGGGGCGATTGAACCGGTGATCAGAGCCGCGAGTCATTCCCCGGATTCCCCGGATCCCGGAAAGTAAGGTCGCCATGATCAAGCGCATCCTCGTCGCTCTGAGCGGCACACCCTTCACCCCCTCCGCCGTGCGTCACGCCGTCGAGATCGCCCGGGCGACCGGCGCCGAGGTGACCGGCGTCACCGCCGTCGATACGCGTCGCCTCCAGGACGTCGGCCCGGTGCCGATCGGCGGCGGCGCGGCGGCGCATGCGCTGGCCGCGCATCGCGTGCGGGTGACCGAGGAACGCGTCGAGGAGCAGGTCGCGGCGTTCCGCCTCGCCTGCGGCGAGACGGACGTCACCTGCCGCGTCGTGCGGGAGACCGGCGACTCGTTCGAGGAGTTCAAGGCGTGCTGGCGCTACCACGACCTCACGGTCCTCGGCCTGCGCGGCCTGTTCGAGTACGGCGTCGTGCACAATCCCGAGGACGAGGTCGTCCGGCTGATCGCCAGCGGCGTGCGCCCCATCCTGGCCGTCTCCGAGGAGTACCGGCAGGTCAACCGGGCGCTGATCGCCTACAACGGCTCGATGGAATCGGCGATGGCGCTCAAGCGATTCGTGCAGGCGCGTCTGTGGCCCGATGCAACGCTGGAGATCGCGTGCTTCGACATGGACGACGCCAAGGCGAGCGAGCTGCTCGCGGATGCGGCCGGGTACTGCCGCGCCCACGGCTTCGACCCGCTGACGAGCAAGCTCCCGGAGGACCCGTGCGAGGGCGTCCTGGCCCACGCGACGAAGACGGGCGCGAGCATCATCGTGATGGGCGCGACCGGTCACGGCCGCCTGCGCAAGCTGCTGCTCGGCGATACGGTCGCCCACGCGATCCGGAATGCGGAAGTGCCGCTGTACCTGACGCGCTGAGGGCGCCTGTCGACCCAATCGCAGGCATCGATCGCGATGCGATCGATGCGGGCGATGCGGCCGATGCGAGCTATCGCCGACCTCGTTGGGGCTAACCCAGCCCCAGCGCCGGCAGCACCATGGCCACGGTCTCCACGACCCGCTTCTGCGTCGGGTCGATGATCCACAGCCAGTCGTCGAACAGGAACTCGAGGCGGATCGCCAGCAGGGCGATGCGGCCCATGACCGTGTAGCCGAAGGCCGCGCCGAACGTGATCATGAGGAACCAGATGCCCACCCTCGCCGTCTTGCCGACCACGCCCCTGTGCTCGAACGAGAAGAAGAAGTAGACGAGGCAGGCGAGGACGCCGATCACGATCACGATGTTCTTGACGGAGTCCCAGAACGAGAAGGCGCCGTCCTCGATGACGATGATCGGGATGATCGTGTTCTGGATCTGGCTCAGGAAGTCCGCGTGGATGAAGCCGATCAGGCGGATGCCCGCCGTGGTCCCGATGATGAACGCGAGCGGCCACCGCGCGATCCACGTGCCCTGCGGCGCGAGGCGCCACAGCAGCATGATGCCGAGGATCAGGGGGACGAAGTACGTCCACCAGTACATCTCGTGCAGCGGCGACAGGCCCGGCATCGCCCATCCCTGGATCCAGCCGGGGAAGAGCTTGCCGAGAAGGTTCGGGATGATCGTGGTCCAGAAGCCGACGACCATCCAGTACGCCGCGGAGACGCCGACGAAGATCGACTCGGCGACCTTGTAGAACACGTTGTCGCGGTAGACGAACGAGAGGACGAACAGCGTGAACAGCGCGGCAACCCAGACGCCGATGGTCCGGGCCACGCTCGGGTACGCCGCGCCCGCGAGGGCGTCCCACGAGTCGGCGGCGGCGAGGCTGCCGTCGAGGCTTGCTTCGTAGTCGATGCCGAGGCCGGTCGTGACCACGCGGAAGACGACGTAGATGCCGGCAACCAGGAGCAGCGCCAGCCAGAGGACCTTCTCGCGGCTCATCGGCGGGTCTCCTTGCGCTTCTCGACGAAGAAGATCACGTTGCCCAGTATGATCAGGAGGATCATGAGGAGGTGGGCGACGAGCTGCGGTCCCATGCGGCGAATGCCTTCGAGGTACTTGGGATCCGGGTTGTCACCGCCGTACTTGTCCATGACGAGCTTCTCGTACTCCGCCGCGCCCTTGATGGCGCCGAGGAGACCCGGGAGCTGGTCGGGGATGTACGGATACAGCAGCGGCGCCTGGACGCCCGTGCATCCGGCGACGAGACGGATCTTGCCCTTGTAGGGCGTCGCCGCGTACTGCACCCACTCCTTCGTTCCGACGTAGCCCGCGCTCACGTTGATCACGAGCCCGAAGTCCTGCACGCTCTGGATCCCCGCCATCATCGGGATCTTGTCGACGTTCGTGCCCTTGTCGTCGGTGGTGTAGAGCTCGCGGAGGTCCGTCACGATGACCTTGATCACGCCCTCGTTCCCCGGCTTGAAGCCGAGGTTCACGTAGTCCTCGCCGTACTTGAGCTGCGGGAAGTCCGCCCGTATGACCCTGGCGATCGTGTCGTCGATCATCTGCGGACCGACCGGCCAGAGCGCGAGGAAGTACATCCTGAGCTTCCGCTCGGCGCAGTGCTTCACGAACGCCGTCGCCATGGGGCCGAGCTCGCCCTCGCTGCCGGGGTCGAAGTCGAACGCGAGAAGGACCGGGTCGCCCTCGCGCAGGCGCTCGACCTCGTCGAATACGTTCTGGGCCAGGGCGGTCGGCTTCTCGGGGAAGCGCACCTGCAGGAGGATCGGCAGGGCGACGGCGAGGAACATGAGAAGGAAGATCCAGCGCCGGTCGAGCTGCCGGAAGAACCGGAAGGCGGTCGCGTTGACGGCGATGAGCGCGCAGAGCGCGATGAACGCCGCGGCGACGAGGATCAGGGCGATGACGATGGAAGCGGACATGGATCAATCCTCTCCGGAGCCGAGGTAGGAACGGTCCACGCCCAGGAGCACCTTGAGCGAGGTCGAGGCGATGCCGAGGGCGATCCCGATCATGATCGCGCGGTTGCCGGCGGTGTTGAACACCTGCATGATCGTCACCGTCATGTTCTCGATCTTCAGGCCCGAGAGCATGTCGGGCATCCACGCCGTCATGACGGGGCCGGCGAACGTGCGCCCGAGCAGGATGATGAACGCGGTGCCGAGCAGCAGGCTCGCCTCCACGTTCTTCGCGCGGAACGCGCGGAAGGCGGCGGACGCGACGTAAAACGCGAGCATCGCGAAGATCGTCGCCTGGAGCGGCTTGAACGCGTACTCGTACAGCCACCAGAACGGCGTGCCCTGCGCCCGGTACTCGCCGGACCACGGGTACTTGACGACGTGCGACGCGATGAACAGGGCGCCGATCTCCTGCCGCCAGCGCGCCTGCGCGCGGTGGCCGCCGAGGAGCCGGTCGCGCTGGGCGGCGTTCAGGGTGACCGGCTTCCCGGCCGCGTCACGGCCTTCGACCTTCAGCATCGCGAAGGCGAGGCCCTTGTCGCGCTCGGGCACCGTCGGCGCGCCGCCGAGGTACGTGCGAAGGGCGCTCGCCTGAGCTTCCTTGAACGGCCCGCTCGACTCGAGCTGGGCGATGAGATCGTTCGTGGTCATGGCCGGGTCGGATGCGTACGCCGAGAGCAACGCGATCTGCGCCTCGTTGAGCGAGAGGTCGTCGCCGACCCTCTTCTTCGGCTCGACCTGCGCGACCCCCGTGTCGCGCTCGGCGACCATCTCGCAGGCGGTCTTGTCCACATCCTCGATGGCGCCGGCGGCGTTCACCAGGTCGCGCAGCGTCTCCGCCGTCCACTGACCGTCGAGGTACGCGTTGAAGGCGCGCTCCTGGCCCTCGGACACCGGACCGAGGGTACGGAGCCCGTCGAGGAAGGCGCGCCGCTGTGCCGCATCGAGCGGACGCGCCTTGGGGAAGAGCCCGGCGAGCGCGCCGAGCTGCCCCCGCGTCATCTCGCCCGTGACCTTCAGCGACCGGTCTCCCGGATCGAAGACCATGTCCCTCGGGAACCTGGCCGGATCGGCGTTCGGCGGCAGCTCGGTCACCGTGACCGACGTGACGCGCTGCGTCTCCAGGTGGAGCGCCCGGACCGCCGCGACCCAGGCGGCGCCGTCGCCCATCGCGAGCAGCGTGTCGCGCTGCTCGTCGGTCATTCGGCCGACGAACGCGAGGGCGTCATGGTCGGCGTGGTACGCGACGCGGCCCGCGAGCACGGGCGGGGGCTGGGCCGCGTCGTACAGGCTCTCGACCGTGCAGTGCCAGTCGAGCTTGTCGCGGTACTCCTTGAGCTTCGTCCGCTGGTCCGTGTTCATCCAGCCCGTGAAGATCAGCTCGCCGTTCGACTCGCGGATCTCCCGACGTACCGAGGCATGGAGCTCGTGACCGCCGACGTTCCCGGGGATCGCGCCCACGACACGGAACTCGAGCGCCGCGGGGAGTGACTCGAGGCCCAGCCGCGCCCAGGTCTCCCCGTAGAACTCCTGGTTCGGCGCCGGCGGCGCGCCGACCTTGCCGAGCCCGACGTAGAGCATGATGAGGAACGACAGCAGCGTGATGAGCGAGTAGCCCCAGCCCTTCGCGCGGTCGGACATCTTCTTGAGATGGATCTTGATGAGGTTGCCGCCGCCGAGCACGAAGGCGATCGCGGCGAGGACGTCGAACCAGATCGCCGCGACCTCGCCCCATCCCTGCGTCACCGGGATGAAGTAGGCGAAGATCAGGACGAAGCCGCCGACGGCGGTGATCCAGAGAGGGACGAGTCGTTTCATCTCTGACGTCTTCCTTTCGCGACCAGTCGTGTGACGGCTAGGCCATCACGATCTCGCGGACGAACTCCGCGAGCCGTTCGATCGTGCCCGTCCGATCCCCGATCACCGCGGCGAGCGTCGCGAGCACCACGCCCACCAGCAGACCCGCCGCGACGACCACCTTGCCGACATCCTGCCCCTTGAGGCTGCCGAGCTCCTCGGGGGATCCCGAGAGGTACGCGGACGCAGCGAAGAACTCCTCGCCGATCAGCGTGTAGTCGCACGCGGCGACGAAGAACGGAAGCTGCGCGGGCTGGGCCGTGCCCGCGATCTGGATCGCGCCGATCGAGTTGCCCGTCTCGGCGAGGATCAGCGACTCGGCAAAGAACGCGCCGAGGTAGAAGCACGCGGCCGGCTTCTCGCGGACCATCATGCCCTGGAGATACGCGACGTAGCCGAACTGCTCGTCGGTGACGTAATAGATGAGGTCTTCGTTGTACGCGTCGGGGCGGCCGGCCGCGAGGAACGCGGCATGCACGGTCTCGCGGGCCGCGGTCATCACGAGCGCGCGGCTCGTCGGGACCTCGATCTTCGCGTCGTACTCGGCGGCGGTCTTCGAGACGTGCGCGAGGACCGTGATACCCGCGATCGTCTGGATGTCGTTCATGTCCTGGATGCCGGGGATGAAGAGGCACGACCGGCCCATCTCCGTCGCCCGGCCCACCGCCTCGTCCACCGCCTCGAGGCCGGCGATCGTCCGCACCTTGATCGGCTTCCCGCGACGGGCGCGGTCGATCCAGAAGATGACGGCGCCGCACAGGATGACCGTGATGATGAGCACCCAGAAGCGCCCGGCGATCCAGTAGATCCCCGCCGCCTTCCGCGGCGTGCCGTCGAAGGCCTGCCGGGTCGCGGTCACCGGCCCGGCGGGACCGACCCAAGACGACTCCGAGGTCCCGGGGCCGACGGCCTGGATGCGGAACCAGTACTGCTCGCCGCGCTCGCACTTCTCCGCGACGAACGTCATGCTCCCCGCGTCGTAGTCCCAGATGTCCGGCTCGGCGAGGCCGATTGGGAAGTAGGCCCCGCGCTCGTCGGTCGAGCGCGAGACGCGGTAGAAGCGCACGGGCTTGACGACGCCGGCCGTCTTCTCGTCGTCCGTGAGCTGGCGGTCGTCCGCGGAGAGGTCGAAGGTGAGATCGATCTTGTCGCCCTGGTCGAGCGGATGATCGCGGACCGCGAGGTTCGTGGGCGGCGCCTGACCGTGCGCCGCCGCGCCGATCCCTCCCGCCAGCGTCGCCGCCAGGAGGGTCAGAAGCAGACCTCGGAGGGATGATCGTTGCTTCATGAAGGTTCTTCCTGCAGACGAGGGCGGTCAGGCTTCGATCAGTTCGACGTTGGCCCGCGGAACGACAACACTCTCCCCGGAATCCAGCGCCACTTCAAGTACGCGCGCCTTCGACCCCGACCCGAGCACCCGCGGCTCCGGCGGAAGCCCCGCGACCTCGCCGATGAGCCCGAACCAGGGGTCGCGGATGATCCGCACCAGGCAGCCGATGTCGAGAAGGCCGGTCGTGTGCGCCGGCTCGTCCTCGCGCTGCTCTTCGTCGCTCGTGAGCGGGATGACGATCTCGGGGCGCATCACGCCCGCCCGGATCTGGGTCGCCCCGTTGATCGCCGCCCTGTCGCCCTCGCGCGTCCGGAGCAGGTCGAACGTCCGAACGGCCATCGCGATGTCGCCGAACCCTTCGGTGACGATCAGCGTGAGTCCGATGCGCTCCGTGCCCGTGATCGCGACGCCGAGGTCGTAGCCGAGGATCTCCTTCAGGTCCTGGTCGTCGATGCCGCCGGAGACCACGCCCGCGGCGCCGATCTCGATCGCTCGCTTGATGGCCTCGTGGCTCACGCGGGCCCCGCCGATCACGATGCAACCCTTCATGTCGGGCTTGATCAGGTCGGCGCTCAGCTCCTGCTCGTGGGTCACTGCGGCCATCCGGATCGGTCCGTGCGCCTCGCCGCCGATGCCGAAGATGCCCTGGATGAACGTGACGTTGTTCTCGATGACGACGCCCTCCCCGGGGATCACCTCGATCACCGTGCCCGCCAGGTACGCCGCGACCTCGACCGGGATGGGCTCGCCCCGCAGGATGAGCTGGCCGGTCACCTTCGACACCGCCTCGAGCGTGCCCGCGTGCTTCGACTCGTAGCTGTTCTTGAACAGCCCGAAGATGCCCTTCGTCTGCGCGAGGGGCTCTCCCACCTCCACCCGCTCGCCCTCCCGCTTCAGCATGCACTCCGCGACGTCGCCGGGCGGCATCGACAGGATGTTGGAGAGATTGATGGGCGTGATGTCGCCGGGCATGAAGGTCTGCGCGACGATCTGCTGCGCCTCCACGCGGTCGCCCTTCCCGACGAGCACGTCGCCCTTGATGGGCAGCACGCGGCGCGCGCGGTGGGTGATCCGGTTGGTGACCTTGAGTCCTGGGGTGTACGACTTGGCCATGATTGAAGAGTGGAGAGTGGAGTGGGGAGTGGGACGAACGGCGCGTCAGACGTGGGCGGGCGCGAGCTCGGGGTAGAGGTCGAGGGCGTCGACCCAGCGTTCGATCGTGCGTTTGCATTCGTCGCGCGACTCGGGGAGCACCAGCTCGCGGCCGCGGCCGTCGAGGATCAGCCCGACTGTGCCGCCCTTCACCGTGCGCGCGACGCGTTTGCCGGGGCCGTTGCCCATGTCGAGACCCTTCGCAGGCTCGACGGTGACGGTCGCCGTCTCGCCGACACCGAGCGGGAGGAGCCGGATCTCACCGGTCTCGATCTCGCCCGACTCGCTGAGCGTCTGGCCCTTCACCTCGTACGAGAAGCAGGTGCGTCCGGGCCTGCCGTGCCCCTTCGAAGCCACGCACGTCCCGAGATAGACCAGGCAGTCGCGCTCGAACACCTCGAGCGACGCCTGCGGGTGCACCTGCGCCAGCACGCCGAGGTGCGGCATCATGAAGATGCTGTCCTTCGCCAGGGTGGTGAAGCCCTCGGGCTGGAAGGCGTCGATGAGGAGCATCGCCGTCTGGTTCATGCGCGGCGCGTGCGAGAGCACGCCCCCGGAGGCGACGAGCAGGTCGAGCTTCATGTTGTCGACGATCGTCTGCCCCCCGGTCTCCTGACTGAACGTGTCGCCGACCGTGCGCTGCTGCTGCACGCCCTTGAGCGTGGTCGCGAACTCCTTGTGCTGCTGGTACGCGAGCCGCAGGGCCTCGCGGGCCACCGCCTGCTCGAAGATCAGCGCCTCCATCGACTGCGGGATCGTCGTTGGGCGGATCATCTTGTTCTTCACGCGGTTGCGCAGCTCACGCTCGTCCATGTCGAAGTGGACCCAGCGGAGCACGTTCGGCATCGTCGCCTCGGCGCACACGTTCGAGATCGAGTAGCTCATCCCGAGGTTCGCCGACACCGTGCGGTTGAAGACGCCGTTGAACACGCTGAAGACGTCCGTCGTCGCGCCGCCGATGTCCACGCCGACCGCGTTGATGCCCTGGCGCTCGGCGATCGTCTGGAGGATGTTGCCGACCGCGCCGGGCGTCGGCATGATCGGCGCGTCCGTCCACGACATGAGCTTGTCGTACCCCGGCGCGTGCGCCATGACATGCTCGAGGAACATGTCGTGAATGGCATCTCGCGCGGGGCCGAGATTCTCGCGTTCGAGGACCGGCCGCAGGTTCGGGCAGATCGTCAGGTCGATGCTTTCGTCGAAGACCTTCTCGATGAGCGGCGCAGCGTCCTTGTTGCCGGCGAAGATGAGCGGCAGCGTAAACTCGCCGCCGAAGCGGGGCTGCGGCTTCGCGGGGGCGATGAGCTCGGCGATCTCGACGACCTTCTTCGAGTCGCCGCCGTCGGTGCCGCCGGACACGAGGATCATGTCGGGGCGAAGCTGGCGGATGCGCTGGATCTGCTCGTGCGGGCGGCGCTTGTCGTTCGACGCGATCACGTCCATCACGATGGCCCCGGCGCCGAGCGCCGCGCGCTTCGCGCTCGCGGCGGTCATCTCGGCGATGACGCCGGCGACCATCATCTGGAGACCGCCCCCGGCGCTGGACGTCGAGATATAGAGATCACATCCCTCGCCCTCCGACGCGGGCCGGATGATGCGCCCGTTGTCGTCGATGAGCTTCCGGCCGGCGAGTTCGGCGACCTCGGTGACGGCATTCACGACGCCCATCGTGACGTCGGCGAACGGGGCCTCCACCGTCGTCGGCGCCTCGCCGCGGTGCGTCTGCCGGTACACGCCGTCGATCTTCTGGATGAGGATCGCCTTGGTCGTCGTCGATCCGCAGTCCGTGGCGAGGATGACGGTGGCCTTCTCGGGGTCAATCCTGGTCATGGTCCTCCTCGGCACGTGGTCCCCGGTCCTCGACGCTGCGAGGGCCGGGTGCGTCGGCGCCCGCGGTCTTTCCTTGTTCCTTCGTCTTGCGCTCGCGGCGGTCGAACGCCGCCTCGAAGTGCTCGACCCGTGCGATGAAGTAATCGATCGAGCCGCGTCGTTCGAGGAACGCGGCGAAGTGCCGGTAGTTCTCGTGACTCTCCCGGCGCGCGATCGCCCACACGGCGGGCGAGAACACGTGCATCCCCTGGGCGACGAGGAAGTTCAGCGGGCGGGCGAGCTCCATCGCGACGAGGCCCGGCAGCGTCAGCCGGCGCCGCGCGATCTCGCGGCAGATCCGGTCCACGGGCGCCTGCTGCGCCGGCGTCGGCTCGGCGGGTCCGGGCGGATCGACCGCGAAGGCGTGCTTGAGCTTCTCTATCGCGCCCAAGTCGGGTCTCCCTGCGGCGCGATATGGCGACGGATGTGCCGCATGACGGTCTCGCCCTGGTCGCCGAACAGCACGTGGACGCCGCGGTACGCGTCGAGCCACGAACGGCGGACGCGTGTGCCCAGATACGCTCCGTGGGCATCGCTCGCCACCCGTCGCAGGTCGGCCCAGCGGAAACGCTGCCGCCGGAGCGGATACTGCGCGGTGATCCCCTCGCCGTCGATCGTGAAGCGGCTGGGCAGGAAGAACCGGTTGAGCGCGAGCGCCAGCACGCACACCGCCAGGATGCCCCACCCGACGCTCTGCATGAACAGGCTCGCCGCCGCCCCCAGCGCGAGGATCGTCCCCGCCGCGGCCACGGCCGGCCCGCGACGCTCGCGCGCGGGGTGGGCCTTCCAGGTGAACTCGGTTTGCTGGGGGGACGGGTCGGGCACGACGTGACTGGCTCCTGCTGGGCCTAGGTTATAGCGGAATCCGCCCGGCGGGAGGCACCCCGCGGGCGCGCGGCCGACGACGCGGCCGCTGCGGCCCCCCCGCATCAGGCCTCGCGGATGCAGGTCGCCGCGTCGAGGAAGACCTCCGTCGTGTCCGTAGCGACCGTGATCCCCGCGACCGGGTCGACCCGCACGACCCGCCCCTCGACGAGACGCTCGCCGCATCGGAAGCGACCGTGGGCGCCGGTCAGCACGTCGCGGGCGGCGAACGCGTCCAGGAGGGCGGCGTCCGCCAGCGCGAGGGCGCGCGGCACCTCGGTCAGGAGCGCTTCGAGCACTGCGATCCGCGGAACCTCGACGCCGACCTGGCGGAGGCTCACGGCCCGCCCGGCGAGCGGGCTCGGCCACGCGGTCTGCGTCACGTTGACGCCGATGCCGACCAGCGCGCAGTGGGCCGTCTGCTCGACGAGGATCCCCGCGACCTTGCGCCCGTCCACCACGACGTCGTTCGGCCACTTGATGCCGACGCCGCCGGCGATTCCGTTCGCGTGCGATTCGATCGCCCGCGCGACGCCGACGGCGCTCGCGATCGCCAGCCGCTGCGGCGTCGCGCGGGCGACCACGAACGTCACCGCGACGCCCTCGTCGCCGGTGTCGGCCCAGACGCGTCCGTGACGACCGCGTCCTGCCGTCTGGCGCGCGGCGACGCAGACGTCACCCGCGATGGCCCCCGCGCGCCGCGCCGCGTCCTGCGTCGAGTCCGTCTCGGCCAGCACCACCACGTTCCGCACGCGGCCGCCTCCCGATTCCGCGACGGCCGCGAGGCGTTCGGGCCAGCGATCGACGCGATCGGCGAGCCCGCCCGGCGCTTGCGGCGCCGTCATCGAGCGCGCTCCGCGGCGCCCCTCGCGACCGGCGTCACGTCGAGCCCGACGTCGAGGCTGACCGTCGAGTGGGTGAGCGCCCCGACCGAGATGCGCTCGACGCCCGTCTCCGCGAGGGCACGCACCGTCGATTCGTTGACTCCGCCCGAGGCCTCGAGACCGACGGACGGCGCGAGGTCGTCGCGCACGGCGACCGCCTCGCGCACCTCGGCGGGCGTCATGTTGTCGAGGAGCACGCAGTCGACGAGGCCCGTCTCGATCCCGAGCACCTCCCGGAGCTGGTCGAGCGTGTCCACCTCCACCTCGACGAAGCCGAGCGGCCCGGCCGCGCGGGCGTGGCGGATGGCGCGATCCAGCGTCGGCGCGAGCTCCCCCGGCGGGATGCCGGCGAGATGGTTGTCCTTGTACAGCGCGGCGTCGTAGAGACCCAGGCGGTGCAGGCTGCCGCCGCCGCACCGAACGGCGTACTTCTCGAGGTGACGCAGGCCAGGCGTCGTCTTGCGCGTCGCGCAGATCGTCGCCCCCGTGCCCCGGACGAGATCGACGTACCGACGCGTCGCCGTCGCGATGCCCGAGAGCCGGCCGACGAGGTTCAGCAGCGTGCGCTCGACGAGGAGGACGTCGTGCAGCGACGCGTGCACCGTGGCGATCGCCTCGTTCGGGGCGCACCGCTCTCCGTCCTCGACGATCGGGCGCACCTCGAGCGCAACGTCGAACGAGCGGGCGATCGCGTCCGCGGCCGCCAGCCCCGAGACCACGCCCGCCTCCCGCGCGACGATCTCCCCGTTCCCCGGGGCGGCCGGATCGATGATGCTCTCCGTCGTGACGTCGCCGCCGGCGCCAAGATCCTCGTCGCGCGCGATCGCGAGCAGCCGGTCGAGCGAGCCGAGGGCGGCGAGATTCCTGAAGAGATCGGGCAGCGCGAGATCGTCCATGGGGGCGTATTCTACCGTTCCGCCATGCTCCACCCCGTCGAAGCATCCGAGCTGCACGCCCGCCGCGAGCGGGTCTTCCTGGTCCTCGCGGGCCTCTTCGTGGGCACGCTCGCGATGCTGAACATCCTGGGCATCACGCGTTTCGTCAAACTGCTGGAGATCGAGCGCGACGGGGCGCCGTCGCTCGTCTTCGCGGTCGCGGTCGGCGTGCTTCCGTATCCGCTCACGTTCCTCTGCACGGATTTCATCAGCGAGCTGTACGGGCGCGCACGGGCGAACGCCGTCGTCGTGGTCGGGCTCGTGCTCAACGCGTGGGTGATGCTCATCCTGTGGATCGGGGGCTCGCTGCCGGGCTTCGAGGCGACCGACGCCGCCGGCGCGCTCGTGCCGGACGCCGCCGGCCGCCTCCCGCTCTTCTTCGAGCTGCGCAGGCTCGCGTTCGGCGCGGTTGCGGCATCGATGCTCGCCTACCTCGCCGCGCAGTTCACCGACGTCTACATGTTCCACTTCTGGAAGCGCCTCACGCGCGGGAAGCACCTCTGGCTTCGCAACAACGGGTCGACGATGGTCAGCCAGCTCATCGACACGGTCGCGGTCATCCTCATCACGTGGTGGGTCGGCGGCCTGGCGGGCGTGCTCGACGCGGACGCGCCCCTCGCCCGGCAGCTCCTGCTGCTGATCGCCACCGGGTACGCGTTCAAGTTCGCCTGCGCGGCGCTCGACACGATCCCGTTCTACGTCGGCGTCCGCGTCCTGAGCGCGTATCTCCAGATCGATCCGCACCAGGAGCACCGCGCGGACGCCGAGGCCATCGCAGGAGGACAACCGTGACGACCACCATCTTCGGCCGGATCCTTGACGGCGAGATCCCGTGCCATCGCGTCTACGAGGACGATCACGTACTCGCCTTCCTCGACATCGGCCCTCTGAGCCGCGGTCACACGCTGGTCATTCCCAAGCAGCGTGTCGCGGGCGTGCACGAGCTCGACGCGGCGCACGCGGCCGCGCTCGGACGCGCGCTGCCGTTGCTGTGCCGCGCCGTCATGCGAGCCACGGGCGCGTCCGACTACAACGTCCTGTGCAACACGGGCGCCGCCGCGGGCCAGGAAGTGGCGCACGTCCACTTCCACATCATCCCGAAGACGGACGAAGGCGGCCTGCGGAAGGAATGGCGTGCCGGGTCGCTCGCGGATGATGATGCCGAGGCGCTCGTCGAGCGCATGGCGGCGGCGCTGGCCCGCATTGTGCATGGACCGGTCGTCCAAGCGGGCGATCCGCTCGCGTGGGCTTTCACGTTCACGTGAACGAGGATTCGCAGTCGGAGTCGAACGCCCGGAAGGCGGACTCGAGCCGGGATTCACGCCTCGGCGACCAGCTCGTCGTAAATCGTCCCCAGCGTCCGTGCTCTCCTCTGCTCGCCGCCGTAGTCCTCGAAGATCGTCAGCTTCGTGATCTCCTCGCGCGTGCGCCCGGCCTTCATCGCCTCCTCCACGGCGTCGCGCACCCGGGTGAAGTACCGGATCTGGCGCTCGAGGCCGGTGATGTCGGTCAGCTCGCCGTGGCCGGGGATGACGATGGTGTCCTGGTCGCAGAGGCCGTTGATCGCTTCGCGCAGCGCGAACTGCCACTTCCGCGTGTGCGCGCCGGCGGCGCTGTCGATGAACGGGTGCATCTCGTGGAAGACCAGGTCGCCCGTGTGGAGAACGTTCTGGGCGGGGAGATACACGAGGATGTCGCCGTCAGTGTGAGCGGGGCCGAGGTGAGCGATGCGCATCGCCACCTGGCCGTAGTTGTAGTCGAGCGTGGCGCTGACGCGTTTGCCCGGCATGAAGTCGTCGACCTTCAAAGCCGCCACGCGTTCCGCCAGGGCGTCCGCGTCGGCGTTCTGCCCCTTCTCCCGAAGCCCCTTCACCTGTTCCTCGAGGCTCGGTCTGATCCGGTCGGTGAACGTCGCCGCCATCCGGGAGCGGACGTTCACGTGCGCCATGATCCGCGAGCGATCGCTGAACGCGAAGTTGCCGCCGGTGTGATCCGCGTGGTGGTGCGTGTTGATCACGAGCCCGGGGGTGGCGCCCGTCTCGCTCTTCGTGACGTCACGCAGCGCGAGCCCCATCGTCGCGACCTTCGTGTCGATGAGCACCGGCCATTCGGCCGTCAGGAACAGCAGCGAGTTGCCGCCGCCACCCTTGACGACCCACATCCCGGGCCGGATCCGGACGAGCTCGATCGCCCCGCTCTGGATCGCGGCGCGGAGGGTGCGGTGCGGCAGCAGCGTGGCGCCCGCGAGGGCCCCGATGGCCAGGCAGAATTCGCGTCGGGCCAGCATGTCTGGTCTCCCTTTGGGTGGTCGCAGAGAGATCGTAGCAGCCCGTTGAAGAACCGGGGCGTTGCCTGAGGTGCGATGCTTTTCGTCCTGGCAAGGAGCCGAACCGACGCCGGATTTGACGATTGCAGCGAGGTTCGGCGACGCCGTCCACGGCGGAGATGATCGTGCTCAGGCGGCGTTCCGGTTCCTCAAGGTGGCTGCCGGCGCTTTCAGTGGCAATGACGCCCGTAACCGCGGTAGCGCGACGGCGCGTGGTGGTGGCCGTGATGCCTGCGGTGCCCGTAGGCGGAGTGCTTCGGATACCCGTAGTACTTCCGATACCCGTGGCCGTAGTGATTGTCGTAGTGGACATCGACGTGGTGCGTCGAGTGCCCATGGTGGTAGCCGAATCCGTACCCGCCGTGGACGCCGTACCGGCAGCCGCCGAGACAGGCCGCCGCGGCGAGGACGATCACGCTCATCCCGAGTCGTCGCATGGTTGGACCTCCGCGCATGCCTCGTTGACACCGCGGATGCCGATCCATTCCGGCCCGTGGCAAAAAGGCCGACCCCGACGGCGGGAGGCCGCGTTGACCCTCCGGTCGACCCTGCGGTCGACCCTCCGCACGCCGCCGGCGGTGCGGGTAACGCGGGACCAGCGAGCTTCGCCGCGGACTCCGCAGCGGAGGTCACGGCCCCGCCTCAGTTCCCGCGCAGTGCGGCCTGCGCCGCCACGAGACGCGCCACCGGCACGCGGAACGGCGAGCAGCTCACGTAGTCGAGACCGACCGCGTGGAAGAACTCGATCGATGCGGGATCGCCGCCGTGCTCTCCGCAGATGCCGAGCTTGATGTCCGGTCGCGTGACGCGTCCCTTCTTGACCGCGATCTCGACGAGCTGGCCGACACCGTCCTGATCGATCGACACGAACGGGTCATGGGGGAGGATGCCCTTCTCCACGTACTCGGGAAGGAACGTGTTGGCGTCGTCGCGGCTGAAGCCGAAGGTCATCTGCGTCAGGTCGTTCGTCCCGAAGCTGAAGAAGTCCGCCTCCTCGGCGACCTCGTCGGCCGTGAGCGCGGCCCGCGGGATCTCGATCATCGTGCCGATCGGAATGTCGAGACGCCCGCGGAAATTCTTCGCCTTCCGCACGCGCTCGATCGTCTCCTCCGCGAGCGAGCGCAGCATGGCCAGCTCGCGGCTGGTGCCGACGAGCGGAATCATGATCTCCGGCCGCGCGTCGACCTTCTTCTTCTTGCAGGTGATCATCGCTTCGACGATCGCCGTGACCTGCATCTCGAGAATCGCCGGGTACGTGATCGCGAGCCGGCAGCCGCGGTGACCGAGCATCGGATTCGCCTCCGAGAGCATCGCGACCCGACGCTGGATCGTGCTCAGCGGCACCTTCATCTCCTTTGCGAGCTCTTTCTGCGCCGCGGTCTCGTGCGGAAGGAACTCGTGCAGCGGCGGATCGAGGAGCCGGATCGTGACCGGGAATCCCTTCATTGCCGTGAGGATGCCGACGAAGTCCTTGCGCTGGTACGGCAGCAGCCGCTTGAGCGCCTTCTCTCGCTCGGCCTGCGTGTCGGACAGGATCATCTCGCGCATCGCCATGATCCGGTCGCCCTCGAAGAACATGTGCTCCGTGCGCGTGAGCCCGATCCCCTGCGCGCCGAACTCGCGCGCCCGCTTCGCGTCAGCAGGTGTGTCGGCGTTCGTGCGGACGCCGAGCCGGCAGTGCTCGTCCGTCCACTTCATGAGGGTCGTGAAGGCGCCCGACAGGCTCGGCATCGAGCGGTCCACGGATCCCGCCATGACCTCCCCGGTCGCCCCGTCGATCGACAGCGTGTCGTCGGCGCCGAAGCTCTTGCCGTTGATGGTGAGCGTGCGCTTCTTCGGATCGATCTCGAGCTCGGAGGCGCCGACCACGCAGCACTTGCCCCAGCCGCGGGCGACGACCGCCGCGTGCGAGGTCGTGCCGCCCGTCGAGGTAAGGATGCCGACCGCGTGATGCATGCCGTCGACGTCCTCAGGCGAGGTTTCCTTGCGCACCAGCAGGACCTTCTCGCCCTGGAGCGTCCGGTCAACGGCTTCGGTGGCGGTGAACGCGAGCTTTCCCGTCGCGGCGCCCGGCGAGGCGGGCAGCCCCTTCGCGAGGATCTTCACGCCCTTCTTGCTCGCCGGCGTGAAGCTCGGCAGCAGGAGCTGGGCGAGGTCGTCGGCGGGCACGCGGAGCAGCGCCTCCTTCTGCGTGATCCGTCTCTCGCGGACCATGTCAACGGCGATCTTCACGGCGGCCGCCGCGGTGCGATTGCCGGTCCGCGTCTGGAGCATGTACAGCTTGCCGCGCTCGATCGTGAACTCGATGTCCTGCATGTCGCGGTAGTGACGCTCGAGGATGTCGCGGATCGAGAGCAGTTCCTTGTGGACCGTGCGGTTCCACTTCGCCATCTCGGCCACGGGGCGCGGCGTGCGGATGCCGGCGACGACGTCCTCGCCCTGCGCGTTGATCAGGAACTCCCCGTAGAAGCCCTTCTCGCCCGTGGCGGGATCGCGGGTGAACGCGACGCCGGTGCCGCTGTCGTCACCCATGTTGCCGAACACCATCGCCTGCACGTTTACGGCAGTGCCGGTGAGACCGCGGATGCTGTTGATGCGGCGGTAGGCGATCGCCCGCGGCGCGTTCCAGCTCTTGAACACGGCTTCGATCGCGAGCTCGAGCTGCACGTACGGATCCTGCGGGAAAGCCGACCCGACGTGCTTCTTGTACACCTTGCGGTACGCGTCGCTCAGCGTGCGGAGGCCGGCGGCGGGCACGTCGGTGTCCCTGGTGACCTTGTACTTCTTCTTGACGCGGTCGAACTCGTCCTCGAACTGCTCGTGATCAACGCCCATGACGACGCCGCCGAACATGTTGATGAGCCGGCGGTAGGCGTCGTACGCGAACCGCTCGTCGATGTCGGCGATGAGGCCGCGCACCGACTTGTCGCTCAATCCGAGGTTGAGCACCGTGTCCATCATCCCCGGCATGGAGATCGCCGCGCCGCTCCGGACCGAGACCAGAAGCGGGTCGGTCGCGTCGCCGAAGTTCTTCCCCGTCTCGTTCTCGAGGAGCCTGATGTTCTCCCGCACGTCGTCCATCAGGCCCGCCGGCATCCGGCCGGTCCGCTCGTACTCGGCGCACATTTCCGTCGTGATCGTGAACCCCGGCGGCACGGGGAGGCCGAGCTCGCTCATCTCCGCCAGGTTGGCGCCCTTGCCGCCGAGGAGGTCGCGCAGGCCCGGTCCGCCCTCGGTCTTCGTGCGTCCGAAGTAGTAGACCTTCTGGCGCGCTTCGCGTGGTGGTTTCGTACGGCGCGAGGGGTTCGGCTTGGTCGCCATGGTTGACATCTGCACTGATTTCCTTGGTTTTCGGGGCCTGATTGGCCGCGATTGTAGGCACTGGGCGCGGGCCGGGGCTCCGTCCACAACGCCTCCGAGTGAATATCATCGGTCGATGCCGAATCGGTGGATGATTCAGACGATCGACTCCGCGCGCCGACCGCTCGACGTGCTGGCACACTGGCCAGACGAGCGGCCGGTGCTGGTCCTCAACTCGGGCGGAACGGACGGCCCCGGCTGGAGCCCGCGATGGCGCCGGTGGTCGATCCTCGCCCAACCCGAACGCTGGTTCGCCGTCGACGCGGCGACGACGGACTCCGGCGACCCGCTGGACCGGCTCGACGCGGTTCTTGAAGAGACGCGTCTCCGCGGAGGCGGGAGCGGACCGGACCTCCCGTTCGTCGGCGGCTGGATCGGCAGCTTCGGCTACGAGCTCGGCCGCGCGATCGAGCCGGCGGCGGGCGGGGCGACGCGGCGGCGCGACGACGCCGGCGGGAATCGCTGGCCGCTGATCGAGCTCGCCTGGTGCCCCGGGGCGCTGCTGTTCGATCACGCCGAATCGCGGTGGTACCGCGTCGGCGACGCGGATCCCGGCCCGCTCCTGCACGCCGGCCCGCCCGATCCGTCGCCGTCTGCCCGGCTGCGGCTCGGCCCGTGGCGCAGCTCGCTCGACGCCGACGCGTACCTCGCCGCCGTCGCGCGGACGCTCGCGTACATCCGCGCCGGCGACGTCTTCCAGGCGAACGTGACGCAGCGTCTGAGCGCGTCGATGACGGGATCCGTGCGCGATCTTGCGCGACGCGGCCTCGAACGGAGCGACGCCTGGTACGGCGCGTTCCTGGAGCTTCCGGGCGACCGCGCCCTCGTCTCGATGAGCCCCGAGCTCTTCCTCGAGGTGGACGGCGAGGCACGCACGGTGTGCACGCGACCGATCAAGGGCACGCGCCCGGCGCGCGTGGACCGGCGGGAGCTCGTCGGTTCCGCGAAGGACGCCGCCGAGCTGCACATGATCGTCGACCTCATGCGGAACGACCTCGGACGCGTGTGCCGGTACGGGAGCGTGAGGGTTCCCTCGGGCCGCACCGTCGAGACGCACGGGACCGTCCACCACGGCGTCGGCGAGGTCCTCGGCACGCTGCGCGACGACGTCACGATGGGTGACCTGCTCCGCGCGACGTTCCCCCCGGGCTCGGTGACCGGCGCGCCGAAGATCCGCGCGATGCAGATCATCGACGAGCTCGAGCCGGTGGCCCGCGGCCCCTACTGCGGCGCGGTCGGCTTCATCAGCGACCACGGGGACGCCTGTCTCAACGTGGCGATCCGGACGATGGTGCTGACCGGCGCGCGCGACGCGGCCGGGATGTTCGAAGGCACGGTGGACTACGCGGTGGGCGGCGGCATCGTAGCGGATTCCGAGCCGCTGGCGGAGTACCGGGAGAGCCTCGACAAGGCGGCGGTGCTGCGTCTGGTGCTGGCGAACATGGTCGCCGGGACCGGGACGGACGACGTCGCGCACCGTTCTCGCGAATCGTTGTCGTCGCCGTCGTCCTCACCGTCGTCTTCGTGATCCCGCCTCGTTGTCCC
>CAZXBB010000104.1:0-1651 GCA_964638815.1 uncultured Isosphaeraceae bacterium
CGGGGAGGTCCGCGTTCCGGCCGGCGCCGGCCGCACGATCGCCGTGCGAGCGTATGACGCCGGGGGCGTCCAGACTCACGCCGGGTCCAGGACGGTGGACGTGCAGCCGGACGCGACGCTCACGCTGACGCTCACGCTGACCGCCCTCACGGGCGACATCGATCTCGAACTCACGCTCGGACGGCTGACGATCACGGTATCGCCACCCGCCGCATCGCTGGCGGTCGAAGCGACAGCGGCGTTCAGCGCGGAGATCACCGACGAGCACGGGGCTCCGGTCACCGGTGCCGTGTCGTGGGCGGTCACCGATCCCTCGGTGGCCGGGGTGGACGCAACCGGCCTCGTGACCGCCATCGCGCCAGGGGCAGCCGCGGTCGTCGCCACGTTCGGCGGCGCGGCCGGGCATGCGGCGGTGACGGTCACGACAGGTCCCTAGTCCGGCCTTCTCACCCGGACGAGTCGCACCAACGGCCCGGTCTGAGCCGGGCCGCGCAGGACTCCAGCAGTTTCGACGTCGTCGGGCACTTCCGCACCGTGCGCGCTGCCACGGGCGGGACGCCCGCATCCGGACGTTTACGGTGTCGATCCATCAGTCGAGGAGGGGATGCCGCGTGCGGACACTCTGGAGAACCCCGACGTTGCTGCTTGGCCTCCGGCTCGCGGGGTGCTTGCCCACCGACGCGACCCGGCCCGATCCGGATGGGAACCCTCCGGCCGTCACGCTCGTCGTTCGCGCCGACGTCTCCGCCACCGCCGTCGCGCTCGTCGTAGCCGTCGTGACGGCGCCCGACATCGCGACGCCGCTCGCGTTCAACATCCCGATCACGGACGGGGTCGCCATCGGCGCCGTGACGCTGCCCGCCGGCTCCAATCGCACCGTGACACTCCACGCGTACGACGCACTCGCCGTCGAGACGCACCGCGGCGCGGTCACGCTCAGCGTGCATGAAGGCGCGAACCCGACCGTCCAGCTCACGCTCGCGGCCCTGAGCGGGAGCGTCCCGATCGAGGCCCAGCTCGGGAGCATCACGGTCACCGTCGTCCCGAACGTCGATACGCTCCTCCTCGGCGATACGACCGTGCTCACCGCCCGGGTGTACGACGAGCATGCCGAGCCCCTGTCCGGGCCGGTGACGTGGGCCACGCTGGCGCCCGACATCGCGACCGTCGAGCCGACGAGCGACAGCACGGCCACCGTGCGGACGCGGGGGAGCGGCGCGGTGCCGATCGTCGCGGTATTCGGCGGCATGGGCGCCGCGGCGAGCGTGGTCGTGCAGGCCGGGCCGACGTTCGAGACCGTGGTGACCGGCCTGAGCGGCGCCCTGTTCCTGACGGCGCCGCCGGGCGATGCATCGCGCCTCTTCGTTGTGCAGCGCAGCGGGCAGATCCGGATCATCGAGGACGGCGTCCTGCTCCCCACCCCGTTCCTCGACGTTTCGGCCCTGATCGTGTCCGGCGGCGAGCAGGGACTGCTGGGCATGGCGTTTCATCCCGGCTACGCCCTCAACGGCTCCTTCTACGTCAATTACACGGACGTGAACGGGGACTCGCGCCTGGTGCGCTACCAGGTGTCGGGCGATCCCAACGTCGCCGATCCGGCGTCCGCGACGGAGCTGCTCTTCCTCGATCAACCCTACGCGAACCACAACGG
>CAZXBB010000105.1:0-5505 GCA_964638815.1 uncultured Isosphaeraceae bacterium
CTTGGGTACGACCCGGGGTTCATGGATGGGCACCTGGGGCTGCCGAGCCCGTCGCCGAGCGATGCGCGTACGCCCGTGCCCGCGTCGACACCCTCGCCGACCAGCGCGCCGTCGACGTTGCCCGCGGTCGAGCCGACCAGCGACGCTTCACCCGATCCGACCGCTAACGCCACACCTCGGCCGACGCCCAAGCCGACGGCACGTCCCACACCGAAGCCGACGCCGAAACCGACACCAAAGCCCACACCGAAGCCGACCCCGGAAATGGCTTCCCTCGGCCTGTCGGTGACCTCCTGTCATGGTGGGTTCTCGGTCGTCGAATGGTCGAAGGCGCCGGCGGAAGGCTTCCACCACTATCAGACCCTGCGCTCGAGCTCGTCGTCGATCGAGGCCGCGTACCCGCCGGCGTCTCCCGCCGTCGCGCCGGACAGCCTGTACACGACCGACCGCGGAACCCTCACCGCGATCGACGCCGGCCGGGAGGCCGGCACCACGGACCACTACCGGGCCGTGGCCTTCAAGGCCGAGGACGTGGCGTACGCCGCCAGCGACGTCGTCGGTGTGACGGCCAAGTCGGTCAAGGCGCTGGGCGCGCTGAACGCGAGCGTCGAGGCTGGCTCGGTGACCGTGGACTGGGCCCCGTACGGCGGTCCCGAGTCGTGCTTCACTGGATCGAAGCTCCTGGTCTCGACGGTCGATTCGACCCCGTCCTACGACGAGGGCGCCGACGCGCTGTGGGCATCGGAGTCGCAGGCCGCGAGCTCGGCGTCCATCGATGGACTTGCTCCGGGCACCTACCACCTGCGGTTGCAGTCGCTCCGAACCACGGATGCGGGCAAGCTGCTCGTCGCCCAGACCGACGTCGCGACGGTCACGATCCCGTAAAGCGCGGCTCCCGCTTCTCGCGGAACGCCACTAGGCCCTCGGCGTGGTCGGCGGTCGCGCCGGCGATGCCCTGCAGCTTCGCCTCGCCTTCGAGCGCCTCGTCGAGGTCGATCGACCAGGAGCGATCGAGGGCCTGCTTCGTGAGTGCGACGGCGCGCGGGGCGCCCGCGGAGATCCGGTCCGCGACGGCCCGCGCCTCGTCCAGAAGCTGCTCCGATGGGACCACCTGGTTGACGAGCCCGATGCGCAGCGCCTCGTCGGCCTTGATCGGGTCGCCGACCAGCGCCATCTCGGCGGCCCGCGCCGCTCCCACGAGTCTCGGCAGGAACCACGTCGCCCCGCTGTCGGGGATGAGCCCGATCCGCCCGAAGGCCAGCACGAACCGGGCGTCGGCAGCGGCGATCCGCAGGTCGCAGGCGAACGCCAGGGACGCGCCGGCCCCGGCCGCCACGCCATTGACGGCCGCGATGACCGGCTGGCCCATCGACCGAAGGGCCCGGATGATGGGGTTGTAGCGCTCCCGGACCTCCTCATCGAGCGGCGCCGCATCGGGCAGCTCGCGCTCCGCCAGGTCCTGCCCCGCGCAGAACGCCCGGCCGGCGCCCGTCAGGATCACCGCCCGGACGCCTCGGTCGGAGGCAATCCGGTCCAGGGCGGCTCGCAGGGCGACCTTCATCGGGATGGTCAGCGCATTGAGCGCCTCCGGCCGGTTCAGGGTGAGCGTCGCGACCGGCCCGTCGACGTCGACGCGCAGGCCATCGGTCATTGGCGGAACTCGACCAGCCGCCCGTCGACGATCTCGAACACGCGTCGGTCGATGGCCTCATCCGCCCCGCCCGACTGTTCCAGGATGAACTCCGCGAACATCGCGGCGAAGCCCTGGTCGTCCAGCCGCAGGCTCGCGGCCGTGAGCAGGTGCCGCTCGGGGACGCCGACGAGCACCCGTGCCCCGTCCCGGCCGAGCTCCTGCGCCAGGTGCGCCATGACTTCGGGCAGCAGGATGCGGACCGCGTCGAGCCCGTCGCCGGTGTCGGAGCTGATCAGGCGCCGCTGTCCGGAGACCTCGTCCGTCCAGGGCGCGCTCGCCGACCACGCCGCGAGGTTGCGCAGGGCGGCGTCTTGGAGCTGGACGGTCTCGATCCCCCACGACAGCAGGTGATCGCCGTTCACCACGACGTCGAAGCCACTGGCGGGGATGGCGTACACGACGGGCAGGCCGGCCGGTCCGGCATCGAGGAGCGGCTGGGGATGGGTGCGATTCGCGTGCTGGGCCAGCGCTTCGCGCTGGAACTCCTCGACCGCCAGACCCTGGGTCCCGACCGGCCTGAAGGCCGGGCGGATGACGTCACGCGCCAGCGTCCAGTCGTGCTCGGGTGAATCGGCGATGGAGGAAGAGGATCGGGCCGCGGGCGTGTGCCCGCTCACGGGCGCGGAGTCGTCGATGGGGGAAAGGATGTCCGGGGCGCTGTCGCGGAGCGACGTTGGCGGCTCGTCACCGAGGTCCCGGGCCAGGTCGCGCCCGACGTCGCTCCCACCCTCGTGCGGGTCACGCTCCATCCGTTCCTCCTCGTGTGGTCACCGGCCGGTCCAGGTCGGCGATCGTTTCTCCATGAATGCGCGCATGCCTTCGCGTTGGTCGTCGGTGGCGAAGAGCTCGAAGAAGGCCGCTCGCTCGGCGCGGAGGCCGGCAGTGAGGGACAGGTCGGCGGCGGCAAGCACGGAACGTTTGGCGGCACGGACCGCCAGCGGCGGCATCGCGGCGATCGTATCGGCGAGTTCCAAGGCCGCGTCCACGGTCTCAGCGGACGGCACCACCTTCGTGACGAGCCCGGCGGCCTTGGCCTCCGCGGCCGGCATGGCCAGCCCGGTCAGGATGAGTTCCATGGCCAGGGCCGCGCCGACGGCCCGCGTGAGCCGCTGCGTGCCACCGGCGCCCGGCATGACCCCGATCCGGATCTCGGGCTGACCGAACTGGGCATCGTCGCCGGCCACGATGAGGTCGCAGGTCATGGCCAGTTCGCACCCGCCGCCGAGGGCGTAGCCGCGGACCGCGGCGATCAGCGGCAGGCCGATGGCGCCGATCCGGTCCCAGGCAGAGAACTTGCCCTCAGCGTGCAGGCGCTCGGGGGTCTGGTCAGCGAGCTCGACGATGTCCGCGCCGGCCGCGAACGCGCGGTCGCCGGCGCCGGTCAGGACGACGACGCGGATCCGATCGTCGAGGTCGAGCCGCTCGAGCTCGCCGGCCAGCTCGGCCAGGAGCGCGAAGCTGAGTGCGTTACGCGCCTCGGGCCGATCGATGGTGACGAGCGCCACGCCGTCATGCCCCTCCACGGGCGCATCGACTCGGATCAAGCGGGTGGTCGGCTCGACGTCGGTCACGCGGGCTCCTCGCTGGTCGTCCCGTCAAGTATCCACGTTCCGGGAAGTGCGTCGTCGGGATTCCGGGCGCGCCTCGGGTGCGGCTCGGCGACGCTTGCCTCGGCGACGGCTCGGCGACGCTTGGCGCCAGCAGCGTGCTGACCAGCGCCCGAAGCAAGGCTCAGCCGCATCTGGAACGCGGTACGTCCCCATTCAGCACCCGATCAGCCCGTCCCCAGGGTTCCAGCGTCGGTTGGAACGCTGGTGGCGCCACTCGGCTGCGGTCACCCGGTCGTCAGACGGCGTGATCTCCCCCGAAGTCATCCGCGTTCTCCAGCACGATGAGCGTCGACAGGCCCGGCGCGATCTCGCGCAGGTTTCGGCCGGCAGCGCGCATCGCGTCCGAAGCGAGCCCCGCGTCCATCGCCGCGCGATCGTCGAACTCCATCGCCGTCACCATCACGAGGTCGGTCTCTCCTCCAAGGGCCTCGGTGACCCGCTGCACCCTGGTCGATCGCAAGCCCGGTGTCTCCGCCACGAGCGGCAGGTGCTCCGCCGCGTAGCGTCGCTCGAACTCGGCGAGCGCGTCGGGGCCACCTTCGGGGCGACGGTAGAGGGCGAGAAGCGTGGTCATGCGTTCACCTCCTGGGTGCTCGTATCGGTGGGGCTCGTCGAGGTCGATTCCGTGCCGGCTCGGCGGCGCGCGACGGCCTCGGTCGATCGATAGAACTCGCCAAGCGCCGCGTTGGCGATCGCCGGCCGTTCAGAGAATGCCTCGTGGCCGGCGTCGGGCAGGACGAGCAGCCGCCCGTCCAGGACAGACCGCGACAGGCGCCACGCATGATCGACGGGGACGAAGGGATCGCGGTCGCCGACCGCGACCAGCGTCGGCGCATCGATCGTCCGGATCTGGCGCGGCGTGAGCAGTGACTGCGTCGCGACATCGCCTGCGATGGCCGAGAGCAACGCCCGCCAGGCACCTGGTCCCTGTCCCGGGTCGTGGCGCCGGGCAAGGTCGGCTGCCCACGCCGGGTCGGTTCGGTCGATGCGGACCGGGTCCATCAACCGTCGAGCGACGCTCGCGCGCGGTTCCCGATCCGGGCTGACACCGATGACGACGAGCGTCCGCAGGCGTTCCGGCGCCCGGACCGCGACGCTCAAGGCCGTCATCCCGCCCAGCGAGAATCCGAGCAGATGGAACGTGTCCAGGCCGAGGGCGTCGGCGAACGCCACCAGGTCGTCGACAAGCCAGTCGGCGGAGTAGCCGCCAGCCGCCGTGTCCCAGCGTGTCCTGCCGTGTCCGCGCGCGTCCGGCGTGTAGCACCGGAACGCCTCCGTCAGCTGCGGGAGCTGATCGCGGAAGTCCCGCGTGGCATCGGATGTCGCGCCGTGCAGGAGGATCAGCGGCGGGCCGGCGCCGACGACGTCGTACCCGATGGCCAAGCCGTTCGCGTCGATCGTGGGCATCGTGCCCGCGATGCTACGACGTCCGCCCGGTCAAGGCCGAACCGCGACCCGTATCCTCGGACGGTGCTGACCCACCGACCCGGGCGGACCGCGGACGACCTGCGCCTCGCCGGCGAGCTGATGGCGCGCGCCTGGCGGGCGGATTCGCCGCTGGTCGCCGCGACGCCCGCCGCCATCGAGTGGTGGCACGCCACCACGGCGCCGGATCCGCTCGGCGCGCATCTGCGCTTGTGGTCGGACGAGGATGAAGACGTCGCCTGGACGTGGCACGACGGCGACGAGATCGAGTGGCATGTCTGGGCGGGGGGTGACGCCCGCGACAACGAGGTCTTCCGCGCGATCCTCGGATCCGTGATCGCCGATGCCGGCCTCCGACCCGTCGGCTGCTTCAGCGCCGAGGACGATCCGGCCACCATCACCGCGCTCGTGGATCTCGGGTTCGCACCCACCGACCGGCGCCTTTCGCAATTCCAGTGGCGTCCCGTCGACGAGCGGCCGTCGCTGCCGGAACCCGCACTCCCGCCCGGGTACCGAATCCGACCGGTGGGCGGCCCGCACGAGGTACCGGCTCGCGTCGACGTCCATCGGGCGGTGTTCCCGCCCTCGCGGTTGAGCGTCGAGAAGTACGAGCGCCTGCTGACGCTCCCCCACTACCGATTCGAGGACGACCTCGTCGTCGAGGCGCCGGACGGCAGCCTCGCGGCGTTCGCAATGGCGTGGTGGGACCCGGACGCCCGGGTCGGCGAGTTCGAGCCGGTCGGCACGCACCCCGACCACCAGCGCAAGGGTCTTTCG
>CAZXBB010000106.1:0-5359 GCA_964638815.1 uncultured Isosphaeraceae bacterium
CGCGCGCCGACGAGCCGCGCGCCGCCGAGCCGCGCGACGCCGAACCGCGTGACGACGAGCCGATCGACGCCGAGCCGCGCGACGACAAGCCGCGCGCCGACAAGCCACGTGACAAGCCGCGTGACAAGCCGCGTGACAAGCCGGCAGCCGGGAAGCCGTCGGCGCCCGGTTCGAAGCGCCCCACAGCGGCGCGGTCAGCCGCCGCCGCGTCAGCCGCCGTCGACGAGGAGATGCGTCCGTTCGACCCCGCCCAGGACATGCCGGCGTATCGCCCGGGCATGGACTGGTTCGTGCTGCGCGTCGCGTCGAACAAGGAGAACTACGTCCGCGACACGCTGCTCCGCAAGGTGCAGATCGAGTCGCTCGAGAACCGCGTCGGCCGCATCATGGTGCCGACCGAGAAGACCAAGACGCTCAAGGCCGGCAAGACGCGCATCACCGAGACGAAGCTCTACCCGGGCTACGTCTTCGTCGAGATGTGCCTCGAGGACGACGGCCGGATTCCGCAGGACGTCTTCTTCCTCATCAAGGAGACCACCGGCGTCGGTGACTTCGTCGGCACCGCGGGGCGTCCGACCCCGATGGAGGTCCACGAGGTCGAGAAGATGCTCTTCGACTCGCGGCAGCCCGAGGAGATGCCCGAGGTCAAGATGGAGTTCGAGCAGGGAGACAACGTCACGATCACCGAGGGCCCGTTCGAGAACTACGAGGGCACGGTGGACGAGGTGCTGCCGGACAAGGGTCTCGTCCGCGTGCTCGTGACGATCTTCGGCCGCCAGGCGCCGATCGAGCTCGAATACTGGCAGATCACGAGAGTGAGCGAATAGCGCGGACCTGGCGAACCTCGGGCCGAAACGCCCGCGGACAAGCCCGGCGACACGCTCCGCGGCGGATCCGATCGGCCGCCGCGACCCGGGAACCTGCGATAGGGCCTGGAATACCGGCTCCATCGCCGTGTCGTTGCCTCCAAAGGGCCTGCGCCCCTCATCCAATGGAGGCACCCATGATCGCACGGACCGCACGAACCAACCGCATCGCATTCCTCGCGCTCGCCGCCGTCGCCACGCTCACGATGGCGACCTCCGCTTTTGCCGACGGACGCCATCAGCGCGGCAATCATGGTCGCCATGACGCCCGGCACCGCGAGATCTACATCGTCGCCGGTGACTGCGGCGTTCCGTACAGCTCGTTCCGATACGGGTACAACCACCGGTACCGCTACTTCGGACACGGGCATGACCGCGGATACCGATACGGCTCCCGGTACGGATCCGGCTTCGGCTCCCGCTACGGATCCCGCTACGGGTTCTCGGGTCACATCGGCTACGGCAACCGTTACCTCGGTCACTCCGACGGGTACCGCGGCCGTCGTGGGCACGGACGCCACCGTCATCGCTGATCAGCTACCGGACGACCGGACGCCCTCTAGATCCAGCAGCCCGATGAAGTCCGCGACGTCGGCGGGCGTCTTCAGTGGCCAGTTCGACTCGGGCGGCGGTCGTGCGCGCGACCGATGACCGTCGCGTCAACGGCCGCGAAGCTCCCGCACGCGCGCCCGCGCCTGCCCGATGATGAACTCCATCGCCTCGCGCTGCGCCGCCGTCATGTGCACGAGGCCGGCCTCGAGCGGCTTCAGGGCGGCTTCGAGGGCATCCGGGTCCGTCATGCGCAACAGCCCGTTGAGCATCTGCTTGATCTGCGGCCGGTGCTCGGGCGGAAAGTCGGCGAGCGTCTTCTTCGCGCCGCCCGTCTCCGTCGCCATCCCGCGGACGGCGTCGGGCGCGCGAAAGACGTTCGCGTCGATCCCGGTGTCGATCTCGTTGATGTCGATCTGCGTGACGCGCAGGAGCTTCGGCTCTCCGACGCCGCTGATCTCCATCTTGCGGAAGAACAGCAGGCCGTCCTTCTCCTTCCATTCGCTGAGAACGGCGCGCTCGGTGAGCGGCCCCTTCGGGCCCTTCGTCGTCATCTCCCAGCCGGCGGGCAGCATCGACGCCGCGTCGAAGTACACGTGGCCCTCGTCCGGCTCCTCGTCGGTGGTGACGACGCGAAGGCGGTGGCAGGGACGGTCCGCGAAGGTCGTGACATCGATCGCCTCGATCGTGCGGAACTGCTCCCGCCCCGCCTTGTCCATCGTCAGGAGCCGCATGTGGAGGCTCGCCTGGTCGTCGAGGTCGCCGATCTTTCGCTCGTCGATCTGCTGCACACCGGCGGGGTGCTCGGTCCAGCCGAGCTTGCCGTCGTAACCGGTCGTGATCGTGACGCCGGACATCGACTGTTTCACGAGCCGCTCGCCGGTCTTCGCCCAGTACGAGTCCGTGGTGATCAGCGTCATCCCCACCGCGATCGTCGCCTGCGTGCGCAGCGTCTCGATCTTTGCGACCTTGTCCGCCCCGCCCATGGCCTCAATCGCGTCGGCGATGACCTTCTCGGCCGACTCGGCCGAAGGCGGCGCGGCATCCGCACGGGCGACGGCGCCGAGGACGACGACGGCCGACGCGAAGAGTCGCCCGACCGCCGTGAAGTGCCGCCGGCGCAGACCGCGGCAGCCCGATACGTCTGCATGAAGCATGTGTCACATCTCCTCGCGGGGGTAGCGTTCGAGAGCGCGCCCCGGCCCATGATAGCCGGGCCAGGCCCCGCGTCGCGACGCGTCGCGACGTGACGCGACGTGACGCGACGTGACGTCGACGCGCAGGATGCCGCGGGCGGCTGCGCGCACCGGCCGGCGGCGGTCGGCTATGCTCACGACGTGGACTCCCGGTGGTCAGAGCACAGCACGTTGTCTGCCGAGGACGCTCCCTCGCCCGCCCCCGGTTCAGGCCGGGTCGGCCGCAGCGCGCGGCCGTTGGGCCGCGGTCTCGCGATCGGCGTCGCGGTCGCGCTCGGCACGCTCTTCGGGCTCGGGATCTTCACGTTCGTCTACGGCGAGGGCGCCTCGTACCTGTCGAACGATCCGACGGCGTGCGTGAACTGTCATGTCATGCGGTCGCAGTTCGACAGCTGGGTCAAGTCCAGCCATCACGCCGCCGCGACCTGCAACGACTGTCACCTCTCGCACCATCCGCTGGGGAGGTGGATCACCAAGACCGACAACGGCTTCTTCCATTCGCTCGCGTTCACGACGGGCGACTTCCCCGACAACATCCGGATCAAGCCTCGCAACCGGCGCGTGACTCAGAATGCGTGCCTTCACTGCCATGGCGACTTCGTCGATCACCTTCGGCCCGTCAAGGCGAACGGCGACATGGTGAGCTGCGTTCACTGTCACGCCGACGCCGGGCACGCCGGACGCTGATCACGATCATCGCGCCAGACAGCGCTCACCGCGACCAGGCATCGATCGGAACCGCTCTTGACCCCCGGCACGACCCACGCCACGACCCACGCCACGACCCATGCCATGACCCATGCCATGACCCATGCCATGACCCACGCCATGACCCATGCCATGACCCATGCCATGACCCACGCACCACGCCGCTGCGTCCTTCGACCGGCAGCCGTCCGGCGCGGCCGCGCGATCGTGTTCGCGCTCGTCCTCGCGATCACGCTGCTCGCCACGGCGATCGTCACGTTCGTGCTCGTCCGGATGTTCGAGAACAAGGAAGCCGGGCGCACGCCGTTCGTGCGCGTCGCCGAGGTGAACGAGATGACCACGGATCCGCGGCCGTGGGGGATGAACTGGCCGCACCAGTTCGACGGCTGGAAGTCCACCGCCGGCGACGAGTTCTACGGCGGGTCGAGCGCGATGCCGAAGAGCAAGCTCGAGCAACAGCCGTACCTCGAGCGGCTCTACGCGGGGTATGCGTTCAGCATCGATTACCGCGAGGCCCGCGGCCACGCCTACATGCTCTACGATCAGGGCGTCACGGAGCGCGTGACAAAGAAGCCCCAGGCCGGCGCGTGCCTTCACTGTCATGGCTCGGTGACGGTGCTCTATCGCAAGGTCGGGCTGGAGGCGATGGGCGAACCCGCGGACGAAGCGGCACTCGCCGCGGACTTCAACATGCCGGCGGTGGTGCGCGGTTTCGAGGAGCTCAGCCGCGAGCCCTACTTCGAGGTGTTCACGCGGCTCGCGAGCATGCCCGACGGCTACGCGGATGCCGAGGGGCCGGTCTTCCCGATGCCGCCGGCGGGGGGGTTCGAGGGCGAGATAGCGGGCGAGAAGCTGCCCGCCGACCACCCGGACGTCGGCAACGCGCATCCGGTCACCTGCATCGACTGTCACGATCCGCAGACGATGGCGATCCGCGTGACGCGCCCCGGCTTTATGCAGGGCATCGCCGACCTCGCCGCCGGCGACGGCGCCGTCCCGCACCTGCCGAGCATCGAAACGTGGCGACGCGGCGACCGTACGGAACCGTACGACCCCAACCAGCTCGCGACGCGCCAGGAGATGCGTTCGTTCGTGTGCGGCCAGTGTCACGTGGAGTACTACTGCGCGAACAGGATGACGCTGACGTTCCCCTGGGCGAACGGACTGAAGGCCGAGGACCTCGAGCGTTACTGGGACGAGCTGGAGTTCCCCGACGGCGGCGCGTTCCACGACTACCGGCACGGCGAAACGGGCGCGCCGGTGTACAAGGTCCAGCATCCCGAGTTCGAGTTGTGGAGCCAGGGCATCCACGCCCGCAGCGGCGTGAGCTGCTCCGACTGCCACATGCCGTACCAGCGTGTCGGGGCGATGAAGGTGTCGAACCACGACGTTCGCAGCCCGCTCGCGAATGTGAACGCCGCGTGCCAGAACTGCCACCACGCGGACGAGACCGAGCTGACCGAGCGCGTCCGGTCGATCCAGGAGAGGACCGTCGCCATGATCGACCGCGCCGGCGGCGCGATGACCGACATGCTCGACGCGATCCTCGCCGCGAAGGCCGCGGGCGCGACGGACGAGCAGCTCGCCGACGTGTACGGATTCCAGCGCAAGGCGATGTGGCGGCTCGACTACATCTCGAGCGAGAACTCCGCCGGCTTTCACGCCGACCAGGAAGCCATGCGCATCCTCGCCGAGTCGATCGACTACAGCCGCCGCGCCGAGACCGCCGCCCTCCGCCTCCGCGTGCCCGCCGCGCCGAGCAAATCGAGCACGAAGGACCTGCCCATCGAGCCCGTGCACGGGGTGACGGAGCGCTGAGGCAAGCGGCGCCGGGACGCACGCGGCGTTGACGCCCGCTCCTGCCTCGGCGGCAGCAACCAACGGCCTCCGCACCGCCTCCGGAAGCCGCGGCCGCATCGCCAGAGGCCGCACGAGGCCGCTATCGTGTGGGACGACGTATCGGCAACAACTCGGGCCTGTGGCGGAACTGGCAGACGCGGCGGACTTAAAATCCGCTTGGGGGCAACCCCAGTGAGGGTT
>CAZXBB010000107.1:0-6305 GCA_964638815.1 uncultured Isosphaeraceae bacterium
TAGCCCGGTTGTCCACGTAGCCCGGCTGTCACGTAGCCCGGGTGAGAGCGTCGCACGTGTGCCGGGCCGTCACGCGGATGGTGCGATCCCGGACGTTGCGATCCGCGGCGGTCGCTATGATCGGCTGATCGGCGCAGCCCGGAGGTGATGCTCATGGCACGAACGACGCTCCTGACCGCGGCGCTCGGATCGGCGGCGATCGTCACCTCGACGCCGGCGAGCCCGATCGACTACGTGGAGGCCTCCGCCGGTCTCCAGACGCCCGCGATGGAAGGCGGCGACACCGAGTTCGAGTTCGGAGACGTTGACGCCGACGGCAACGTCGACATCGTCTCCGTCGGCGACCACGGAAGCCCGTTCGTCAACACGGATCAGCACGGCCTGATGGTCTGGCGCGGCGACGGCGCGGGCGCGTGGAGCGTGATCCAGACCGGCAACTTCGGCTACGGCGGCGTCGCGCTCGGCGACGTGAACGGCGACGGGCATCTCGACGCCGGGTACGGCGTGCACCACGCGTGGTCCGGCAACGACTTCGGCGACCAGCTCCTGGAAGTGGCGCTGGGCGACGGGACCGGCGCCGGCTGGAGCCCGTGGGACGACGGCCTCGCGTCGAACGGGGAGACATGGGGCATGTTCGCGACGGCCTTCGCGGACATCGACAACGACGGCGACCTCGACGTCGGCTCCCTCAGCTTCGGCTGCTGCGCCGGGCTCCACGTGTACCGCAACAACGGAGACGGCACGTGGACGCAGAGCTTCGGCTTCACCGGCGGGAACGCGGCCGCGCAGCTCGAGTTCGGCGACGTCAACGCCGACGGCAACGCGGACATCGCGGCGGCCCACGGGGCCGGGACGATCTATCTCGGGGACGGCGCGGGCGGGTTCACCGGCGCCGACGCGAACCTCCCGGCTCCCGCCTGGCGCCGCGGGATCGACCTCGGCGACGTGAACGGCGACGGCGCGGACGATCTCGCGTGGCCCGTCGGCGAAGGCGTCGAAGTGTGGACGCGCGATGCGGACGGCCAGTGGCAGTCGCTGACCGGCGCGCTCGCCACGATCGGCGACATCGACCGCATCCAGATCGCGGACATGAACCTCGACGGCTACGGCGACGTGCTCGCGTTCCGCCCCAGCCGCGTCGACGTCTACGCCGGCGACGGGAAAGGGGGCTGGACGGCGGTCGCGTCGATCCTGGCGCCGGCGGCGTGCGACGACGCCGCATTTCGCGCCGGCGTCGACGTCGATCACAACGGCTATCCCGATCTCGTGATCGTGTCCGAGGAGGACTGCGATCCGTTCACAGGCGGCGCCAACCGGCCCCGCGTCTTCGTCGAAGCATCGGTGCCCGCGTCGCCGTTCGTGACGCCCGTCGCACCGGCGCCGGGGGCGACGCTCGTGGCCGGGTCGGTGCGGTTCGTCGACTGGCATGCCGGAGTTCCGGCGGCGTCGGGGGCGCGCATGATGACCATCGAGCTCTCCGTGGGCGGGCCCGACGGACCGTGGTCGGCGGTCACAACGGCGGTGCCCGACAACGGGCGCTTCCAATGGACGATTCCGGCGGGCGTGCGCAGCTCGTCCGACTGCTACGTCCGCTACACGCTGGATACCGAGCCCGCGACGACGGCCGTGACTGCCGGCGCGTTCTCGATCGCCGGCGGCGCGATCCCCGGCGACGTCAACCGGGACGGCGTCGTGGACTTCACCGACCTGCTGCTCGTCCTCGGCGCGTGGGGGCCGTGCCCCCCGGAGGGTGAGTGCCCCGCCGACGTTGACGGGAGCGGCGCGGTCGACTTCGCCGATCTGCTCGTCGTGCTGTCGGACTGGGGTTGACTCCTGCGGGCCCGCGCGGGCGAGCGTCCGACGCGCCCGTCACGCTCCCGCCGGCGCAGCGACCTCGCGGCGACGCACCGCGTCGCGGATGTCAGCCCGCGTCGCGCCTGTCAGCCCACCTCGCGCATCTCAGCCCGCGTCGCGCCTGTCAGCCCGCGTCGCGCGCCTTCCACGCCGCGAGCACCTCGGCCTCCTTCTCGCGCGGAATGCCCGCCCGCCGGTGCAGGCCCTCGCGCTGATCCTCTTCGAGACCGTCGTACCACCGCAGCGTGTCCTCGATCGTCTCGGCAAGCGGGCGGAACGTGAGCCCGGCGGCCACGGCCTTGTTGACGTTGCGCGTCCCGAACCCGGCGTACTCGCCGTCCGGCGGCAGCCAGCACGGCATCTGCATCCAGGGGCCGACTTCGTGCGCCTCGAGGAAATCGGCGGGAACCCACGTGAACGTCGCATCCGACTTCGACGCGCGGCGGCACGTCTCGAGCAGCCCGCGCATCGTCAGCGGGTTGTGGGGGTGCGGACCGACGACGTTGAACGTGCCGCCGAGGCCGCGTTCCATGCAAAGCAGCTCGAACGCCACGAGGTCGCGGGCGTCGATGAGCTGGGTCCGCGTGTCGCCGTCGCCGGGCGCCAGCACCTCGCCGCCGTTGCGCACGCGGACCGGCCAGTAGCCGCCGCGGAAGCTGAAGTCGCGCGGGCCGACGATGAGCCCGGGCCGGAAGATCGCGTGGCGATCGGGGAAACAGCGGCGCACGCGGTTCTCGCACTCGGCCTTGAACGGACCGAAGAGCTCCATCGTGAACTCGGTATCGTCCGCGTCGGGCGCCTTGCCGACCTCCGCGTCCTCGTCCTGGTTCTTCTGCGATGAGTCGGCGTAGACGGACATCGACGAGACGAACATGTAGCGCCCCGCGTGGTCCTTCAGCAGGTCGGCGGTCGCCTCGACCAGCTTCGGGATGTGGGGCCAGACGTCGAGCACGACGTCCCAGCGGCGACCGCCGGCGACCGCGGATTCGAGTGCGGCGAGGCCGTCGCCGCCGTCCGGGGACCGGTCGCCGATGAGGCACTCGACCTCGGGAAACAGGTCCTCCGACCGGTTGCCGCGGTTGAACATCGTGACCTCGTGCCCGTGCGCGAGCGCCCGGCGGATGAAGTGCGGCCCGGTCTGCCCGGTGCCGCCGAGCACGAGGATCTTCAGCCGTGCGGGCACGCCGCCCCCGCCCCCGTCGTCATGCGGCGCCGCGGCGCGCGCGAGGGACGGGAAACCGGCGGCCGCGCCGAGACCGGCGGTGGTGCCGAGGAACGCGCGGCGCGAGGAGTGCTTCTTCATGACGCCTGATAGGGCCGCGGCCGGTCCCGGTTGCGTGGCCGAGGGTGTACACTGGCCCTCCATGACCGCGACGATCGACTGGATCTACCACCGCAACGGCTGAACGTCATGCACCCGCGCGCAGGAGTTTCTTGCGTCCCATGACGTTCCGACGACCGAGGTGATCGACGCGAAGAAGCAGCGCTACGGCGCCGATGAGGCGCTGGCGCTGCTGGACGGTGTGCGCACCCTGATCGTCGTCAGGGGGAGGAAGGTGACGGAGATCGATCTCCGCTCCGATCGCCCCGACGACGCCACGCTGGCCGCGCTCCTCCTCGGTCCCACGGGCAACCTGCGCGCGCCGACGCTCCGGACCGGCACGATCATGCTCGTGGGCTTTCACGCGGAGACGTACGCGGAGCGGCTGGGCTGACCGGATCGCCGCGCGATCCGTGAACGCCCGTGATCGCCAGCCGCGCCTGCCGCGGCGTGCGTCAGAGGATTTCGCCTACCAGGGTGAACAACCTCGAGGGGGGCCCTGCACGAGCACCTCGGCGTGGACGACGCGAAGGACTACGTGCGCTGACCCGCGCGCCTACTCCACGTCCAGCCCCTCGCCGCCGACACAGCCGCCGCCCACGAGATCACAGACGCCCAGCCACGTGTTGAAGCCCGTGGTCCGCACGATGTCGATGACGTTGCCGTCGACCTCGATCACGTGCTCCGTGACGTCGTTCGGCGGCGCGTACGGATTCGTCGCGATGACGAGCATGCGCCGGCCGTCCGCGCTGTAGATGCCGCGCCAGATCGGGAGCTTGTCGGCGTTGAGATCGCGGGCGTTCGCCGGGTGGTGCACGGCGTACCCCTCGTCGAAGAATTCGTTGTAGCGGCTGAGGCGATACAGGCCGTAGATGAAGTTGTTGTACGCGTGACGATTCTGGGACTGGTGCTCGTCGGTGATGTCCGCGTGGTGCGGGTTCGACGCATGGTAGCTGTCCGAGTCCCACACCCAGGTGCCGACGTTCTGCGAGAAGAACGGGAGCATCGCCGCGATGTGCGCCATCTGCCGCGGAATGCCGCACTCGGGGCAGTTCCCGCCGCCGTGCAGCCGCATCCACTGGAAGATGATGATCTCCTTGTCGGGCGCCCATTCCCGATTGACGTCGATGCGGAACAGGTTGGACGACAGGTAACCGCCGACGTTCTCCCACTCGTCCTCGTTCCCCTCGTACGTGCGCGGGTAGTCGTAGAAGTAGTAACCGCTCGGCGTCAGGAAATCGAGGGTGGACGTGAAGAACTCGCCGAAGGTCCCGTCGCCGCTGTAATCCTGCATGATGTAGTCGATGAGCGACGGATCGCTCGTCCACTCCTCCCACGAGTAGCGGCGGATGCCCACGCTGCCGAACGTGGCGTTGCTGATCGGCGCCTCGCTGTAGGAGGAGACCTGCGCCGGGGTGCCGTGCTCGTCCTTTGGGAAGCCGACGGAGAGGTCGTACAGCGCGGACATGTCGTGCTTGTAGAGATCGACGTAGACGTCGTCCGGCAGACCGCGGTACGACGCCGGGATGCGCTCGTCATCGCGGTTCTCGAGCATCCGCTCGCCGGTGGTCCAGCGTCGCTCGACGTCGGCGACGAGGTACTCGACGTTGGGCACACCCGTCCCGCTGCTGTCGGAGAACAGGTCGGCGACGGAGTGCATCTCCTCGCGCCAATAGTCCTCGAACAGCGTCATGTCGTTCTCCCACGGACTGCGGATCTGTTCCCAGTTCTCGTCGTTGACCGGGTTCTCGGTCTGCCACGAGTTCGCCGGGCTCCACATGCCCGTGCGGCGCTCGAACGGGAGCTCATCGCGATACTCCGGGCTCGCGAGGCTGCCGCGGATGTGGCTGAACCCGCGCGAGAGCGGAATGAGCCCGTAGTCCTCGCGGTCCGGATAGTACTGCGAGGGGAAGAGTCCGAGGCCGCCGTACACGACCGTGAGATTGTCGTTGAGGTGGAAATCGGGGAACTCGTGCCAGCTGATCTCGTTCAGCAGGACGTCCTGCTCGGAGTCGTCGAACGGGCTCGAGCAGAAGCAGTCGTTGGAGCCGCCCTGCCCCCAGTCCACGGTTCCGTCGTTGTCGTTGTCGATGCCGTCGCTACAGGCGGGGCGTCCGAGCGGGTCCACCTGCTCCACCTCGGTGTTGACGAAGATGTTCCCGCAGCCGGGATCGTCGGGGAAGTCGATGAGACCGTCGCCGTCGTTGTCGATGCCGTCCTGGCAGCGGGTCGTCGCGACGGACTCGTCCTCGAGTTCCGGGTCGTAGACGCCGTGCGCGTCCCAGCATCCGGGATCGAGCGCGTCGGCGAGGCCGTCACCGTCGTTGTCGATCGCGTCGTCACACTGCGGGCACTCGGCCACGGGCCCCCACTTCGTCATCATCAGGAGCCAGTCCCGGACGCCGACCACGTCGTCGGCGTTCAGGTCGCCGGCGCAGTGGCAGTCCTCCTGCGTGTCGCAGTCCTCCCAGTCCCCGGTGTCCGGGTTCCAGACGTGGCAGTGTCCCCAGTGGAACAGCAGCTCGAGCACATCCTGGAGATCGACCAGCCCGTCGAGATTGAGGTCGGCGCCGTACGAGCACTGCTCGCGCTCGCCCTCCGCGGCGGCCCCGATCGGAGCCGCGAGAACTGTACACAAGGCGATAGTCTGACGAGCGTTCATTGGCTTCTCCGCACGTCCGCACGCGTCTTTGATGAGGCAAGAGTGACCGAACCAGAACCGGAGCGGCTTCCCCCCGCCCCGTCGTCGACCCAAGTTCCGGGCCGAGTCCAGCCGGATCAGGTTATCGGACGTCACCTTATTGACTTATGGCCGCGGCGTAAAACCGCACCACCGGAATCACGCCGCAGGCGGCGCAAACCGCCCGCGGCGCGGGGGATCCGATGCTCTTTGTGGTGCAGGCCTCGCGCCCCTGCATCGGACGTTCATGCCGTGTCCGAGCGCAGGCCCCGAGCGCAGGCCCGCGCCGCAGGCGGCGCAAACCGCCCGCGGCGCGGGGGATCCGGGGCTCATTGTGGTGCAGGCATCACGCCTGCATCGGGCGTTCAGCCGCGCCCGAGTGCAGGCGAGGGCGCCCGCACCACGAACCCGGGGGCGCTACTGCCGCTCGACGACCCCCTGGACGGGGCC
>CAZXBB010000108.1:0-12802 GCA_964638815.1 uncultured Isosphaeraceae bacterium
CGACGCCGAGGATCTCCTCCTTGTGCACGAGGGGCGCGGCCATCAGGTTCCGGGTCTTCGTCTTCGTGATCAGGTCAATGCCGGGATAGAAGAACTCGTTCTCCTGCACGTCCTCGATCCGCATCGCCTCGCCCGTCTTGACGACGTGGCCGGCGATGCCCTGGTCGGCCGGGAAACGCTGGCTCTGCACCACCTTGGCCTTCGCGGGGCCGACGACGGTGTAGAACAGCAGCTCCTCGCGATCCTTGTCGTAGAGCAGGACGCTCGAGCCTTCCGCGGAGAGCACCTGCGCCGCGTGACGCGCCACGCGATCGCAGATCTCCGCCGGCTTCAGCTCCTCGTTGATCGACCGGCTCGCGTCGATCAGCGCCAGCAGCGTCTCCTGGTCCAGGTTGTTGTTCTGCATGTTCATCAAACGCCGGACGCCTCGGAAAGGGGACTCGCGGACTGGCGATGCATGGTACCGGTGAACGGTGCCTGTGAGCCGTACCTGTGAACCGTACCTGTGAACCGTGCCTATGAACCGTACCTGTGAAGGGGGGGCGGCGCGCGGGGCCGGGTTGGGGCCGTGGCCCCGACGCCGGGGCCCTGGCCCCAACCCGGCCCGGCGGGACCGCACTCGCCTCACACGCCAAACCGCCATCACGAACCCGCCAGACCGGTCGGACCGGCTCCGGCACGCCCCTTGCTTCGAAATCGAGGCGACAGGGAATGTTGCGTCAGGACGCCGCAGTCCGCGCGTCCCAGCATCCGTCCCGGGCGCGAAACGTCTCGTGCGCGGGGAGGCAGAGAGGAGAATCATCGCCATGCCGAGGTCCGGCCACCGATCCGTCGTCACCGACAAGGACGTCTTCACCACGGGGGAGGTCGCGCGCATCTGCGGCGTCTCCACCCAGACCATCATCCGGTGCTTCGACGCCGGGCGGCTCCAGGGCTTCCGTGTGCCGGGCTCGCGCTCCCGACGCATCCCGCGTTCCGAGCTGATCCGCTTCATGGAGACGCACCGGATGGCGACGAGCCGCCTGGTGAGCGAGCGCACGCGCGTCCTCGTCGTCGTGGACGAGCAAGGCACCTTCGCGGCGATTCGCAACGCGCTCGGCCACGAGCGTTTCGAGGTGTGCCACGCGCCGACCGGGTTCGACGCGGGCCTTCTCACGGAGCGCTTCGCGCCGGCGGTGATGGTGCTCGACCGGCTGCTCCCGGACATGACCGGGATCACCGTGCTGCGCCGCATCCGCGCCAACACCGACCTGAAGGACACGAAGATCCTGCTGCTCTCCGTGCCGGTGAGCGAGAAGGTGCGCGACCAGCTCCGCTCGGAAGGCGCCGACGAGCTGCTGTTCACGCCGATCGACCCCCAGAGTCTCCTTCGCACGACGGCAAGCCTGTTGGGGGAAGCACGCGGGGGGGGACGCGTCCCGGAGATCACGGTGAGCTGCCGGGATCATCCGCGGGCGCGGATCAGTAACCAGTAGCCGGAGCGTCTCGGGCCCGGCAGCCCGTCAGAAGAACGGCAACGCCGCCGGGGCCCGGGGCCCGCGGCCCGGGACTCCCCACGCGCGACCTGAATCTCAGGCCTCCCCATCACGCTCGAGCACCAGCCGGTAGCACACGCGGCCGTCGCGCGTCTCGACGTGAATGCGGCAGACGCACGCGAACTCCTCGTGTTCGGAGGCGGCGGGCGTCTCGACGGCGCGGTCGTCCGGCGCGCCGGCCGGCCGGAGCCGGTCGGATCCGGGCTCGGCCGGGGACGGGGCGGGGGATGATCGTTCGGGCTCGATGTACATGGCGTGTTCTCCCTTCACTTCCGGAGCGGACCGATTGGCCGCTCGTCGTCGCACAGACATCTAAGCAATGCGTCTGCCAAACCACGGCCGTGGCGGTGCGAGCGCGTCGGGTTCGAGCCGCTTTCGCGGATTCGCGGCGGTAAGCCCAATCGACGGCCGTACTTACCGATTGCAAAAAAACCCGGTCAGCGAAGGAGTCATCGGCCCACGCGCGACACGAAGCGCGCGCGCCTGGGCGTGTATGAGCGGGACGTTCCCCGCCGGGTGGGTCCGCAGCCCCAACCCGCGGAGGACGCGCGCGGCGGACGTACCATGGCCGCATGACGCATGGCCGCATGACGCGCACGGCCCTTCCCTTCGACGCACCGATCGAGCGCCCCGGGCCGGGCGTGCCGCGCGTCGCGACGGTCGTCGTCTCGCATCCGGTCATCGACGCGTACGCCGGCTTCGTGCCGCCGCTGCTCGCCGTGCTCCAGGTGCGCTGCGATCTCGACGCGTGGCAGGTGGCGTCGGTGCTCAGCGTCGGATCGGTCACGTCGGGCCTGTGCCAGCCGGTGTTCGCGTGGCTCACGGATCGCGTCGACTCGCGGCTCCTCGCTTCGGTCGGGCTCCTGGTCGCCGCGGTCTGCCTCAGCTCGATCGGCTTCGCGCACAGCTATGCGGGCCTGATGGTGCTGTACATCGCGGGCATGCTCGGCGTGGGCGCGTATCACCCGGTCGCGGCGGCGTCGATCGGGCAGCTCTCGGGCGCGCGGCGTTCGGCCGGCGTGACGCTCTTCTTCGTCGCCGGCATGGTCGGGGCTGCGCTCGGGCCCGTGCTGTCCACGCGGATCACGGCGATCGGGCCCGGCGGGTTCGACCTGCTGCGCTGGACGATGATCCCGGGCGTCGTGATGGCCGCGCTGCTGCATCTGGCGATCCGGCACACCCCGCACCGCCACGCCAACCACCGCGCGATCACCTTCGGACCGGCGGACGGGCGGGCGCGATGGACGAATACGCTCATCCTGACGTTCGGCAACGCGCTGCGCTACACGGTGTACATGGCGCTGCTCTACATCTACGTCCGCTGGGCGCTCTCGCTCGTGACGGAGGCGATGCCCCACCTCGCCGGCGCCCGGCTCGCGACGCTGTCGTCGATCTACTGCGGCGAGCTCACGGCGTTCACGATGGTCGGCATGGGCGCGGGCGGTCTGCTCGCCGGGGTCGCCGTGCGAACGGGGCGCGAGAAGTGGCCCATGGTGCTCATCCCGCTGCTGCTCGCTCCCGCGGTCGCGATGTTCCCGTGGGCGGGGCGTTCGGGCTCCTACGCGCTCGCCGCCGTCGCCGGCGTCGGCCTGGCCGCGACGATTCCGCTCGCCATCAGCACCGCCCAGCGTCTGCTCCCGCACCGCACCAGCCTGGCGTCGAGCCTGATGATGGGCGGCCCGTGGGCGCTCGCCGCCGCAGGACCCCCGCTCGCCCAGGCCTGCATCGAGAGCCGCGGCGTCGCGTTCGCGTTCCAGGTAACGGCCGCTCTCCTCGCGCTGTCCGCGCTCGTCACGCTGCCGCTGTCGGGGGCTCTCCTGCGCCGGGTGGGGGATGGAGAGGGCGGACCGGCGGCCCGCTGATGGTCGGCCGTCGCAAGGGTGGAGGGCGCTGATCGGGTCGGCGCGTTCTCCGCTCCCTGCACCCCGCCGAAACCGCGTCGCCATCCCGTACAATCACCGCCAGTGACGCCACCGGACCTCCAGACCGAGACGCCTTCCGTGACCCGATCGCAGACAGCGCCAGACCGCGGCGGGCGACGCAGCGCCGCCATTCTCGTCACCGGGGCCGCCGGCGAGGTCGGGCACGGCCTGATCCAGTCGCTCCTGGCCGCGGGGCGTCAGGATGTCGTGGCGATCGACGTCCGCAAGCTCGACCGCGAGATCCGCGACCGGTGCCTCGAGACGTATGTCGGCGACATCTGCGACAAGTCGCTGCTCGGACGACTGCTCGCGATGTACGAGATCACCGAGATCTTCCACCTCGCCGCGCTCCTGAGCACGCGCGCGGAGTTCACGCCGGAGACCGCGCACGACGTCAACGTCGGCGGGACGCTCAACCTGCTGCGTCTGGCCGCGGAGCAGGCGCGGTCGCACGGCGAGCGCGTGAAGTTCATCTTCCCCAGCTCGATCGCGGTGCACGGCCTCCCGACGCTCGCCGCGAAGCAGGCCGCGGGCCGCGTCGGCGAGGAAGACCACTGCCGCCCGTCCACGATGTACGGGTGCAACAAGCTCTATTGCGAGAACCTCGGGCGCTACTACGCCCGGCACTACCGCCAGCTCGCGCAGGACCGCGTGCCCGACGCGCTCGACTTCCGGTGCATCCGCTATCCCGGCCTGATCAGCGCCGACACGCTGCCCTCGGGCGGCACCAGCGACTACGCCCCGGAGATGATCCACGCCGCCGCCTCGGGTCAGCCGTACCGGTGTTTCGTGCGGCCTGACACCCGCATCCCGTTCATGACGATGCCGGAGGGCATCGAGGCGACCCTCGCGCTCTCCGCGGCGGACTCCCACCGGCTGACGCAGTGCGTGTACGCCGTGCGCAGCTTCAGCGTGAGCGCCGGCGAGATCGCCGGGCTCGTGCAGAGATTCTTCCCCACGGCCGACATCACGTTCGAGCCGGACCAGCAGCGTCAGGCCATCGTCGACTCCTGGCCGGAGGATGTCGACGACGCGGCCGCGCGCAAGGACTGGGGATTCGATCCGAAGTACACACTGGAGGCGGCGTTCGAGGAGTACCTCGTTCCCGCGATTCGGGCGCGCTACGCTTAGCCCGCTTCGTGCATGATTCGGGCTGTCGTGGCCCACCCCGGGACCTCGAGAGGACAGGAGGAACGTCATGTCCATCTGGGACAAGCTGAAGGCCGAGCTGATCGACATCATCGAGTGGCTCGATCCGTCGAACGACACGATGATGTACCGCTTCGAGCGGTACGACAACGAGATCAAGTACGGTGCCAGGCTCATCGTGCGCGAGGGCCAGTCGGCGGTCTTCGTGAACGAGGGCCAGATCGCCGACGTCTTCGCGCCCGGGACGTACACGCTCGAGACGCAGAACCTGCCGATCCTCGCGACTCTGAAGGGCTGGAAGTACGGCTTCCACAGCCCCTTCAAGGCCGAGGTCTACTTCGCGAGCACGCGCCGCTTCACGGACCTCAAGTGGGGCACGCAGAACCCCGTCATGCTGCGCGACAAGGAGTTCGGCCCGATCCGGCTCCGCGCGTTCGGCACGTACGTGATGCGGGTGGAGGACGCCGGCACGTTCGTGCGGGAGATCGTCGGCACCGACGCGCACTTCACGACCGACGAGGTCACCGAGCAGCTTCGGAACATGATCGTCTCGCGCTTCACCGACATCCTCGGCGAGAGCGGCATCCCGATCCTCGATCTCGCCGGCAACTACGACGAGCTGGGCGTGTTCGTCACGAACCGGATCCAGCCCGAGTTCAAGACCTACGGGCTCGAGCTGACCAAGCTGCTCGTGGAGAACATCTCGCTCCCGCCCGCCGTCGAGGAGGCGCTCGACAAGCGTTCGAGCATGGGCGTCATCGGCGACCTCGGCAAGTACACGCAGTTCCAGACCGCCGAGGCGATGCGCGACGCGGCGAAGAACCCCGGCGGCATGGCCGCGGGCGGCATGGGCATGGGGATGGGCTTCGCGATGGGAAACCAGATGGCGAACGCGATGGGCGCCGGAACGCAATCGTCGCCGGCGACCGCGCCGGAGGCGGGGGCCTCGTCCGCCTCCGCAGCGACCCCGCCGCCTATCCCCGGGGCGGTCAGGTTCCACGTGGCGATCGACGGGAGCCCCGCCGGTCCGTTCGATGTCGCCGCGATCGCCCGGAAGATCGCAGCCGGCGAGATCTCGCGCGACACGCTCGTGTGGAAACCCGGCATGGCGGAGTGGGCGAAGGCTTCGACCGCGTCGGAGCTCGAGACGGTATTCGCGTCGGCGCCGCCGCCGCTGCCCCCCACGACCTGATTCATGGCACAGCGGCCGAACGTCCCGGACCAGCAGACGCCTCCCGACATCACGCCGCCGGACCTGCGCGCCGAGGCCGTCCCCGCCGGGCCGCGTCGCTTCCTGTGCCGGCAGTGCGGTGCCGAACTGGTCTTCCGGCCGGGCACCGGCCACCTCTCGTGCGGCTACTGCGGTTTCGTCAACGAGATCGACGCGGAAGCCGCTTCCGGCATCGAGGAGCTCGACTTCCGCGCGCACATGGAGCTCCTCGCCGAGGCCGAGCCCCAGGTCGAAGTCAGCACCGTCAGGTGCGGGGCGTGCGGATCGGAAACCGAGCCGCCGGAGAACCTCGACGCGTTCGACTGCGCCTTCTGCGGCGCGAACATGGTCGCGGGCGCGATCGCGGCGCGCATCCTCAGGCCGCGGTCGCTGCTGCCGTTCGCCGTCACGCGCGAGCAGGCGCATCGGATCTTCCGGACGTGGATCGCGGAGCGCTGGTTTGCACCGAACCACCTGAAGCGCTTCTCGCACAGCGACGGGCGGATCCGCGGCATGTACCTGCCGTACTGGACGTACGATGCGAACGCGGTCAGCGATTACACCGGGATGCGCGGCGAGCACTACTACGTCACCCAGACGTACACGACCACGGTCAACGGCAGGCGGCAGACCGGTACGTGCCAGGTGCGCAAGACACGGTGGTACCCCGCGGCGGGAACCGTGCGGAACACATTCGACGACGTGCTTGTCGCCGCCAGCGGGTCGCTTCCGGTCGATGACGTCGAGCACCTCGAACCGTGGGACCTCGATCAGCTCGTCCCGTACCAGGACGACTACCTCGCGGGTTTCGCGGCCGAGAAGTACCAGGTCCATCTCGCGGCCGGGTTCGAGATCGCCGGCGCCAGGATGGAACCCGTGATCCGCGACTCGATCCGTCGCGACATCGGCGGCGATGAGCAGCAGATCGCCTCGGTGGACACGCGGTATCACGACGTCAACTTCAAGCACCTGCTGCTGCCGGTGTGGATCAGCGCGTACCGCTTCCGGGATCAGCTCTACCGCATCCTCATCAACGCCCGGACGGGCGAGCTGCGGGGCCGGCGGCCGTACAGCGCCTGGAAGATCGCGTTCGCGGTGGCGGGCGGTATCCTTGCGGTGCTCGCGATCATGCTCGCGGTCCGTGCCTTCCGCTGAACGGTGAACCCAGACGAGAGCTCGAGGAGCGCAACACAATGCCCGCAACGAGAACGACCGGCCGGGACCTCTTCGCCCAGCGCACCGACGCCACCCTGCGGGAGCTGGAATCGAAGGGCCAGCTCAAGAAGCTCCAGCTCATCGAGGGGCCGATGGACGCCACGGTGCGTCTGCGCGGCTACGGCGAGGTCGGCTGCTTCTGCTCGAACAACTACCTCGGGCTGTCGAATCACCCGGAGGTCCGCGCGGCCGCGATCGAAGGCATCGAGACGTACGGCGCCGGCACCGCCTCCGTGCGGTTCATCTGCGGCACGTTCGAGCCGCACCGGCGGATCGAGACGCGTCTCGCGGAGTTCCTCGGCGTCGAAGCCGCCTACACGTTCGTCTCGTGCTGGACCGCGAGCGAGGCACTGTTCCCGACGCTCTGCGAACCCGGAGACGTCATCGTCTCCGACGAGCTCAACCACGCGTGCATCATCGACAGCATGCGTCTGGCGACCGTCATCAGGAAGGGCGTCGGCAAGGCGGTCTACCGGCACAGCGACATGTCGTCGCTCCGCGAGGTGCTGGAGCAGACGCGGGCCGATCCGGAGTTCTCCGGGGTCGCCTGGGTCGTGACCGACGGCGTGTTCTCGATGGAAGGCGACATCGCGAAGCTGCCGGAGATCCGCGCGCTCTGCGACGAGCACGACGCGATGCTCGTCGTGGACGACTCCCACGGTACGGGCGTGATGGGATCGACCGGACGGGGCACCCACGAGCACTACGGGATGGCCGGCGCCGACGTGGACTTCTTCATCGGCACCCTCGGCAAGGCGCTCGGCGGGGGAGCGGGCGGCTACATCGCCGGCTCGCGGCAGGGGATGGACATGATCGTCCAGCGGGCGCGGCCGACCCTGTTCTCCAACGCGCTGCCGTGCACCGTCGCCTGCTCGGCCGACAGGGCGATCGAGATCCTGATGCGCGAGCCCGGGCGCGTCGCGAAGCTGCGCGAGAACGTCGCCTTCGCCCGCGACGGCATCCGCGCGGTCGGCTTCGAGGTGCTCGAGTCGCCGACCGCGATCTGCCCGATCATCATCGGCGACACCGCGAAGGCCATCGCGTGGAGCAACCGCCTCCTCGAACTCGGTGTGTTCGTGATCGGCTTCGGCTACCCCGTCGTCCCGGAGGGAACCGCCCGGCTGCGCGTGCAGATCTCCGCGGCGCACGAGCGGGAGCACCTCGAGAAGCTCATCGCGTGCCTGAAGACGCTGAAGGCCGAGGTCGGGTAGCGAGCCGCTTCGCGCGCCGCGCCGGGAGGCTTGGCGCGCTGCCGGTTGAGCGATCGCGAGCGCGCCATCAGCTCCCGTCCGTGTGCGCGTGCGTGTGCGTGTCCGTGACGCGTGCATTGCGCCGCAAGGCCGGGCGGCGCCGGGAACGGCGGGAGTCCCTCGACCGCCCCGCGCACCCGGCCCTGGCCAGGGGCCAGGACCGGGGCATACGTGTCACGTGAGGCGAACTACGGCCTGGCCAGCCGCACGAGCGTACCGACGATACGGCTCTGCCGATCAATGGCATCGGCACTGAGCGAGTCGACGTACTGAAGTCGAACGGCGATATCGAGAGCGCCGACCGATTCGCGCATCTCCTGCAAAGCGATTCGGTAGGCCTTCCGCTTGTTGCCGCCCGTGGCGCCCATGCCTTCGGCGGTATTGAGACCGACCGAGGTCGAGGAGCGCCGAAGTTGATCGGCAAGGTTCGGATCGTGCTGACGGACGGAACGGATCACAGGCGGCAGAGAGGCGATCCAGTCGAGGATGACAGGGTAGATATGCAGCATCAGTTGAGCTCCTTACGCAGAGGTGGAATCGCGCCCGAACCCGTTCCGGGCGCAACCCCCGCTCCGCGTCACGCGCAGGACATGTCAAGGGCGGCGCAGCCGAGCGCAGCTATCCCTTGACATTACCGAGCATGACGCGACACTGGAGGTGCCCGCAACGCAACCCCTTCCACCATTTGGGCAATGCCCGCGCAGCGGGCGAGACGTAAGACTGTTCGCCTCGAGCGCTCGGTTGCGCGCCGTGTGCGCGTCCGTGTGCGCGTCCGCGTGCGCGTCCGTGTCCGCGTCCGCGTCCGTGTCCGTGTCCGTGTCCGTGTCCGTGTCCGTGTCCGTGTCCGCGTCCGCGTGCGCGTCCGTGTCCGCGTGCGCGTCCGCGTCCGCGTCCGTGTGCATGCCCGCGTGACGTCGCGCCCGCTTCGCGGTCTTGCCCAAGGGGGGGCGTTGGCTCGCAGCGGCAGTTCATCGTGGCGTCATGCTCGGTCATGTCAAGGGTTCGCTTCGCCGGCTGCGCCGCCCTTGACATGCCCTGCGCGTGACGCGCGCATCACCGCGCCGCGACGATCCGCCTCGCCCGCCCGGGGTCCACCGGGTTCGACCACACACCGTCGCGCTTGCACCAGGAGCCGACGATCAGCGCGTCGGCGGACTCGAGGAGCCCCGCCACGGTGTCCGGGGTCGCGCCCGACCCGACGACGACCGGCACGGCGACTGCCTCCCGGACCGCGCGCAGGTCGTCGGGAGATGTCGGATCGCCCGTCACGGCGCCGGTCACCACGACGGCGTCGGCACCGAAGAAGACCGCGGCTCGGGCCGTTTCCGCCAGCGGGACGTCGGCGGTCAGCGCATGGGCGCTGTGCTTCTTCTTCACGTCGGCGACGATCGCGACGTCCCCGGCGCCGATCGCCCTCCGGTAACGCAGCAGCGGTCCCGCGTCGGCCTCCTCGAGCAGTCCCTCGTCGGCAACCGACGCGAAGACGAACCCCTCGACGCGCACGAAGGCGCCCCCGATCGACTGTGCGACGGCGAGGGCGGCGCGGTTGGCGCCCGCCAGGATCTGGACGCCGATCGGCACCGCGACGGCGGCCCGGACCGCCGCGCCGACCGCGGTCATGCCCGCCACGATCTCCGGACCGACCTCGCGTCGCAGGTAGGGCACGTCGTGCATGTTCTCGATGAGGATGGCATCGAAGCCGGCGTCCACGAGGGCGGTCGCCTCGCGCGCCGCCTGCCCGGCGATCGTCGCGATCGGCGCCGCGTGACGCGGCGTGCCCGGGAGTGCGCCGACGTGGACCATGCCGACGAGAGCGCGGTCGCGGCCGAAGATGTCGGCGGTCGATCGCATGACCGGATGCTACCCGATCCCCTTGTTCATCCCGATCAGCGTCAGCAGCTCCTGCCGCGAGGCCTCGTCGTTGAGGAAACAGCCGTGCAGCTTGCTCGTGGTCGTCCACGATCCGGGCTTGCGCACGCCGCGGTAGCACATGCAGAAGTGCTGGCACGTCACGATGACGGCGACGCCCTGGGGCCGGAGCGCGTCCCAGATCGTGCCGGCGATCTGCGCCGTCAGCTTCTCCTGGACCTGGAGCCGCTTCGCGTACGCATCGACGACGCGGGCGATCTTCGAGAGGCCGACGACCTTGCCGTCGGGAATGTACGCGACGTGCGCCTTGCCGACGAAGGGCACCATGTGGTGCTCGCAGTGGCTGTGCAGTTCGATGTCGCTGATGAGGACGAGCTCGTTATAGCCTTCGACCTCGGTGAACGTGCGCTCGAGGAACGAAGCGGGGTCCTCGTTGTACCCGCGGAAGTGATCGCGCATCGCGCCCACGACGCGCCGGGGCGTGTCGGCGAGGCCTTCGCGGTCGGGGTCCTCGCCGATGAGCCGGAGCAGCGTGCGGACGCCCTCCATCGCCTCGCGCTCGGCCGGCGTCTCCGCGCCGCGCTGCGGCACCGTGTTCGTCCCGTCGCTCGATGTCGGATCGGGGGAAATGCGTGTCATGGCAGGGTCTCGCGGTCGGAAGGTCTCGTTGTCCCGTTGCGCCCCCGAGCCGCGGGTCCAGGGCCAGGTCTGGGGAGGGGGGGGAGGGCGTGCCGGGCAGCTCTACCCCTTCCGGAGATAGCGCGCCCACCAGCCGAGGATCTGCTCGAGCCGGTGCACCCGCATGTCCGGGGGTCCGGTCCGGCTCATGCCGTGGCTCGTCGTGCGAGGATAGCGCACGAGACGCGTCGGCACCTTCAGCAGCGTCAGCGCCGTGTACAGTTGCTCCGCCTGCTCGACGTTGCAGCGCAGGTCGCCCTCGCTGTGAATGATGAGCGTCGGCGTCCGGCAGCTCCCGATGTACCGGATCGGGCTCTGGTCCCACAGAGCGCTGGTGCGGTCCCAGTGGTTGCCGGGGAAGTAGCGGTCGGGCTCGTTGCAGAAGTCGCTGTTGCCCATCAGCCCGACCATGTCGGACACGCAGCGATCGGTGATCGCGCCGGCGAAGGCTCGCGTGTGGCCGATGATCCAGTTCGTCATGTAGCCGCCGTAGCTGCCGCCCATGACGCCCATTCGCTTCGCGTCCACCGCGCGGTGTTCCTGCATGTGCGCCGTGACGGCCTGGAGGTCCGCCCAGTCCGCATCGCCCCAGCGGCCGCGAATCGCGTTGCAGAAGTCGCGTCCGTAGCCCTTGCTGCCGCGCGGGTTCGAAAAGAACACCGCGTAGCCGGCGCCGGCGAGGACCTGGAACTCGTGGAAGAACGTGTACCCGTACTGGGTGTGCGGGCCGCCGTGGATCTCGAGCACCGCCGGGTGCCGGCGGCGCGGGCCGGCCGCGGGCGGGAGCATCGTCCAGACCTGGACGCGCGTGCCGTCGGCGGAGCGGACCCACGTGGACGTCGGGCTCGACAGCGCGAGCTCGCCCAGGAGGGCGCGGTTGAGATCGGTGCGCGCGCGGACCTTCGTCTCGTCCTTCCCGAGCTCGGCGACGTGCACCTCGTCCGTCTTCGTCGGCGAGCCGACCGTGAGCGCCATGCGCGTGCCGTCGGCGGAGACGTTGCCGAGTCCGTGCGAACGATGGCCCGTCGTCAGGAACCGGAGCTCGCCGCCGTTCCGGCCGATCCGGGCCACGTGCGCCGCACCGTGCCAGCCGATCTGCGCATAGAGACCGCGGCTGTCGGGCTGCCACCGGAAGACCGGCACGAAGGGAACCTCGCCCGTGTCGGAGATCGGCGACGCCATCAGGCAGTGGTCGGTGCGCGCGGTCAGGCAGCGCGCCTTGCCCTTCGCCGGGTCGCAGATCCAGAGCTGGAGGTTCTCCGTGGTGTACGTGCCGTCGCCAGCGCCTTCGCGTCCGGCGTACGCGATCCACTTCCCGTCGGGCGACCACAGCGGGAACGCCTTCGCGCCTTCGGGCATGTTCGGGATCGGCGTGATGCGGCCCGTCGAGACGTTGATGCGAAGGAGCTCGTCGCTCCACGCCTCGAGCCCCGCCCGGCGGGACCTGTTGGTCGCGACGACGAGCTGCCGGCCGTCGGGCGAGTAGTCGTACTCGAAGAACCCGAGCGTGTCCTTCTCGAAGACGACCCGGTGCGCGCCGGTCGCGACGTCGACGACGTGGAGGTGATATCGCTGCGCGTTGAAGTAGCCGTCGCCGTCGAGGCGATACCACCAGTGGTCGATCACCCGGGGCGGATCGGTGAGCCCGGCGGCCTCGCGCGCCTTCTTCGCCGCCTCGGTCCACTCCGGATCCTGCTCGCGGAACTTGACGGCGAGCGTCGAGCCGTCCGGCGCCCACCGGAAGCTCTCGATCGAGCCCTCGGGGAACGACGTGAGCGCCAGCGCCTCGCCGCCGTCCGCGTCGATCGTGAAGACCTGGGGCCGGTGCCGGTCCCGCGCGCCGATGAACGCGATGCGTCCTCCGTCCGGCGACCACCTGGGATGGCGGTCCCGGGCCCCGTTCGTGAACTGTCGCGCCGGGCCGTCCTCGACGTCCACGCGCCAGAGGTTGCTGAGGTACTCGTTCCGGTCCCC
>CAZXBB010000109.1:0-10045 GCA_964638815.1 uncultured Isosphaeraceae bacterium
GCCCACCCGGCCCTGTCCGGGCACAGGACCGGGGCACACTTCGTCCGGATCACACGAGCGCGCGCCGTGTGCCCCGGTCCTTGGCTCGGCAAGGGCCGGGTGGGCCACGAAGCGTCGAAGCCGTCGTTCCATAGGTAGCCCACCCGGCCCTGTCAGAGCACAGGACCGGGGCACACTTCGTCCGGATCACACGAGCGCGCGCCGTGTGCCCCGGTCCTGTGCCCGGACAGGGCCGGGTGGGCTACCTATGGAACGACGGGCTGCCGGCTCACGTCATCCAGGTAGCCGGCGGGGGGGGAGGCACCAGGGCCGCCTTCGCCTCACGGCGCGTCTTCGGTCACCGCGGGCTCGGCCAGCGTTCCCGCGTCGCGCAGTGATTTGTAGATCTTGTCGAGCACGCCGTTGACGAAGAGCGGCGAGCGGTCCGTGCTGAACTCCTTCGCCAGCTCGATCGCCTCGTTGATCGCGACCTTGGGCGGCGTCCGGCCGGAGATCATCTCGTAGTAGGCCAGGCGGAGGATGTTGCGATCGACGACCGGCTGCCGATGCGTGGGCCAGTCCGGCGTGAGCGCGGCGACGGCGGCGTCGGCCTGCTCGCGCATCGACCAGGCCTCCGTCGCGAGCCGGAAGCCCGCGTCGTGCGTTCGGTCGTCGCCGGCGGAGTGCTCGAGCGACTCGCGCACGATCTCCGGCGAGGCGTCGGTGACGGCGTCGAACTGGTAGAGGGCCTGAAGGGCGCAGCGTCGCAGGTCACGCGCGGTCGTCATCTCAGCCTCGTCCCCGCACCGGGTCGCCCTGGCTCGACGCGATCGCGCGGATGACGTGGATTGTCCCGATCACCGCGGCCATCGCCTCCTCGCCCTTGTTGCCGTGCTCCCCCCCGGCCCGCTCGCGGGCCTGGTGGTGCGTGTGGCAGGTGAGCACGCCGAACGCGATCGGCACCCCGGTGCGGACGGTGATGTCCGTCAGCCCGTTGGCGATCGCGCCGGCGAGGTGCTGATCGTGAGAGGTCTCGCCCCGGATGATGCAGCCCAGCGCGACGACCCCGTCGATGTCGGGGCGGTCCGCCAGCGCCCGGCACACGGCGGTGAGCTCGAAGGCGCCCGGCGCCTCCACCACCCGCAGATCGCCCGCCACGCCGCCGGCCCGCATGAACACTTCCATCGCCCCGGCGCGCAACGCGTCGGTGATCGCGTCGTGGTAGCGGCTGACGACGAGGCCGATGCGAAGGCCGGTCGCGTCGAGGTTGCGATCGTGGGCGGACAGCATGGGGCAGGATGGTACACCGGACAGGGCACGAAAGCACGATTGCCGCTTCGCGCTTGCCGCGTTCGTGCCGTGCCTTGCCGCGTTCGTGCCTGCCGCGATCATGCCTGCCGCCTTCGTGCCTTGCCGCCTTCGTGCTACGCTCCCCCCGTGCGCCGCCTCCTCCTCCGCATCCTCACCGCCATCCAGCTCACGCGGCTCACGATCGCGTTCGGTGCGGTCAGCGACATCTGGTTCGTCATCCTGCTGACGCGAGCGAACGAGAACTACGTGATGATCGACGTCTACCGCATGGCGCTCGCGCCGGCGCTCATCGCCGGGGCGGTCGTCGCGGTCGGGCTGTTCGCCTACGGAGCCTCTCTGAATGACGTGCTCGACGTGCGTCACGACACGGCGTTCAGCCCGGACCGGCCGATTCCCGCGGGGCGCATCAAGCTGGGGCAGGCGATCGTCGTCACCGTCGGGTCGCTGATCGTCGCCGTGCTCGGCGGGGCCGTGCTGGGCGGCGGCCACGGCGGCATCTGGGCGGTCTGCATCACGCTGCTGACGGCGGCGGGGCTCCTGTTCTACAACGCGACCGGGAAGTTCATTCCGGCGATCGGCGTGCTGACGATCGGGCTCGTGCACGCGGCGCACATGTTCATCCCCAACCACGAGCTTTCGTTCACGCTCCCCGTATGGCTCATCATGACCCACTCCATGGTGATCGCCGCTTGCGTCCACGTACTCGAGGACAAACGGCCGCTCATCGATCGCCGCGCGGTGATCGTCATGTCGATCGGCTGGATCTTCTGGTCGGTCCTGATCCTCGGGGCGAGCGCGATCAGCGGCGAGGGCATGTGGCCCGACGACGCGAATCGGGCGGGGCTGGTCTACCCGGCCGTCGCCATGCTCGCATTCGTCGCGGTCGCGTGGTGGAAGGCCAGCCGCGTGAGCGGGCGCGCCGCAGCCGAGAAGCTCAAGCGCTATGGCGCGATGTGGCAGAGTCTCTACGGGGCGGCGTGGCTCCTGGCGCTCGGGCTTCGTGTCGAGGCGTTCTGGATCGGTCTCTTCGCAGTCGCCGGATTCACCGCGATGACGATGATCCGCGAGATCACCGGGCTCACCGGCGAACCGATCCAGTATCGCGAGTAGCCACGTTCAAAAAAGAAGAAACGGCTCCCGAACGGTCTCTCCTCCAAGACCGGCCAGGTCGCCGTTTGCATCATCAATTTACATTCCCGGAAGTGACACGCAACCCCTCCTAAGGAGTTTCACCCAATTAGCGCAACGGCAACAGGTGGATGTTAAGATGGGCGGTCTCGACGTCCGGGAAAAACGTTGCGAAAACGCAACACCGCCTTCAGGTCGGTTTCGCGTAAGTCGATCAATGACAAGCGATGCCGACGTTTACGCCACGTCCCGATGACCGGCGCGACCCGCCGACCGCCCTCTCGATGCGCTGGCTCGCCCACGAGATCAACTCACTCCTCGACGGCTCGATGCGCAGCATTCGCCTGGCCGAAACGGCGCTGCGCCGATCCGACGACGGCGACCCGGCGGAGGTGCTCGCGCGACTCCGTACCGCGCAGGAAGCGATGAACGACATGGCCGCCGTCCTTGAACGCGTCATGGCCGAACGCCCCGGCGGACCCGAGCTGCTGCGATCGGACCGCACGCTCGGCGACCAGGTCGCGCGGCTGCGCGCGCTCCTGCTGCCGCTGGCCGAGCAGAACGGCATCGACCTCGACCTCACCGTCGACGGCGCCGCGGCGGCGCTTCCGGCCGGTCTGCTCGCGCCGGTGCTCGCCAACGGCGTCCGGAACGCAATCGAGGCGTGCGGCACCGTGACGCGCGGCGGTGGCCGCGTCGAGGGCGCCGTGACGCTCGAAGGCGATCGGCTCGTGATCCTGATCACGGATAACGGACCCGGCCTTTCCTGCGCTGGCCTGGCCCGGCCTGGCCTGGCCCCGACCGGCCTTGCCCCCACAGGCCCTTCCCCCCCCGGCGCCACCGGGGCGGCGGCGACGGCCGGCCGGGGACACGGCATCGGCCTCGCCGTCTGCCGCGACATCGTGGACGCCCTCGGCGGCACCCTCGAGCTGATGAACGTGCCGTTCGGCGCCGGCGCAGTGCTGCGTGTGATCATCCCCCGCACGGACGGCGCGAAGGCATGAGCGATCCCGGTCCCAGGGTCCTGATCGTTGACGATGATCCGATCGTCGCCGACTCCATCGCCGAGTACCTCTCCGGCGCCGGGTACCGCGCGTCGACCGCGAACAGCGGGGCCGAGGCGTTGCGCTCGATCGAGGACGCCGAGAGCCTCGGCCGGCGGCGGGTGCCGCGGCCGTTCTCGGTGATGGTGACGGACGTCTCGATGCCGGACATGGACGGCCTCGATCTCGTCCGCGCGGTCCGGGAGAAGCACCGCGACGTCGTTCCGGTGGTGATCACCGGGTACGGCACGATCGAGAGCGCGGTGAAGGCGATCCGCCACGGCGCGATCGACTACCTCGTCAAGCCGCTCGTTGACGACGAGCTGCGGATCGCGGTCGAGAAGGCCGTGCAGCAGCACACGCTGCTCTCGGAGAACGCGAACCTCCGCCAGCAGCTCGTCCAGCGCGACGGCCTCGACAACATCGTCGGCAACGACCAGCGGATGCGGCGGATCTACGACGTCATCGAGGCCGTCGCGCCGAGCAGGACGACGGTCCTGATGTGCGGCGAGTCGGGGACGGGCAAGACGCTCATCGCCCGCGCCGTCCACCGGCACAGCCCGCGGGCGGACAAGCCGTTCGTGGAGATCTCCTGCGGGTCGATCCCGGAGACGCTGCTCGAATCCGAGCTCTTCGGCCACGTGCAGGGCGCCTTCACCGGCGCGCACGCCGACAAGCCGGGCAAGCTGCTCGCGGCGCACGGCGGGACGCTGTTCCTCGACGAGATCAACTCCGCGTCGGCCGGCATGCAGCTCAAGCTGCTGCGCGTCCTCCAGGAACGCGCGTTCGAGCCCGTGGGATCGAACGAGACGATCGAAGTGGACACGCGCGTGGTCCTCGCGAGCAACGAGCCGCTCGAGAAGCTCGTCGCGAACGGCGACTTCCGCCAGGACCTCTACTTCCGCATCAACGTTGTGATGATCCAGCTTCCGCCGCTGCGCGATCGCGTCAGCGACATCCCGCTGCTCGCCGAGCACTTCCTCGAGAAGAAGGCGAAGGAGGCCGGCCGCCGGATGACCGGCTTCACCGACGAAGCGCTCGCCGCGCTGCGGGGCTACGCGTACCCCGGCAACGCCCGCGAGCTCGAGAACATCATCGAGCGCGCCGTGGTCCTCACGAAGTCGATGAAGATCGACGTGAAGGACCTGCCCCCGCACGTGCTCGACAACTCGACGGCGGGTCTCCTCGGCCGCCGCACGGGCGGATCGGGCGGGTGGAGCCTGGGCGACTATCAGCCGATGCCGCTCCGACGCGCGCTCGAGGAGCCGGAGAAGCAGATCATCCTCGCCGCGCTCGAGGCGAACGCGTGGAACCGCCAGCAGACGGCCGACGTCCTCGACATCAACCGGACGACGCTCTACAAGAAGATCAAGCAGTACGGGCTGGAAGAGTACGGCGCGGCGGGCTAGCGCCAGCGTGCTACTCGCGATCCGGCGCCACCCCCAGGTACGGCAGCGCTTCCTCGATGAGGTCGCGCACGACGGGTCCGGCGATTTCTCCGCCGTAGTGGCCCCTGCTCCGGTCCGGATCGTCGATCACGCAGAGCACGACGATGCGCGGCTCGTCGAACGGTGCGCCCGCGATGAAGCTCGAGACGTACCGGTCGTCGTGATACCCGCCGCCTTCCTTCCGCGGCAGCTCCGCCGTCCCGGACTTGCCGAAGAGCGTGTAGCGGCTCGACTGCGCACGCCGCCCGGTCCCGTCGGTCATCACCAGCCGCATCGTCTCGCGGGTCAGGCGGGCAATGTCCGGGGAGACCGCGCGGCGGACGAACGCGTAGTCGCCGTCGTCACCGGCCACGGCCGTGAACCGCGGGGCGGGTATCGTGCCGTTGCGCGCGAACGCGCTGAACGCGCGGACCATCTGGACCGGCGTCACGGCGATCTCGTGCCCCATCGCTACCGACGACTGCGTGTACATCTTCCAGTCGCCCGGCGCCGTGACGATCCCACGCGATTCACCGGGCACCCCGCAACGCGTCTTCTCGCCGAAGCCGAAGCGACGCAGGGCGTCCCGCATCTCGGCGAAGCTCATGCGCTCGGCGACGATCGCCATGCCGCTGTTCATCGATCGGACGAGCACCTGCCGCCACGTGGACGGACCGTAGTAGTGCGCGTCCTCGATCCAGCGTCCGTAGCTCGTGCGGTGCGGGCCGCTCTCGGCGATCGGGAGCACCTCGTTCGGGTCCGCGCGGCCGAGCTCCGTCGCGACCGCCCAGATGAACGGCTTGAACGTCGAGCCCGGCTCGTAGGGATCCGTCACGCACCGGTTCCGTCCGAGCGCGGGATGCACGGCGCGGGCGGGATCGACGATCTCCGGCTCGCGGTCGTCGCGCTCGTGAAGGATGTCGCACAGCGCGAGGATCTCGCCCGTCCGGGGGTCGGAGACGACGATGCGACCGCCCGCGGCGTTGCGGGCCTCCACCGCGGCGTGGATGTGCCGCTCCGCCATCTCCTGGATGACGAGATCGAGACTGAGACGCACCGGCGCGCCCGCCGCGCCCGGGCGGTAGCTCGCGCTCTCGATCCAGATCGGCTGACGCTGCGCGTCGCGCAGATACGTCACGTGGCCCGCGTGGGCCTCGATCCGCTCGTCGAAGCGGTGCTCGAGACCGCTCAGCCCGGTGTGCTCGAACCCGACGGTGCCGACCAGCGCTGCGCCGAGGTTGCCGTGCGGGTAGTGACGGACCGCGCGGGTCTCGAGACCCACGCCGCGCAGCCGCGCACCGCGGATCGCGTCAACCTGCCAGCTTTCGAGCAGGGGGGCTACGACGACGTAGCGGCCGTCCGGGCGCTCGTGGATCAGGCGGTCGATCGCGATCGGATCGACGCCGATGAGCGTCGCGATGTCCACGGCGACCGTCGGCAGGTCCTCGACCTCCTGCGGATCGACGAACAGGCGGTAGCCGACCGTCGTCGCCGCGACGAGGCGTCCGCGCCGGTCGAGCAGGTCGCCGCGTCTGCCGGTGTCCGTCCGGCTGGCGACGGTGCTGCCGGCGGCGGCGTGGAGACGCGGGTCAGGCATGACCTTGAGCTGAACGACCCGAGCCAGGACGCCTGCCATGAGCGTCACCATCACGACGACGAGCAGCCGCCCCCAGGCGAACGCGCGCTCGACCTGCCATCCGCGCAGGGTCTCGAGGTCCGGCGGTCGGTGCGTCAGGTCAGCCACCGGGCTCGATCTCAGTCGTCGGGGGCGGGGCGGCGCTCGCCCCCGCGGCGGCGCCGGGGGGGACGGGCGCGATCGGCGGAACGACGGGGCGCCGCCGCGGGATCGCGCTCCACCCGGTCGGCAGCTCGTCCAGCATGCGGCGGACGGCCTCCGGGCGGCAGCGTTCGGCGATCCCAGCCCGCAGCTCCCAGAGCGATCGCTCGTTCATCGTGAGGTGCCGGTGCAGCGTCGTGAGCTCGTGCGCCGTCTCCACACGCTGCTGCCGCATCACGAGCAGCGACGCCGCGACGGCGCCCGCCCCGACGATGAGGACCAGGAGCTTGCCCGCACCCGAGGGCAGCGCCGCCGGGGAACGCGGGACTCGCGGTGTCGAATGACGGGAGACGTGCATCAGGGCACGCGGAGGACCATGCCCGGCCGGATGTCGTCAGGGTCCTTCAGCTTGTCGCGATTGAGGTCGAAGATCTCCTGGAACCGGGCCGACGAACCGAGAACGCGCGCGGCGATACGCGACAGCGCGTCGCCCTCCTGCACGGTGTAGGTCCTGTCCTCCTTCGGCGGCGTCGCTGCGCGGGGGGCGAGGCCGGTCGGCGCCGGGCGTCCGCGGACCAGGTCGTCCGCCTTCGGGAGCCGCAGCCGCGTGCCCTCTTCGATGTGGTCGGGACGCTCGAGCTCGTTGTAGGCGGCCAGCTCGAGCGCGAGCGAGGCGTCGCCGTACTCGCGGGTGCAGATCCGGCTCAACGAGTCTCCGGCGGTCACCGTGTGGAAGCGGAAGGGGAGCGTTTGGGCGTCGGCAGGGTTGAGGCCGACGACGGCCGGCGGAGGGCCGCCCATCTCGATCGCGGGGAGGGCGCCGGTTCGCGATGAATCCGCGGCGCGCACGTCCGCCGCCGCGATCCGCGATTCGCCGGTCGCCGGCTTCGCCGTGCGTACCGCGATGAGGTCCGCAGGCGCCGGGCGGCTCACGCTCAATGGATCGACTGCCCGCGCCAGCTCCGCCGGCTCCTGGCTGTAGGCGGTGGAGATGTGGTCGGAGATCAGTATGCCGACCAGCAGGATGAGGCCGAATCCCACGACCAGGGCCAGCTTGTTCTCGCGTGTCATCTTCGTTTCAGCGTCCGTGCGTCGGTTCGGGCGGCGGCTCCGCGCACCGTCGAACCAGGCCGATGCGGGTCGTCGCCTCCATGACGACCTCACGCTACTCCCCCGGTCACCCCCGGGTCACACCCCCGGTGACCCCGCCGTCATTCCCTGGGCCGATCAGCCTCCCGTACCCCGGAGCCTGATCACCCGGAGCCGCGCCGAGCGCGCCCGCGGGTTCATTCGCACCTCGTCCTCCGTTGCCGTGACGACGTGCTTCGTCACCCGCGTCGCCAGATCGCGTCGCGCGAGATCCGCGAACGTTCGCTTGACCATCCGATCCTCGAGGCTGTGGAAGCTGATGACTCCCACCCGCGCTTCCGCCTCGAGCCAACCGTCCGCCCCCACCGTTTCGGTTCCGCGGACGATCGTGTCGAGCAGTGCGGCAAGCGCGTCGAGCTCTCCGTTGACGGCGATCCGCAGCGCCATGAACGTGCGGGTGGCCGGATGGATGCGCGATGAGCGGGCACGCGGTCCGTAAGCCTCGAGGATCAGTTGGGCAAGCTGTGACGTAGATTCGATCGGCTGCTGCTCGCGACTTTGTGCAAGTTTTCGGGCGATCTTTCGGGCGTAGGGATCCTCGCCGTAGCGGAAGATGATGTCGGCAAGCTCCTGCTCCGAGCAGCGCGCGAGGAGTTCCGCGGCGGTCACCCGTGCGCCGGGATCGAAGCGCATGTCCAGCGGCCCGTCCGCCTTGAAGCTGAAACCGCGCGATGGGTCGTCCATCTGGCTCGAGCTGAAGCCGAGATCGGCGAGAACGACGCTTGCGGACAGCTCGTGCTCGCGCAGTCGCTGCGCGACGCGCACGAAGCTGTCATGGAAACTCATGAAACGAACGCCGGCGCGCTCGACGCGGCGGCGCGTCGCGTCGAGGTTCTTGGCGTCGAGGTCGAAGGCGACGAGCGTGCCCGGCTCGCCGTCCGTGCGGGCGATCGCCTCCGCCAGCAGCGCTGCGTGTCCGCCGCGGCCCGCCGTGCAGTCCACCGCGACGTCGCCGGGTGCCGGCGCGAGGAGCGCGAGCGTCTCGTCGGGAAGGACGGGAAGATGGAGCGGCGCGTCCACGGCGCCGGAGGCTACCATGCCGGCGCCACCTCGCTCGATTGTGATCGGGGCGCGCCGCCGGAGATCCACTCATGTCGCGCGGATCGCGTGCCGTCATCCTGCCCGTCCTGCTCGTCCTGTCCGTCCTGCTTCCGGCGTGCGCGGGCAGCCGGATCATCGTCGACGTCGTGCCCGCCGCGGACGCCATCACCGAGACGGCCGTGCTCGAGGACGAGCCGGGTGGATTCTTTCTCTTCCCGTATCCGAAGGTCGCGATGATCGACGTGAGCGGCCTGATCTCGAGCACGGGCCGATCCGGCGTCCTGGGGCCGGCCGAGAGCCCCGTCGCGCGATTCACCGAGTCGCTGCGCAAGGCCGCCGAGGATCCGCAGGTCCGGGCGGTCATCGTGCGCATCAACTCGCCGGGCGGGACGGTGACCGCCTCGGACGTCATGCACCGCGAGCTGACGCACTTCCGGGAGCACACCGGCCGGCCCGTCGTCGTGCTGATGGGCGACGTCGCGGCGTCGGGCGGCTACTACCTCGCGTGCGCCGCGGACGCCATCGTCGCGCACCCGACGACGATCACCGGTTCGATCGGCGTGATCATCCAGACCGTGAACTTCAGCGAGGGCATGCGTCGGATCGGCATCCGCGCCGACTCGATCACGAGCGGCCCGAACAAGGCGGCGGGCTCCCCGTTCGAGCCGATGACGGCCGAGCACCGGGCGCTGCTCCAGGGCATCGTGAACGACTTCTACGCGAACTTCATCGATGTCGTGAAGGACGGGCGGGCGGGCCGGCTCGACGAAGGCGACATCGACCGGATCACGGACGGCCGCGTCATCACGGGCGTGCGGGCGGCGGAGGCCGGGCTGGTGGACGCCGTGGGCGACCTCCGCGACGCGTTCGCGCTCGCGAAGACGCGCGCCGGGCTCGATCGCGCGCAGCTCGTGAGGTACCACCGGCCGATCGAGTACGTGGGAAGCGCCTACGCGCAGACGCCGGCGGCGGGGGGGCCCCTGGTGCAGCTCAACGTCGGCGCGGCGCCCGGCGGGGGGGGGTCGGGTGCGCCGGGCGGGGATCCGGCGGCGTTCTACTACCTCTGGGATCCGACTGTCTGGTGAGTCCGGCGGGTGCGCCCGGCCGCGCACACGGACGCGCACGCGGTCGCGCACGCGGTCGCGCCCGCGCACGCGCCCGCGCCCGCGCCCGCGCACACGGTCGCGCAC
>CAZXBB010000110.1:0-6211 GCA_964638815.1 uncultured Isosphaeraceae bacterium
AGGTGATCAACCACCAGGGTCCCGACATGTTCACCGATCAGGATCTCGAGCTGCTCAAGCTCTTCGCGAACCTGGTCGCCGGCGCCGCCCGCAACGCCCAGAAGTTCGAGCGCCTGCACGTCGAGAACCGCGGGCTCCTCGACGCCCTGCCCTACCCCCAGTTCGTCGGCCGCTCGCCCGCCTTCGCCGGCGTGATCGAACTCTGCCGCAAGGTCGCTCCGACCTCGACGACCGTGCTGCTCGCCGGCGAGACCGGCACCGGCAAGGAGATGGCGGCACGCACGATCCACGCCCTGTCGCGTCGTTCGTCGCGGCAGTTCATCGCCGTGAACTGCGCCGCGCTGCCCGAGAACCTGATCGAGAGCGAGCTGTTCGGGCACGAGGCCGGCGCCTTCACCGGCGCCGCGAGCCAGCGTCTCGGCAAGTTCGAGCTCGCCAACCGCGGCACGCTCCTGCTCGACGAGATCGGCGAGCTCGAGCCGTCGATGCAGGCGAAGCTGCTGCGCGTGCTCGAGTCGTGCGAGTTCACGCGCGTCGGCGGCACCGAGGTCGTCACCTGCGACGTGCGCGTGATCGTGGCGACGAACCGCGACCTCAAGGCGGAGGTCGAGGCCGGACGCTTCCGCGAGGATCTCTACTACCGCATCAGCGTCTTCCCGGTGACGCTGCCGCCGCTGCGCGAGCGGATGGGCGATCTCCCGCTGCTCGTCGAGCATCTGCTGGCGCGTATCGAGCCGTCGCTCACCGACCCGGTGCCGGAAGTGAGCGAGGCGGCGATGACCTGTCTGACGCGGTACGACTGGCCGGGGAACGTCCGCGAGCTCCGCAACGTGATCGAGCGCGCCGTGCTGCTCGCCGACGACGAGATCCGCCCCGATCATCTGCCGCCGGACGTGACCAGCCCGCGCCGCCTCCCGCCGACGGACGGCCCGCCGGTCCCCGCGGAGACCGGCGAGTCGCCCTCGGTGCTCGCCGAGCAGGAGCACCGCCTGATCCTCGGCGCGCTCGAGCAGCACAACTGGAACCAGTCCGCGGCGGCGCGCGAGCTCGGCATCAGCCGCGACATCCTCCGTCACCGCGTGAAGCGATACGGGCTGCGGCGGCCCCGGTAGCGGCTACCCCCAGTTCTTCAGGACGATGAGGATGTCGGAGAAGCCGGCCTGGCCGTCCTCGTCGATGTCGCCGGGGCAGCCGTCGCACGGTCCCCATTGGCCGAGCAGGAGGAGGATGTCGGCGAAGCCGACCTGCCCGTCGGCGTCGAGGTCGCCTCGCTTCGTCGCGATCTTCAGCACGACGCCCGTCTCGCCGAACGGCGTGCCGGTGCCGTTCGCGAGGACGTACAGCTCGCCGTCCGCGTCCTCGCCGAAGCCGAGCAGCGACATGCCGAACTCCTTCTGGCCGACGAGCGGGAACTCGACGACCTGGTTCTTCTCGTCGAGGTAGAACAGACGGCCGTCGTTGCTGAACGTGAGCGCAAAGTCGCCGAAGACGTAACGACCCTGGAGCGACGGAATCTTCGTGCCGCGGTAGACGAATCCGCCGACGACGGCGATGCCCTCGTCGTGGTCGTACTGGGCGATGGGGTCGATGAGACCTTCCGTCACGGCGAGGTCGCGGTCGGTCGCGTGGCCGCGCTCGTTGCCGTTGGGAACGAAGGCGAACGTGCCCTCCTTCTGGTTCCAGCCGTAGTTCCCGCCGGGAATGATCGTGTTGATCTCCTCGATGTGACCCTGCCCGACATCGGGCACCCACAGGTCGCCGGTGAGCCGGTCGAACGACAGGCGGAACGGATTGCGCAGGCCCATCGCGAAGATCTCGTCGAGACGCGGATCGCCGCCGCCGACGAACGGGTTGTCCTTCGGAATGCCGTACTGCCCGTTGGCGGAATCGTTTCCGAGCGGGTCGATGCGGATGACGGTGCCGAGGATCGTCTCGCCGTTCTGACCGTTGCCCATGCAACCGTGCCCGACGATCGGCATGCCAAGCGAGATCTGGCCGTCCTTGTCGTCGGCGCCGCCGCCGTCGCCGATCGTCGCGTAGAGCAGGCCGTCGGGACCGAAGCCGAGCCCGCCCGCGTTGTGGTTGAACTGCGGCTCGTCGATGCGCATGAGCGCGCGGCTCGTCGCCGGATCGACCACGGAGGCGGGGTCAGCCGGGTTCGGCACCTGCCACTCGCGGATGACGCTGCGGTGATTCGGCGCGACGCCATCGGGCATCGTCGAGAAGTCGGCGGGCTTGAACACGTGCTCGGACGTGTAGGTATAGAGCAGCCCGTTCGCCTGGTAATCCGGGTGGAACGCGACGCCGAGCAGGCCGCGCTCGTCGAAGCTGTCGGGGCCGAAGACGCCGAGATCGACAAGCAGCGGCGCGACGTCGAGGAACACCGTCTTCGCGCCGGTCGCGAGGTCGATCGCCCACAGCGTGCCCGGCTGGTCCGTGACGAAGAGACGCGACGCGTCGCCGGGCGCAACCGTTCCCCAGTTCGGCGCCGTCAGGAGATCGGCGGTCACGCGCGGCTGGATGTGCACGCCGCCCATGGGGATCGAAGCGGGAATCGGATCCTCGAGCGGACCGGGCACGACCTGCCCGCGGATCTCGCCGGATGGATGCTCGACCGTGTGCACGTTGACGTACCAGAGACCGGCGAGCAGGTCGGCGGCCTGGCCGGCGTCGAGCGTCTCGGAACCGACGACGGGACTGCCCATGGGAAGCGGGACCTCGATCGGCCCGTTCACGCAGAGCGTCGCCGGACCGTGGAAATGGGCCGCCGTCTGCTCGCTGCCCAGGTCTTCGAACGTGAAGTTCCACTCGAAGAGGTTCGTGTCCGTGTCGAACGTCGCGGTGCCCATGCCCGAGGCCGGCGTATCGACGGGCATCGGCTCCTGGTCGCCGTCGAGCGTGATGATGAGCCCGATGACCTCGGCGCGGGCCGTCATCGTGGACGCGAAGAGGCCCAACGCACATCCGAAGGCGGCGCAACGACACGCCGTCGGGACGATGGCGGAATGCAGGTGGAACATCGATTCTCCTTTCGGGTCGGGGATCCGTCGCCGGGGCGGCCCCGGCTTTCGTCGCTCCAACCCCCCCACCTTCGCGCCCCCCCGGCCTCGCGGCCCGCCGGCCGCGCCCCCCCTCGCGCCCCCCTCGCGCCCCCCTCGCGAATGTTGCGACGTGCCGGGTCCATTGCGGCGATCCATTGCGACCCTCCGGACGGCGCGCGCCGCGAAAATCGGAGTCCCGGGACTGGCAATAGGCCGGGGTCGCGGCGACATTGGTGAATCAGATGCCGCAGATCCCGAGCCAGACGGTCGGACCGCCGAACCGCGGAGCGCCGACCCGGCGACTTGGCGCGGAGGCGTTCGCGGATGCGTTCACGGAGCATTCCCGCGCGCTGTGGTGCATTGCGGCGGGTGTGCTTCGCAACCGTGATCAGGTCGAGGACGTGCTCCAGGAAGGGGCCGTGATTGCCTTGGAGAAGCTCGATCAGTTCGAACCCGACACATCCTTCCTGGCCTGGATGGGACGCATCGTGCGGTACGTCGCGCTGAACCACGGCCGGAAGAAGCAGCGTGCACGGACCACGGCGACGCTCGACGCCGTCGATGCCTTCGCGCCGGCGACCCCTGACCGCGCACCGGCCCCGGCCGACCCCCGCGGCCGGCTCGTGACCGGCCAGTCCGCGTTCGACGACGACGTGGTTGACGCGTTGTCCGACCTGGAGGAGACGCCCCGCGCGTGCGTGCTGTTGCGCACGCTGCTCGACATGCCCTACCGCGAGATCGCCCTCGCACTCGACATCCCCGAGGGCACCGCGATGAGCCACGTCCACCGCGGACGCCGGAAGCTGCGCGATCATCTCACCGCCGCGGAGCGCCGGTCGGCGGCATCCGGTCGCACGCCGGCACCCGTCCCCCGCCAGGAAACGAAGCCGTGATCATGGACCAGGATCGGCATCATCCCCAGCTCCTCGACCGCTACCTCGACGGCCTCCTCGACGCCGGGGATCGCCTCGCCTTCGAGCGCACGCTCGCGGATCGCCCGGACCTCGCGCGGCAGGTCGAGACGCAGCATGCTGTGGACGCCGCGCTCGTTCGGACGCTGCGCGTCCCCCCGGCGTCCGGGCTGCGTCCAATCGCCGAGCGCGCGATCGCGGCGACGGCGGACCGCGCTGCGCGGGACGCACAGGGACGGCACCGTCTCCCGTTCACGGGCGCGCCGCTCCGTGTTGCCGCGGCGATCGTCCTGCTCGTCGCGGGCTCGCTCATGACATGGAACGCCACGCGCCCGGCGCGCCGCGGCTCCGGCTACGGACCGCTGCCGCGGATGACGCTCGTCGAGGTGTACGCGGCCGAGCTGGACGCCGGCTTCCGTCCGCGCGTCGTCTGCCGCGACGCCGCGGAGTTCTCGCTGTGGTTCGAGGATCGCTTCGACCAGGGCCTCGCGCTCGATCCCCCGGAGGACCGGACCGCGCTCGGCCTCGGGTACTCGAACTCCATCACGCCGAAGTCCATCCACGTGCTGGCGGCGGCCGACAACGCGCGGATCCTCCTCTTCGTCGATCGCGCCGACCGCGACCGGCGCGGCGCGCCGGCCGGCACCGACGAGCTGCACGTCTTCCGCCGCGAGGTGGGCGCTCTCGTCGTCTACGAGCTCACGCCGCTGGACGAGGCCCGGTTCCTGCCGCACTTCCGCGTTCCGTGACGCGAGTATCGCAGTCCCGTTGCCGCGTCGATCGTCGGGCTGATGGGACAACGCCCGCCCAACGGACCGGTACGAAGGGGCGATAGACCGCCGACAGTACCTCGCAGAACTCCGCCGCGACGACGCTCTGCCAGGCCGCGCGACAAACGGACGTTCTCCTGCGGAGTCAGTCGCGAGTCAGTCGCACGGCCCCCACGCCGCGAGCACTGCCAGCACGTCGCCGAAGCCGACGACGCCGTCGCCGTCGACGTCCTCCGCACCGCCGATGTTCTCCCAGGCACCGAGGATCGCCAGAACGTCGCCGAAGCCGACTTCGCCGTTGCCGTCCGCGTCCTCAGGACAGGGGGGCGCGCAGGAGGGCACGGGCAGTTGGGCGGCCTCCACCTTGCCGTCGACGAGGAGGAGGTTCACCACGCCGGATATCCCGACCCCCGACGCCACGGTGAACTGCGCGATGAGCACGCGCCCGTCGACATGCAGCCGCTGCTCGTCGATCGGGGTCACGAACCACGCCCCGCTCTCGGTGGACCAGTCGGTGGCGAGGTCGTTCGTCTCCGTCGCGAAACCGTCGCTTGTCGCCGTCGCGTCACCGGTCGCGTCCGTGGCGTTGATCGTGACGTAGGTGTCCCACTGGTTCTCCCAGACGCCCACCCCACGCAGGTCCTCCGGCGCGGTCAGCCGATCGAGACCTTTCGGTGCGTTGTGGAACGCGCCGTCGCCTGACGACGCCGTCAAGGGAACGCCGGCGATGCCGAAGACGGCGAACACGCCGTCCATGCAGCATTCGTCGAACTCGGCGTACACGCGGTACGTGGCGAGCCCCTCGTAACCGTTCTCGACCCAGCCATCGCCCACGTAGGGCTCGCAGGCGAGTCCAAGAAACTCGGCCTGCGCGCTGCTCTCGAGCAGCATCGTGCCGGTGACGAAGCCTGCCAGGGAACCTGCCAGGGCCAGATGGTGCCTGTTCCTTGCCATGTCGTAACATTATGCCCGCGCGCCGCGATCCGGGGGGCAAGAAAACACCAGCAACGTTGAGCGTTATCGGGCACACGCCCGGAGAACCAGCCGTCAGCCTCGTGGGGGGGGTGGCGAAAGGGATCACCGTCGTTCCATGGGTGACCCACCCGGCCCTGTCAGAGCACAGGACCGGGGCACACCGGAACCGCGATGAGGTGGCCGTTCACTTACGCCGCAACGTGTCTGGCGTTTCCCGTTTCCCGTTTCCCGTTGTTCAATTGACCGTTCCGAGGTTCCCGATTCCCCGTTCCCGGTTCCCCATTCCGCCGGGGCAAGGCTTGTGTGCCCCGGTCCTTGGCTCGGCAAGGGCCGGGTGGGCAACGAACGTCGGAAGCCGTCGTTCCATCGGTACACCACCCGGCCCTGTCAGAGCACAGGACCGGGGCACACTTCAAGGACGGCAAGGGGATGTCCGGTGTGCCCCGTTCCTTGGCGCGGCAAGGGCCGGGTGGGCACCGAACGGCGGAAGCCGTCGTTCCAGCGGGGACCCACC
>CAZXBB010000111.1:0-9662 GCA_964638815.1 uncultured Isosphaeraceae bacterium
CCAGATTACAAATCAGGCGCTCTGCCGATTGAGCTACGGTGGCGAATCCGGGAAGCCTACGTCCGGCCCGAATCGGCTTCAAGAACCGCGGCGATCACGGGGACGATTGCGGGCACGATCACGGCACGGGCACGGGCACGGGCACGGTCACGGTCACGGGCACGGGCACGGGCACGATCACGGGCGCGGGCACGGCACGATCACGGGCACGGGCCCCAGGCCCTCAGGACCCGCAGCAGGTCGCCGAAGTCGACGACGCCGCTGCCGTCGAGATCCTCCGGTCCGCCCTCGCTCCCCCACACCGCCAGGATGGCCACGATGTCGCCGAAGTCGACGGCGCCGGAGCCGTTGAGATCCTCGGGGCATCCCGCGAACGTCAGCACCTGGGCAAAGATGTCCTGCTCGCCCTCGCCGAAGTTGCGGTCGTCCACCCAGGCGAGAAAGAAATCGTCGCGGACCGGGTTGTGCACGATCGCGGGAATGCCGAACGTGTCGGAGTCCAGCGTGACCGTGTCGCAGACGGTTCCGTCCGCCGTCACCACGATCGCGTGCACCTGTCCCCCGTCGCTGAACGTGACGACGTACGCGCCCGTGGCGGGGCTGAACGCCATGGTCGGCGCCGGGCGGCTGACGAGGCCGTCCGCGATGGTGAAGCTCGGGCCGGCCGGCGCGCCCTCGTCGTCCACGAACTGACCCAGGATCCGGTTCTCCTGGAAGACGCCGAACACGACGAGGAAGCGACCGTTCGCCGCGTCGTGCGCCACGGCCGCGGCGCGTCCCGACTCGGCGAACTCCGCCGAGATCAGGATCGGTCCGCTGGCAAGCGTGCCGTCATCTGCGACGAGCCGCCCCTGGAGATTCTCGTTGCTCTGGTCCCGCCACGTCGCGAGGGAGCGAGCGTTCAGCGGATCGCGCGCCACCTCGCCGTTGGGCGCGGGCGCCCCCGACGTCGCGATCAGGATCGCGGCGCCCTCGAGCGTCCCCGCGCTCGAGATGCGCTGCCCGCGAATCCCCGAACCCCGCCCGGTGTGCAGGTACTCGTTCGTATCCGGGTTGTGCAGCAGGTCCATCTCGAAGCCTTCGCCGACGAAGAAGTCGCCGCCGATGAGCGCGCCGTCGGCGGCCAGGCGACGACCCCGAGTCTTGTTGAAGAATCCGGACTGCTGCGTCCGCCACGCGACCAGGTACTCGTTGTCGATCGGGTTGTGCGCGACGGCGGGGTCCACCTGGGCGGCGGCGAACTCCATGATCGCGATGTTCCCGCCGATGAGCTCGACCGCATCCGACACACGCTGGCCGAAGACGTCGTTGTTCCCGGGGTTGCGGAGATCGAACCACACGACGAGGTACTCGCCGTCAACGGCGTTGAATGCGACCGCGGGAGCGAGGCGCTGCGTGGTCAGGCCCGTCGAGAGATCGACCGGCTCGCCCTGCAAGGTCAGCGTCGGGCATTCCCCGGCCGGCGCGGGCGCGGCCAGCACCGAAGCGGACAGGATGGTCGTGAGCGTCGTTCGCATGGTTTTTCTCCTCGCGTCCGGGCGCGCCGGTTCGGCCTCGGGCCGGTCCATGGGGCCGATCCACGGGGCCGATCCACGGGGCCGATCCATGGGGCCGATCCACGGGGCCGATCCACGGGGCCGATCCACGGGGCCGCGCGGTCCCGGCGACGTCGAGTGTAACAAGCGGAGTGTTCGAGACCGAGCGCCGGATCGCGAACATCGCCGAAAACCCCCGTGCACCGGCGATGTGGGCCCTCCCGGTGCTTCCCGTGCGCAGTTCGACGGGCGTCCCGCCCTGACGTCGGGGTTCCGGCGAGGGCGATCCGTTTCGGCGCTTGAACCCGCGAGTCGCCCGCTAAAATCATGGCGTGCGAAACACGACCTTCATCGCCTGCGCCGCGTTGACGACGTCGATCGTCCTGGCGGCCGATCCGGTGGTCCCGCCTTTCGCCGACGCAACCGGCGACGCGGGCCTCACCTTCACGCACTTCACGATCGTCGCTCCCGACCAGCAGGCCGAGAAGCACCTGATGACGCCGGGCGTAGTCATCGCCGACTTCGATCGCGACGGCACGCTTGATCTCTACGTCTCCGGTGGTCTCGGGCAGGCGGCGCGGCTGTTCCTGAACGAAGGCGACGGCACGTTCGTGGATCGGGCCGCAGCCTGGGGCGTCCAGCAGATCCTCGCCGAGGGGGCGTGCGCCGCGGCGGGCGACGTGGACGGCGACGGCGACCTGGATCTCTACGCGGGCCGGTTCGACGGCGTGAACGAGCTCTACATGAATGATGCGGGCACGGGGTTCACCGCGACCGGCGTCGCATCCGGCGCCGTGCTGGCCGACGGCCTGCCGTTCGACGCGTACGGCGCGACGTTCGGCGATGTCGAGGGCGACGGCGATCTCGACCTCGTGACGGTGGACTGGACGCTCCGCGGCAACCGGCTCTTCATCAACGACGGCGCGGGCGTATTCGAGGACGTCACCGGCGACACGGCGCTCTTCGACCCCGCCCCGGTCTGGGGCTTCACGCCCGCGCTCGCCGACATGGACGGCGACGGGGCGACGGACCTCGTCGTCGCGGCGGACTTCGGCACGAGCCAGTACTACGCCGGTCTCGGCGCCGGGAGCTTCGGGCGGCTCACCGGCGTCAACGGGACGTGCACGGACGAGAACGGCATGGGTTCCGCGCTCGGCGACTACGACGGGGACGGCGACCTCGACTGGTTCGTCACCTCGATCTTCGACGACGACGGGGTGCGCGAAGGCAACTGGGGCATGACCGGCAACCGGCTCTACCGCAACGACGGCAAGCACCAGTACACGGACGTCACGGACGAGGCGGGCGTGCGCGCCGGCGACTGGGGATGGGGAGCGCAGTTCGGCGATCTCAACCACGACGGGCGACCCGACCTCGCGATGACCAACGGGTTCACGGTGCCGGTGGTCGGCAGCCCGGACCCGACGTTCGAGGACGATCCGACACGCGTCTGGCTGCACGCCGGCGGCGGCGGTGCGTTCACCTACACAGAGGCCGCCGCCGCGGCCGGCGTCGTCCACACCGGACAGGGGCGCGGTCTCGTCATGTTCGACGCGGAGAACGACGGCGATCTGGACATCGTGATCACGACGAACCAGGCGCCGCTCGCGTTCTTCCGCAACGGCTTCGACCCCGCGCCGGACCGCTGGATCGCGATCGACCTCGTCGCCCCGCCGGGAAACGCGCCGGACGGCATCGGGGCGACGATCGCCCTCACCGTGGCCGGCGCGACGCAGCACCGCTTCGTGCACGGGGCGCCGTCGTTCATGAGCCAGGGTCCGCTGCGTGCGCACTTCGGGTTCCCGGCGGCGACGGTGATCGACCGGATCGACGTCCTGTGGCCGGACGGGACGACGACCGTGCGTCCGGGCGTCGCGCCGGGACGCGTGCTCCGGCTGCGCGTGGCGGACATCGACGCGGACGGCAGGGTGGACCTCCGCGACCTGCTCGCCGTGCTCGCGTCATGGGGACCGTGCGGGCCGACCTGCCCGGGCGACGTCGATCGCAACGGGGTCGTGGGGGTCGGGGATCTCGTCGGGCTCCTTGCCGCGTGGGACTGACGCCGGAACCCGCCCGATCGATCGCACCCCGGCATCGGATGAACGCGAGACGGCCCTCCGCGAGGAACCGGGGCCGCGGGGCCGCGGCGCCGCCGTCGGCGCGCCCGGCGCCCGTGATCACGTCTCTCTCCCGGGTGCGAAACCGCCGCGCGCCGACACGGGCCGACACGGGCCGACGCGGGCCGACGCGGGCCGACGCGGGCCGAGGTATTCGTGCCGAGAACCCGATGGCAGCAGCTTGCGCGCCGTCGGCCCTCCCGCGCGAACGTCACCGGGCGCCGGTTCCGCGTTTGATCGCAACGGTGAGCAGGGTGAGGTCGGCGGGATTGACGCCGGCCAGACGCCCGGCCTGTCCGATCGTCGCGGGCCGGAAGCGCGCCAGAACCTCGCGCGCCTCCGCGCGCAGACCCGTCACGTCGCGCGGATCGAGCCACTCGGGAATCCGGCGCTCCTCCGCGGCCGCCTGGCGACGCACCTGCGCGTGCTGACGCCTGACGTAACCGTCGTACCGGGCGTCGGTCATCGCGCGCTCGACGAGGTCCGGATCGGACTCGCCGAGGTGCGCCGTGATCTCGTCCACCGACGCGCCCGCGCATGCGAGCTCGCGCAACGCGCGGCCGCCGACCCGCGTGGCCTCCATCCGCGTGCGTATCTCGCCCAGTGCGGTCGCGCGCCGGCCGTACGCCCGCCACCGCACGTCGTCCACGAGCCCGAGTTCGCGCCCCCGCGGCGTCAGACGCTCGTCCGCGTTGTCCGCCCGCAGCAGGAGCCGGTGCTCGGCCCGGCTCGTGAACATGCGGTACGGTTCGCGAGGTGTCTTCGTCACGAGATCATCCAGCATGACGCCAATGTACGCCTCGTGACGGCCGAGGTGGACGGGTTCGTCGCCCAGCACGTGTCGCGCCGCGCTCAGCCCCGCCCACAGCCCCTGCGCCCCCGCTTCCTCGTATCCCGTCGTGCAGTTGATCTGCCCCGCGAGGAACAGGCCGCGGACGCTCTTCGTCATGCACGTCGCGTCGATCTGGTGCGGCCAGACCATGTCGTACTCGACCGCGTAGCCCCAGCGCTGCACATGCGCCCGCTCGCACCCCGGCATCGCGCGGACGACGCGCTCCTGCACGTCCGCGGGCAGCGACGTCGAGATGCCGTTGCAGTAGATCTCGTTCGTGTGGAGCGACTCCGGCTCGAGGAAGACGTGGTGGCTCTCGCGGTCGGCGAAGCGGACGACCTTGTCTTCGATGGAGGGACAGTACCGCGGGCCCGTGGCGTCGATCTGACCCGAGTACATCGGCGCGCGGTGGAGGTTCGCGCGGATGAGGTCGTGCGCGGCGACCGTCGTATGGGTGATGCGGCACTCGGTCTGCGCAAGATGCGGGAAGCGACCGGCGGGCAGGATCGACGGCGAGAGATCCGAGAACGCCCGCGGCGTCTCGTCGCCCGGCTGCCGCTCGAGCGCGTCCCAGTCGATCGATTCCCGCGCGAGCCGCGGTGGCGTGCCCGTCTTGAGACGGCCGAGCTCGAAGCCGAGGCGCGCGAGCGTCCCCGATACGCCGACCGCGGCGCCCTCGCCCACGCGCCCCCCCGCGGTGCGCTTGTCGCCCGTGTGCATGAGCCCGCGCATGAACGTGCCCGTCGTCAGGACGACGGCGTCGGCGCGGAGCAGCGTCGGCGCGCTCGCGCGATCGCGCTCGTCCGGCCGCGCGGGGTACACCGGTGTCGCCGGCGCGTCGCCGGCGACGTTGCGTTCCGCGATTTCGCTCGACGCCCGCACCACGCCCGACCCCGCCGGCACGACGATGCCGACCACGCGGCCGTCCTCGACGACGACGTCGTCCGCCGTTCCCGCGATCACGTCGATACCGTCACACGTCGCGAGCAGCCGCTGCACCTCGGCCGCGTAGGCGTACTTGTCCGCCTGCGCACGCGGCCCCCGCACCGCGGCGCCCTTCGACGTGTTCAGCATCCTGAACATGATGCCCGTCGCGTCGATCGCGCGGCCCATGATCCCGCCGAGCGCGTCGATCTCGCGCACCATCTGGCCTTTCGCGAGACCGCCGATCGCGGGGTTGCAGCTCATGTGCCCGATGCGGGACGGGTCCATCGTGACGAGCGCGACACGGGGTGCGTCGCGCCCGCGCATCGAGAGCACGGACGCCGCCGCCCGGGCCGCCTCCGTGCCGGCGTGGCCGCCGCCGATGACGATGATGTCGTACCGCCGCTCGGTCATGGAGCGAATATAGGCGGCCGGGCACGACGCCGCCGCTCCGGCGCGGGAAAACCGCCACGCGGTCCCGTTGCAGGGATTCCCGTTTGCCCGCTCTTGCCCGCGGCGTCACTCCGTGGATCGGGACCGGCGGGACCGGCGCGTCGCGGTCCCGCCCGTCGCGCCCCGGGGCACGGGGAACGATGGAGCGGTCACGGCGCCGGCGCGTGGCGCATGCTCAGCCGTCCGTGCAGTCCGCTCGACACGTGCACCGTCGCCTCGTCATCGACGATCACCGCTTCCACGCCGTCCAGTCGCTCGACCAGCGACAGCCCGCGCTCCACGCCGAGAATGAACACCGCGGTCGAGAGCGCGTCGGCCAGCGTCGCGTCGGCGCTCACCACGGTCGCGCTCCGCACGCCGCTTCGCGCCGGGCGACCCGTCCGCGGATCGAGGATGTGGTGGTACCGAACGCCGTCGATGACGAAGTAGCGCTCGTAGTCGCCGCTCGTGGAGACCGATACGTCCGACGCCTCGACGAGTGCGAAGAAGTCGTCGATGCCGCCGCGCGGGTCGCGGATGCCGATGCGCCACGGCCGGCCCTCGCGCCGCCCGCCCGCCATCATCTGGCCGGCGGCCGAGACGAGGAAGCTGCGAATCCCGCGCGCCCGCAGCGTCGCCGCGGCGCGGTCGAGGGCGTGCCCCTTCGCGATCCCCCCGAGACCGATGAGCATCCCGGGCTCCGGCAGGAAGACCGTCCCCGCCTCGTCGTCGATCGCCACGCGGTCGTACCCGACGAGCGCGACGCGCGCCGCCATGTCGTCGGCGGCGGGCACCGCCGGGGACGCGGCCTTGAAGTCCCACAGGCCCCAGAGCGCCGCCCATGTGACGTCGAACGCGCCGCCGGTGAGATCGCCGATCTCAACGCCGCGCCGGATCACCGCGCGCAGATCATCGGGCACCGTCACCGGCGTCCGTCCCGCCGCCGCGTTCACGGCGGACAGGGGCGACGACGCCTTCCACTCGCTCATCGCCGCATCGACGTCGCGGAACACGTCGAACACGAGCCGCGCCGACGCCGCGTCGGCTTCCGGCAGCAGCACCGTGATCGGCGCCGCCATGATCTCCTCGGTGAAGCTGACGGAGCGCGCTCCGTCGGCGGCCGGCGGCGCGCCGCGCCGCGCCGTCGCGAGACGCAGGAGGACGACGCCCAGCGCCGCCGCGAGGACGATGGCGAGGATGCGCGTTGCGTGCACAGGACGCACCGTACCGCAACCGCGACCGGGTGTCCCCCGAACTCCGCGCGATCGCAGCGATTCGGCAAGCGTGTAACTCGGCCGTGGATCACGACTTGCGACGAGGCGACGCGATCCTCGCACTTAACTCTTGTGTGGACGCCCGGAGGCGTTTACGCTATCGGCCCTGGGCGAGGCGCCTGACTACAGGCTGCGAACAAGCCCGCGCGATGCGCGGCAAGGAGATGGATGATGATGACGACCATGACGAGGCGACCGACCCTTCGGGTCGGCGTCGTTCCGGCCGTGCTGGCATACGCCACCGCGGCCGTGGCCACCGGCGCGACGCCGGCGCTTTCGACCGGCGCGTCGGTCGCGGCGTCCCTCCCCGCAGCGGGCGGATGCGCGCTCACGGAGAACTTCGACGCGTATCCCGCCGGCTCGGTCATTGTCGGGCAGGGCGGGTGGGAGTCATGGGACAACGATCCGACCGCTCAGTTCGGCATCGTGACGCCGGCGCAGTCGCGGTCGGCGCCGCACTCGCTCGAGATCGACCAGACGGATGACATCGTGCATCAGTTCGCCGGCATCAACTCCGGCCAATGGACTCTCGAACTCCACCAGTTCATCCCGGCCGGATCCGCCGGGGAGCAGTACGTCATCCTGCTCAACCAATACATCCCCGATGGCAATCCGGCCAGCAAGAACTGGTCGACGCAGATCCTCGCGAATTCCACGACGGGTCTTGTGACGGACTTCAACGGCGCCGGCAGCACGCCGATCGTCTTCAACCAGTGGGTCCCCATCAGGGTCGACATCGACCTCGACGCGGACACTCAGGTGGTCTCGTACAACGGCGTTGTGATCATCAGCGACACCTGGACCGGCCATGTGCCCCCGGCCGGTACCCTCAACGTCGCGGCCCTCGATCTCTTCTCGAACGGCGCCACCCGCGTCTTCTACGACGACATCTCGCTGTGTCCCGCTCCAGTGGGAGCAGTCGGCGCCTGCTGCTTCGCCGCGACCGGTCATTGTCTCCAGGGCGTCTCGCAGGGCGACTGCGAACTCCAGGGCGGCGAGTACCTCGGCGACGACTCCGAGTGCGATCCCGGCGTCCCGTGCGGGGTGGGCGCGTGCTGTTTCATGGGTCAGTGCCTGCCGTTCTTCCGCGAGCAGGATTGCGGCTTCAAGGGCGGCATCTTCCTCGGCAGCGGCAGCACCTGCGATACCGCAAACTGCCTCGAGCTCGGCGCGTGCTGTCTGCCGCCGATCCCCACGGACCGCGGCCCGGTCCAGCCCGACCCGTCGTGCTGCATCACCACCGAGGCCGTCTGTCTGACCGTCAAGAAGGGTATCTTCCTCGGGGTGGGTGTCCCCTGCGCCCAGATCACGCTCATTCCGCTTCACGATGGCCCGCCAAGCGGCTGGTCTCACATCATCCGCGTTGAGTCCAACTGCCCGGAACCGCGCGTCGCCTCCGGCGGCGCGTGTGTCGACGGGCCGTACAAGATCGATCCGTGGATCACCAACGGTTCGCTCACCGAGAACTGCCACGACTTCTCCGTCGTGTGTCCCATTCCGGCCGACTTCTTCGGTCCGGGGTCGGATCCGTTCATCGGCACCGTGTGCTTCAAGGGCGAGCCGATCGGCGACATCGACCTCCCCGGCTTCGGCGTGCTCAACTTCGGCGAGGCCGACACGCTGATCCGGCGTGAATCCGATCCCTTCGACGCCTGCGACCTGCCGGGAGGGCCGAGCGTCGACGTTCCGATCGAGCTGGTCGCACTCAACCTCGTGAGCATCGACCCGGTGATCGTCACCTTCAACGGCGGTCAGAATCCCGAGCCTTGGGACGTGCAAATCAGCGTCGACCCCACCGTGCAGCCGGGCGGCACGTTGACGGCAACAAAGACGCACTGCAACGGCGGCACGTTCGACTCGAGTCTCGACGTCTGCCCGACGTTCACGTTCACGCGGCAGGGCGGCGGAGGCACCGTCGATCTCGACTACTGCGCGTCGTGCAACCCCGGCGGCGTCTCGATGGAGGCCAACGGCGTCGGATGGGTGACGTTCATCCGCGACAACCTCCAGATCGACAACCCGGTGTGCTCAGACTTCACCGCCGGCGTCGAGGAAACCGAACCCGCGCTGAGCTGCGACTGCAACCTCAACGGCGTCTTCGACGCGGCCTTCAACCCGTGTGATCCTCGGAACGACTGCGACCGGTGCGGCGACACCGACGGCGACGGCGCCGTCACGTTCGGCGATCTCCTCGAGATCCTCGGCAACTGGGGCGGCGGACCGCGCGGCGACACCGACTGCAACGGCCTCGTCGACTTCCAGGACATCCTAAGGGTGCTCGGCAACTGGGACTGAGCCCGAAGCGCTCCGACGTAAGCGAACGTAGCCAGGACCCCGGCCTTCACGGCCGGGGTCTTTTCGTGGTGCGTACCCCGTGTCCGGCTCCTGGTTCGCGCCCGCATCCGCCCCCTCCCCCCCGTCCCCTCCCCCCCGTCCCCTCCCCCCCGTCCGCTCCCCCCCGCCCCGGCGCGCCCGCTCACCCCGCGCTGAACACCCCCGCGAAGCCCATGACCGGCAGCGAGAGCAGGCCCGCGATGAACATGTTGAG
>CAZXBB010000112.1:0-1778 GCA_964638815.1 uncultured Isosphaeraceae bacterium
GACGGGAAATGAGCGCTCATGACATGCCTCCTGTGAACAGGCCAGCGAACACCCCGCGCGGCGAGGGCTTGATCGCTCATGCCGCGCTCCATCCAGCAGAGCAGCGCATCGGCGCAGGGGATACAGAAAAAGTCGCACGACACACGAAAATCCGAGAGTCTCGGAGCCCGGTGCCGACTCCGGGTTTACGACTGCTCACTATTGCAGACGCGGCCCCACTTCCCCCCGAGTTCGAACCACCAACGCACCACATGTTACGCGCACGGCTCACGGCTTCGGGATGACGAACAGCATGAACTCCCGGTCGAAGTCGGTCGCGGTCCCGGTCTCCGCCTCCGCCGCGCCGGGCTCGCCGACGTAGGGGGGCGGCATCGCCCGACCACCCTTCACGGTGACGACCCCCGGCGCGTCGATGATCTCCTGCGCCGCGGACACGTTCAGCACGATCGCCTTGCCCCCCGGGCCGAGCAATGAGGGCAGGCGGTCCAGGAAGCCGCGCAGCAGACGCCCGTTGTCGCCGTCGTGGAAGTTGCGGCCCTCGAGCAGGTCCGCCGGCTCGAGAAACGGCATGTTCCACAGAACGAAGTCGAAGTCGGAGAAGCCGTCCGGCAACTCGACCGTCGTGATGTCGCCCGTGATCGCCGTGATCTCGAAGCCGCCCAGCCGTGCCGTAACCCGGGCGTTCACCACGGCCATCGGATTGATCTCGACGACGTGGACCCGGGTCCGCGACTTCAGCGACGCGACCCAGGCGTCGGCGCCGGAGCCCGTGCCGATGACCAGGACCTTGTCGCCCGGCCCGATGTCGCTCGCGAGGATGGCGTCGTAGTAGAGCTTGTCGGCGATCGTCGGCGCGTAAACCGTGGGGAACACCGGAATGACGATCCCGGTGCCCCGGTCGTCCGGGCGCTCGAGACGGTCGTTCAGATCCTGATAGCGGCCGGCGCGACCGGTGGTCCAGCCGTTCTCGCCAACCTCGAGATAGTGCCAGTCAGACTGCTTCAGGAACTCGGGCGGCGACATGGGCCCCGGTTCGCGTCCCTGAAGGTGCACGGCCGGCGGCGGCGCGACGCGCGACGCGATCCACCTCGTGACGGGGCCCCCGGTGAGCACCTCGGTCGCGGCGCCGCCCAGCAGCACGCCCAGGATCAGCGGACGCAGCACGCCAACGCCGAAGTCAGCCCGCCCGCCGGTCGGTCTGCGCTCGTTCATGGAGAAATCCTCGGGGCCGCGGGAACGCGCACCATCTCCGCGATTCGCGTCCACGCGTCGCGGAGCCGGTTGCGGTTGAGCGACGAAGTCGCCGCGAGCGCCGCCTGCGGCGTCGGTCGCGTTGCTCGCCTCGGCGCCCATGATAGGCGAGCCGCACCGCGATCGAAGTCGGGAGCGCGACGGTCGATGCTGCTCGCGCGACGGGGGCGTGACATGTGGTGCGTTGGTGGTTCGAACGTTCGGGGGGGCTGCGTCGCAGGACCCCCTCCCTTCCAGGGAGGGGGCAGGGGGCGGGTCGGCGGCGGCATCCTGCCGCCTGCGCGGGGGACGTTCGGGGCCGTGCGCGATGGGGGGCAACGGACGTTCGAGGCGGTCGCGCAATGGGGGTGTAAACACGTGGTACGGGGATCTCTCAAACGTTCGGGGGGCTGCGTCGTGCAGCCCCTTTGCGCGGAACGTGGTGTTTACACCTTTGCCCGTCACGCGCGGCGACGCTGCATCCTGCAGCTCACACTTCGACGTTCCGACCCGCTAGTGCGACGGCGGCATCCTGCCGCCTGCGCGTG
>CAZXBB010000113.1:0-14379 GCA_964638815.1 uncultured Isosphaeraceae bacterium
CATGAGGCCGGATTCCGCTCCGCGCGACTCTCGGCGCCGCGCGCGCGCGATCCGCCGACACCCGAATCTGGGCCCCGACCGAACGACCTCGCGGCGCCTGCGCACCGTCCGGTCCTCGGTCTCGCGTAAACCGACAGCCCCGAAGGGAGGGGGTCCTGCACGACGCAGCCCCCAGAACGTTCGAAAGACCCCCGCACCATAGCTCAACTCACGAGCCCCTTGGTCAGCCGCATGAACGCCGTCTCGAGGTTGACCTCCTCCTGCTGCATCGCGGCGACGCGGTAGCCCTGGGCGATCAGGCGGCTCGGCAGCTCTGACACCATCAGGCCGCTCTCGGGATCGATCGTCACGTCGATGCGCGGGTGGCCGTTGTGCTGCGAGAGATCGATCTGCTTGATCCCCTTCACCTGGGCGAGCAGCTTGGCTGCCTCGTCGGCGCGCTCGTCCACCGTGATGTGCACGACGAGGCCCATGCTCGCCTTTGCCATGATCTCGCTGACCGGGCCGGAGAATATGAGCTGCCCCTGCTCGATGATGCCGACGCTGTTGCACAGCTCGGCGAGCTCGTGAAGGATGTGCGAGGAGATCACGATCGTCTTCCCCATCCGGCGCAGCTCCTTCAGGAGCTCGCGGACCTCGATCCGCGCACGCGGGTCGAGACCGGACGCGGGCTCGTCGAGCAGGAGCACCTTCGGGTCGTGGAGGAGGACGCGCGCGATGGAGAGTCGCTGGCTCATGCCCCGGCTCAGCCCGTTCACCTCGGCGTTCGCCTTGTAGGACAGATCCGTGAGGTCGAGGACGTCGCGCACGACCTGCTCGCGCTGCCGGCCGTGGATGTTGTAGCACGCCGCGAAGAACTGGAGGTACTCGCTGACGACCATGTCGTCGTACGCGCCCATGAAGTCCGGCACGTAGCCCATGATCGGGCGGATCTGCGGGTTCTGGTACCCGATGACCTTGTTGTCGATGCGCGCCTCGCCCCACGTCGGCTTGAGCAGCGTCGCGAGGATCTTGATGGTCGTCGTCTTGCCGGCGCCGTTGGGGCCGATGAAGCCGAAGCAGTCGCCTTCGTCGATCGACAGGTTCAGGTTGTTGAGCGCGATCAGCTCACCGTACTTCTTTGTGAGGTTGATCGTTTCGATCATCGGCATGGGTCGGCGATCCTCGGTCAGCGGCCCTCGATCAGCGATCCCCGATCAGCGGTCCCCGATCAGCGGTCCTCGATCCCGGACTGCTCCACTGCGGGAAAAGCCTCGGCGACATCCAGCTCGAGCGGGAGGATCCAGCGTACCACGGTGGTCCCCTCGCTGTGCACGGGGTCGCCGTCGACGCGCAGCGGGATCGGGCACTCCGTCCCGTGCAGGTAGCCGATGACGATCAGGCAGGGGCGGGTGAACCACGCCGAGAGGTCGAGCTCGCGCCCCATCAGCCGCCGAGCGACCATCGTCTCCGGCGTCTGCCCGCCCGGCGTCCGCACGTACTTCGGCGGATCGAGCTGGTGGTACAGGCTCAGCATCTCGAGATACTGCATCCGGCGGTCCGGCGTGATCGATCCGGTCGGCGCGCCCAGGGGATTGCTCACCTCGAACGGTCGCACGTACTTCTGCGAGATGTTGTTGGCCAGCCCGTTCTCGCCCGGCGTCGTCCGCGGGATGATGTAGGTCGAGCCCGCCGGGATGAGCGAGTGCGCGAACATCCGGCCGACGTTGGGCAGGTGCCCGGAGTTGCGGATCCACGCCGCCTCCTTGCCGTCATCCAAATCGTAGGCGCGGCGCGGCTCCCGCCTGCTTGAAACGAAGATCATCTTGACGTCCCGGAGGTCGCCCGGAAGCTCGTTGATGAACGCCCCGCGAAGCATGCCGGTGTCCGGATCGACCCGCACCGGGTCCGCGGGATCCGAACGGAGCAGCCCGCCCCACGACCGATCGACGCCACCGAGCCAGTTCGCGTAGAGCTGCGTGGCGGTGGAGCGCGACGGCAGCCGGTAGTCGTCCACGTCGCGGCTGACGTCCACGAGGTAGCGGTCGGCGTTGGGGAATCGCTGCGTGGCCTCCGCCGGCGGCGTCCAGCTCGCGAGCAGGTCGCGCTGCGCGGGCACGGCCGCGGAGCCGGGCAGCGACTCGATGCCGATCGCGGCGTCGTCGTAACCGGGCAGGTACATGCTCAGCCACGAGACCGCGCGCTGGAGCTGCGGATCGCTCTCGCCGCGCTCGTCGTCAACGTCGCGGGAGATGTGATCGAGGACGGTGAAGTGGCGGACGCGCACGCTGTTCTCGCGCAGGACGTTCACGCCGCCCCACGCGAGTGCCGTGAACAGACCGGCCGCGGCCGCGAACGCGACCCACGCGTGGTGCGCTCGCTTGTACATCTTCAGAAGCGCGAACCCGCCCGGCCCGGCCGCGATCCAGTAGACGAGGAACAGCAGCAGCGCCAGCCCGAGCCCCGTCCCCGCGGGGCCGGAGAGGTTGATCTCCTGGCGGATGGCCCGCCCGCTGCCCACCTGCTCCTCGTTCGGGGTGCCGCGGGCAAGACGCTCCGCGCCTTCGATGGCCATGATCTCGCCTACCGTCGGCGTGTCGGCGCGGCGGCCGAGGATGGGCGACCAGAAGACGTCGGCCTGCGGAAGCCCGGCGATGATGCCGTTCGTGAGGAGCTTGCCGCCGGTCAGACGCTTGTTCGAGAGATCGATGCCGATCACGGTGACGCGTCCGTGCCCGAAGGTCCGCTGCACGACCACGACGCGGCCGTCGGGGAGGGCGACGAGCGGCTGCCAGGGCGCGCGGATCTGGTCGAGAGACCCGCGGATCTCCGCGAAGACGCGGATGCTCAGCGGGAAGTACGCGGTGGGTGTCAGCCCCTTCGCCTTGCACATGATCGGCAGGATGTCCTCGAGCGACACGTCCTCGTCCTTGCGCGGCGCGGTCGCGGGCATCAGGTCCTCGAGGTCGGTCTTGCCCGGCTCGCCGAGGCCCCAGGGGTTGGTGTCCTCCGGCAGCGAGACGACAAGATGGCCGCCGCGCCGCACCCACTCGCGGATCGCGTCGGCCTGCGCGCTGCCGAGATCCTGCGGCAGCGCCCCGGACCACGCGAGCGCCTCGAAGGCGGACAGTCCTTCCCAGCGATCGCAGATGTCCGTGGGATCGAGGCCGAACGCGCCCCGCACGTCCTCGTGCGCGGTGAACACGGCCGCGCCCCCGGAGAGCGTGCTCAGCCCGAGCTGGTCGAGCCCCATCTGGGTCGGCCCGACCACGCCGATCAGGCCCGTGGAAATCTCGACGCCGCGGGGCGAGGGTCGGATGCGCACGCCGCCGATCTCGCGGCCGCGCACGCCGTCGTTGTATTCGTAGACGCGCACGGGGAAGACGCTCCCCGCGACGGTGTGCGGCGGCAGCGGAGCGTACAGCCACGCCGTGCGCGCCTGCCCCTTCGTGAGCGTCACCGGTCGCCCGTATTCGGCGATGTCGCCGTCGGCGTTCGTCACGTCCCATTGCACCCACGCGGAGGTCACCGTCTCGAGCGAGCTCTGCGGCAGCGCGGTGAGCTGGACGCGGATCGCCGTGAACGATCCCGGCCGCCAGACCCCGTCGAGCCCGAAGCTGTCGAGCGCGATGTCCACGCTCGAGCTCTGGGCGTGGAGGAGGGGTGCGGGGAGGAGCGCGAGGAGGAGGGCCAGGAGCGTCTTCACGACGGGAGTCTAGCCCGCATTCTTCATGAAGCGGGCCGGTGGGTCATTCGGCGCGGCCGGTGCAGGCGACGCGGCCGGATCGCCCGCCGGACGGTCCGCTTCAAGGATCATGCGGGCGGGTCCCTTCGTGGATCACGCAGAGGCCGCAATCGGCGTCCGCGGTCACGGATCGGCCGCCGGTACGGCTTCAGTCCCGGCCGGACAAGGCCGATCAACGGCGCATGCCCTCCCCCTGGCTCCTCTTCAGCGTGATCGCGGCGTGCATGGTCTTCGGGTGCCTGCGCGTGATCGGGAAGGAGTTCGAAACGGCGGTCGCGTGGCATGATCTGCGGGTTCGCGTGCAGCGGATGCGCCGGGAGCAGCAGCGTCGCCTCGAGACATCAATTGAGCACGAGCCGTCACTGCGGCGCATCCACCGCGGCCGCAACGGCGGGATGCCGAGCCTCGTCAGGGCCTCCGAGGCGTCCGGCGTCGGGCCTGCCGCGGCGGTCGTCGAGCCCGCGTCGGCCGCCGTCGCCGAAGCGGTCGAGGTGCTCGAGGCCAAGGCGTTCTGACCGCGGCGCGGGCGGCGTCCGGGACTCCTACAATCGGCCCCATGTCCTCCGCCCGAGTCATTCGCGTCCGCGGCGCGCGCGAGCACAACCTGCGTGCGCTCGACGTGGACATCCCGCGCGATCGGCTCGTCGTGATCACCGGCGTCTCGGGATCGGGCAAGAGCTCGCTCGCGTTCGACACGATCTTCGCCGAGGGTCAGCGGAAGTACATGGAGTCGCTGAGCGCCTACGCGCGGCAGTTCCTCGATCAGCTCCAGAAGCCGGACGTCGATTCGATCGAGGGTCTCCCGCCGACGATCGCGATCCAGCAGCGCACGGGCGGGCACAACCCGCGATCGACGGTCGCCACGACGACGGAGGTCTACGACTACCTTCGTCTCCTCTTCGCCCGCTGCGGCCAGCCCACCTGCTGGGCGCCCGCCGGGGGGGCCGGTGGAGCCGGGGGCGCGGGGGGGGCCGGGGGCGCGGGGGGGGCCGTGTGCGGCCGGCTGATCTCGGCGTCGAGCGCGACGCAGATCGTGGACACGCTGATGGACCGACCGGCGGGGACGAAGATGATGATCTGCGCCCCCGTCGTCCGCGGAAAGAAGGGCTTTCACCGCGAGGTCATCGAGGGCCTCCGCAGGCAGGGCTTCGTTCGCGCGCGCGTGAACGGGGTCATCGTGGACATCCGCGACGCGCTCAAGGAGGGCGGCGAAAATCCGCTCGGGCTGGGCCGGTACGAGATGCACACGATCGAGGCCGTCGTCGATCGCATCGTGATCGACGGCGACGTGCGGTCCCGGCTCGCGGACTCGATCGAGGTTGCGCTGAGGCTCGCGGATGGAGCGCTCGTCGCCCTGACCGGCGAAGGCGGGAACGGCGGCGAAGTCGCGGGTGACGGGCAGTGGACCGAGCACCGCTTCAGCGAGCGGTTCGCCTGCCCGCTTCATCCCGAGTGCAGCCTCGAGGAGCTCGAGCCGCGGCTGTTCTCGTTCAACTCGCCGTACGGAGCGTGCCCGCGTTGCGACGGGCTCGGCGTGATCTCGGAGTTCGACGAGGCGCTCGTCGTGCCCGATCAGTCGCTCCCCGTGGGCGACGGCGCGATCGAGCCCTGGCGCAGGAACGGGCGCCGGATGAACATCTACTACGGCCGCCTGATGCGCCGCTTCACGGAGGCGCTCGGGGTCAAGAAGACCACGCCCTTCGCCAGGCTGAAGAGCACGCCGCGCCGGATCCTCATGCACGGCACGACCGACGCGGACAGCCGCAAGCTCGGCTTCAGGTTCGAGGGCGTGCTTCCGAGCCTTCACCGCCGGTACGAATCGACCGACAGCGACCTCGTGAAGGAGCGGCTGCGCGCCTACATGAGCGGCGCCCTCTGCCCGGACTGCGCCGGTGCGCGGCTGCGCACCGAGGCGCTGCACGTCCGCCTGCGGGGCGGAGGGCTGCGGCCAAACATCGCCGAGGTGACGGCGATGACGATCGACCAGGCGGTCGGCTTCTTCGACGCGATCGAGCTCACCGACGAGCAGCGGCACATCGCGGAGCCGATCCTGCGCGAGGTGAACAGCCGCCTCGGCTTCCTGGCGTCGGTCGGGCTCAACTACCTGAACCTCAGCCGAACCAGCGGAACGCTCTCGGGCGGCGAGGCCCAGCGCATCCGGCTCGCGACCCAGGTCGGATCGGGTCTCGTGGGCGTCTGCTACGTCCTCGACGAGCCGACGATCGGTCTTCACCAGCGCGACAACGACCGGCTGATCGGCACCCTGCGTCGCCTGAGCGAGATCGGCAACACGGTGGTCGTGGTCGAGCACGACGAAGGGATGATCCGCGCCGCCGACCACGTCATCGACATCGGCCCCGGCCCGGGAAGCCACGGCGGGCGCGTCGTCGCCCAGGGCACCGTGGACGATCTCTGCCGTGACGAGAACAGCCTGACCGGCGCTTACCTCGCCGGGCGGCGGGCCGTCGCCGTGCCGAAGGAGCGCCGCGCGATCGACGAATCCAGCGCGATCGTCGTCAAGGGCGCGCGGGCCAACAACCTGAAATCGATCGACGTCGCCTTCCCGCTCGGCGGGCTCGTCTGCGTAACGGGCGTGTCGGGATCGGGCAAATCGACGCTCGTCAACGAGATCCTCCTCAAGGCCGCGAAGAAGGCGGTGATCGGGTCGCGCGTCACGCCCGGGCTCCACTCGCGCGTGAACGGTCTCGGCAGGATCGACCGCGTCATCGAGGTGGACCAGTCGCCGATCGGGCGCACGCCGCGCTCGAACCCCGCGACGTATACGGGCATCTTCGACGACATTCGCAAGCTCTACACGCAGACCCGCGAGGCCCGCATCCGCGGCTACCAGCCGGGGCGATTCAGCTTCAACGTCAAGGGCGGACGCTGCGAGTCGTGCCAGGGCCAGGGCGTCAAGAAGATCGAGATGCACTTCCTGCCGGACGTCTTCGTCACGTGCGAGGCGTGCCGCGGCAAACGCTACAACCGCGAGACGCTCGAGATCACCTACCGGCACAGGACGATCGCGGAGATCCTCGACATGACCGTCGAGGAGGGCGTCGGGTTCTTCGAGTCGCATCCCCGCACGCTGCGGATGTTGAGGTGCCTGCACGACGTCGGGCTCGACTACCTCCAGCTCGGCCAGCGCTCGACCACTCTCTCGGGCGGCGAGGCGCAGCGGATCAAGCTCGCCAGCGAGCTGGGCAACCAGTCCACGGGACACACGCTCTACCTGCTCGACGAGCCGACCACGGGACTCCACTTCGCCGACGTCGAGAAGCTGCTCGGCGTGCTCGACCGGCTTGCCGACCAGGGCAACACGCTCGTCGTGATCGAGCACAACCTCGACGTCATCAAGTGCGCCGACTGGGTCATCGACCTCGGTCCCGAGGGCGGCGAGCGGGGCGGCACGGTGGTCGCGTCCGGCCGGCCCGAAGACGTCGCGAGGGTCCGTCACAGCCACACCGGCCGGTGCCTGAAGCCGTTGCTCGGACGCCGGCGACGCGCCGCGAAGGTCGCGGCGGCGGTATGACCTGGGTCGTCGTGGTGATCGTGATCGTCGCGTTCGACCTGCTCACGGTCGTGCTGATCCGCCGGTTCGTCGGTCGCACGTGGCAGTCGATGGTCGATCGGTTCCCGCCGCGCGATCCGGCGCCCGACGCGGTGACGCGGAACTTCCAGAGTTTCCGGCTCGGCGTCATCAACCTGGGCTGGAGCGTGCACGTCGCGGCGGACGAGTCGTATCTTCATCTCCGCCCGGCGCGGTTCGTGCGTCTCTTCGGCTGCCGGCCGCTGAGCATCCCGTGGGACGCGATCAGCGTGGTTCGGCGCAGCTCCAACGGGCGGTGGGCGACGGTCCGTCTCGCGGGAGCCCCGCCGCTGGAGGGGCCGGCGTGGTGCCTCGATCTCGCGGGCGAGGCTTCCGGGTAGGTCGATTCCGCCCGCGGCGCGCCCGAGGATCGCATTCGCGTCTCTCCTTGTTCAGGCCGCATGCTCACGCTGCAACCGGGAGGGACCGATGGGTAGTACAATCCCCCCGGCGAACACAGGCGAACACAGGCGAACACGTGCCGACCGGTGGCGTCCTGGTGACCGCCGGACCTCGCGAATCATCGTGAAGGAGGCCGTCCCCATGCGTCTTTTCCACGATCGACGCGCTGCTGCCCTCGAGCTGTCGCGGCACCTCGCTCATCTCAAGAGCGAGAAGCCTGTCGTCCTGGGCCTGGTGCGGGGCGGCGTCCCGATGGCCGAGATCATCGCGCACGCGCTCGACACGACGTTCGACGTGCTGCTCATTGAGCGTCTGCGCGCGCCCAGGAACCCGGATCACATCGTCGGCGCGGTCGATGAGCACGGACGCATCTCGATGATCCGTTCCACCGCGCGCTGGCACCACCTCACCAGCCAGCAGATGGTCGAGCCGGCGCGCGAAGTGTTCCGCGATCTCCAGCGTATGCGGGGCCGGATCCGGTCCGTCCTGCCGGAGTTCGACGTCCGCGGCCGCACCGTGGTGCTCGTCGGACAGGGCATCGCCTCGGGGGCGAAGATGCTGGGCGCGATCTCCTCGGTGCGCGACCGCGGGGCGCGCAAGGTCGTGGTCGCCGCGCCCGCCGGCTCCGGCGAGGCGGCGTGGCAGCTCCACGAGGCGGCGGATCTCGTCGTCATCCCGCACCGGCCCGCGCAGTTCCGGAGCGTGGAGGACTTCTACGACGACAACACGCCCGTCTCCGACCAGTTGCTCATGACGATCGTCGAGAACTGGGCCGCGAAGCGACCGCAGCAGCAGCCCGGGGTGCAGACGATCCTGATGAAGCTGTACAACGACCGCGAGGAGCTCCTGAGCTGCGAGATCGATCTGCCGCCGGGAACGACACGCGGCAGCGGCCCGTACCCGGCCGTCATCTTCGCGCACGGATACGAGAGCGACGGTCGCAACAAGCGCACCATGCTCATCAGCCGTCGGCTCTCCAAGCGGGGCATCATCGGCGTCCGGCCCGACTTCTCGGGTCACGGTCGCAGTGAGGGCGACCTCGCCAACGCCTCCCCCGAGCGCATGGCCGCGGATCTGGGCAACGTGCTCAACGCCGTGCGCGTGCTCGACGAGGTGGACAACGACCGGCTCGGCCTCGTCGGATCCGGATCGGGAGGCATGCTGTGTCTCGAGCATGCGCGGACCGACACGGAGTTCCGCGCGATCGTCGTGCGGGGGCCGATGTGCGGCGACGAGATCCGCGCCTCGCTGCCCCTGCGGACGCCGACGATGATCATCCACGCCGAGCTGGACCACGGCCTTCAGCCCGGCCTCGCCCCCCCGCTGCCCTCGTGCCACCAGCTCCTGATGATCCCGGCCGCCAACCGGCTGTTCAACGACGTCATCAGCTTCGAGATGATGGTCGGGGCGACGGTGGACTGGCTCTTCGACCACCTGGTCCCGGCGCCGATGGCCGAGTCGGCGCACCTGGCACCGTCCCGGGGCTCCGTGGAAGGCGACGCAGGCTGACGACGCCGGTCCCCGCGAGGGCGGGTCGGCGCGGGGGCGGGCCGGCGCGGGGGGAAACCACCCCGAAATCACCACAGCCCCCAGAATCCGCCGCCGCCGCCCGTGACCCGGAGGGCGATTGTGGTACTATTGAGACTCGTTCTCAAGAAGCCCGCCCTTCGGAGACACGCCCTTGCCGCCAGGAACGGCCCCGATTGACACCCCGCCGCGCGACGCCGAAGGCCGCCGGACGGTCCCGCTGTCGCAGCTTCGCACGGGCGACCGGGCCCGGCTGCACAGGGCGGATCTCTGCTGCGACGAGTGCGAGCTGCTGCGCGCGATGGGGATGAGCGAGGAGTGCCTGCTCCGCGTCTGCCGGAGCGGCGCTCCGTGCATCATCGAGGTGAACGCGACGCGTCTGGGGCTCTCCCCCGCGATGACACGCCGAATCCTCGTCACGGTCGATTCACCCGCCTGACCTCCCGTTGGGCGATCGATCTGAACATCCCGACGACGATTCCGCCCCGGCGTCGAACGGCGCGGCCGCGGCGCTCGCCAAAACGCCGTCGTGCTACGCGCTCCTCGGCAACCCCAACACCGGCAAGACGACGCTGTTCAACCGGCTGTGCGGCATCCGCGCGAAGACCGCGAACTTTCCCGGGAGCACCGTCGAGGCGCGGGTCGGCGCGATGCGCGTGCACGACGCGACGCGTCGCATCGTTGACCTGCCCGGAATCTACGGGCTCAACCTCGACCGTCCCGAGTCGCGCACGTGCCGGGCGTACCTCGCCGGCGACATCACGCTCGGCGATCCGCCCGAGGCGGTCATCGTCGTCGCCGACGCCACCAACCTGCGACGCAACCTGATGTTCGTCGGGCAGGCCCTGCAGCAGGGGCTCCCCGCGATCGTCGTGCTCAACATGATCGACGTCGCGCGGCGGCGCGGCATTGCGATCGACATCGACGCCCTCGCGCGTCGCCTGGGGTGCCCCGTGGTCGCCACCTCCGCGCGGTCCGGCGTGGGCATGGACGACCTGGTCGCGATGCTCGACGGTCCGCGTCATGCCGACCCTTCCGCCCTCGCCGACCCGGGCGACGCGCGGGTGGCCCAGCGTTGGGCGAACGGGATCGTCGACGCGTGCGTCGCGGAGCGCCCGGAGCGGCCGGACCGCCTCACCGACCGTCTCGACGCGATCGTGACGCACCCGGTGCTCGGTCTCGCCGTCTTCGCGCTCGTCATGTCGGGCCTGTTCTACGCGATCTTCGCGCTCGCCAACGTGCCGATGGACCTGATCGAGCTGCTGTTCGCGGAGCTCGGCGCGCTGATCGGCGAGACGATCCCGGCGGGGCCCGTCCGCGACCTCCTCGTGGACGGCGTGGTGAGCGGCGTCGCGGGCACGGTCGTCTTCCTGCCGCAGATCTGCCTGCTGTTCTTCCTCATCAGCGTCCTCGAGGACACCGGGTATCTTGCGCGCGCCGTCTTCGTGATGGACCGGATCCTGCGGTGGGTGGGGCTGCCGGGTCAGTCGTTCGTGCCGCTGCTCGCCGCCCACGCGTGTGCCATCCCCGCGATCATGTCGGCGCGTCTCATCCCGGACCGGCGCGACCGGATCGCGACGGTGCTCGTCGCCCCCTTCATGAGCTGCTCGGCGCGGCTCCCCGTCTACGTGCTTCTCGTCGGCATCCTCTTCCGCGATCCGCTCCACGCGGGGCTCGCCTTCACGGGCTGCTACCTCCTCGGCGCGCTTGCCGCGCTCCTCACGGCGCTCATCGCGCGGAACACCGTGCTCGCGGGCGCGTCGCGCCCGATGGTGCTCGAGCTGCCGCCCTACCGCCTCCCGTCCCTGCGCACGGCGTTGCTGACCACGTTTGACCGCGGCTTGACGTTCCTGCGCAAGGCGGGCACCGTCATCCTCGCGATCTGCATCGTGCTGTGGTGGCTGAGCGCGTACCCGAAGCCGTCCGCCGAGCCCGCGGTCGCGGCCGGCCTTCGCGGCGAGGCCGCGATCGTCGCGCCGGCCGACGCCGCGCGGGCCGAGGCCCTCGACCGGGAGGCGGACGTGATCGCCGCGCGGCACGCCATGGCGAACAGCTTCGCCGGGCGGCTCGGACGCCTGGCCGAGCCGGTGTTCGCCCCCATCGGCCTCGACTGGCAACTGACGATCGGCGTCGTGACGAGCTTCGCGGCGCGCGAGGTGTTCGTCTCGACCCTCGCGGTGATCTTCGCCGGCGCCGACGAAGCCGAGGACGAGGGCGTCATCGACCGCATCGAGAGCGCGAAGCGCGATGACGGCAGCCCGGTCTTCACGACGACGACGGCCGCGAGCCTGCTCGTCTTCTACGTCCTCGCCATGCAGTGCCTGCCCACGCTGCCCGTGACCGCCCGCGAGACGGGCCACTGGGGCTGGGCGGTGCTCCAGTTCGCGTACATGTCGGCAGTCGCGTACGCCGCGGCGCTGCTCGTGCACGTCACGCTGTCGCAGCTCGGGGCCGCCTGATGCCGTGGGGCGACTGGCAGTTCTACGTCGTTACGCTGGCGGCGCTGTGCGGCGTGTGGGCGGCCGTGCGGAGCGTCGTCCCCAGGAAGCGGAAACGCGCCGGCAAGAAGACGACGCTGACGATCGAGGGAAAGAAACGTCGCGACTGACGCCGGTCTCCGTCATTCCGCATCGGATCAGAAGCGCTTGTGCACCGGGCGCTCGGCCGGCGCCTTGAGACCCAGCACCGCCCGCATGAGCGCGAGGTCATCGCCGGTCGTGACCTTGAAGTTCCGCGGCTCGCCGCCGACCGCGTGCACGACCTCGCCGAGCCGCTCGACGAGCGACGCGTCGTCCGTCGCGCCCGCGAGGTCGTCCTGCGCATACGCGCGTCGGATCAGGTCGACGGTGAAGACCTGCGGCGTCTGGACCGCGACGAGGTTCGTGCGGTCAACCGTCTCGAGGATGCGCCGGGCCTCGACCTCCACCTTGCCGGTGTCGCCGAGGATCGCGTCGGCAATGGCGTCGTCGCCGGCGCTCACGATCTCGACCTCGGCGTCCACGCGTTTCACCGTGGAGTCGATCGCGAGCGCGGGCACGACCGCAGGCAGGTTCGCCGCGGCCTCGAAGACGCGATCGAGCAGTTCGCGGCTTGCCCCGGGTCGCGCCGCGTCGTGGACGGCGACGTGCGTGGCGTCGTCCGGCACCACCGCCAGCGCGTTGCGCACGGTCTCCCAGCGCTCGAGCTTCCCGCCCTCGACGACGCGCGCGCCGTGGAAGCTCAGCGTGGCCGCATAGCGCTCGCGGAAGGCGGCGAAGGCGTCGGGATCGTCGTCCGTGGCGGCGGGGCCGGCCACGACGATCGAACGGACCTCGTCGCGTTTCGCAAAGAGCTCGACGGTCCGGATCAGGAGCGGCCGCCCCCCGAGATCCTGCCCGAGCTTGTCCCCGCCGCCGAAGCGGCGGCTGCGGCCGGCGGCGGGCAGGATGACGCAGACATTCATGGTCGACGGTCTCCCCTGACTCGGCGATCGGCGTCCTGCGTGATCATCGTGATCATCGTGATCATCGGCGCGCGATCATCGCGCCGCGCGCTCCGTACGGGCGTCCTCCACGATACCGATGATCCGCAGTCCCTGCGACTGTCCCGCGAGGTGCCCGAAGAACCGGGCGTCGCCCTTGAAGAGCCCGCTGTACCCCTCGCGGGGCGTGATCCGCACGCGGCACGTGATCTGGTCGCCCTCGCGCGTCGTCCCGAGCAGCTCGGCGTCGAAGTGCTCTGATTCGGAGCGGACCTCGCGGATCGTGTCGTTCGGCTCGATGTGCCTGAGCCACTTGAGGTCCACGCTGAAATCCGCGGCCTCGCCCGGCTTCAACGCGCCGAGGATGACGCGCTGCTTCGACAGCCCCCACTGGCGTGCCATCAGCGGCTCGGGCATCGAGCACGGCACGTGCCGCACCTGAAGGTCGATGATCGGCGCCTCGGGGTGATCAGTCTCGATGATCCACCAGACGGGCATGCGGTTGCCGTTCCGGTCGAAGCAGCTTTGCGGGTCGTACTGCGAGATGTCCCAGCCGATCGCGTACGACGCGCGGGGCTCGTCGCGCCCCGGCGTGAAGCCGTCGAGGTAGGTCGGCGGCTCGCCGTTCGAGGCGCGGATGGTGAACGGACGGTCGTCCGTCGCCGTCAGGACGAGCCGTCCGGAGGTCACATCGGGCGCGGGCCGGATCACGGTGGGATCGATCTCGACGACGCGTCCGACGCGTGCCCGCAGTCGCATGATGGCCGGCGCGTACCCGTCGACCAGGACGGCGACGCTGGCGCGCTTCGCCCCGGAGGCCGCCGGCCCCTCCAGCATCGCGGAGGTCTCGAGCGATCCGCCCGGCGGGATCGTCTCGCCGACGATGTCGTCGATCGCGGTGCACCGGCAGTCGGCCTTGACGCCCGCGATCGTGATCGGCTCGTCGCCGACGTTCGTGATCCGGAACGTGCCCTTCATGTCGGTGTCCGGCAGCACCGTGCCGAAGTCGAGCTCGACGGGGTCGAAGACGATGGGCGGCGGGCCGCCACCCGTGTCGTCGGACGTACGCGGAAGCCGCTCCCGGGGACCGGCGGTGCCCGGGGTTCCGGCGGTCGCGTCGGCGGCGGCGTCCTGACTCAAGGGCGAGGTCGTTCCCGGCGCCGCGTCCTGCGCCACGACCGGCCGGGCGTCGTAGCGCAGACCGGCGGAACCGCGTCCGATGAGAATGCCGGCGACGAGCACGAGCGCCAGGGCGGCGACGCCGCCGACGACGGCCGCGGTCGAGACTCCGGCTTCGCGGGTCCGGCGGTACCGGGCGGACTGGCGGGACCGCGCGGACCGGCACGAACCGGCGGACTGGCCGGATCGGGAGCGGCAGGGCCGGCACGTTCGGCGCGAGTCGGTGCGATGAGGGATCATCCGAATCTCCTGGCGGGCGTGGGAGGGACTATATGCCGTTGCCCGCAGGGATGTTCCGGCACCGGCTGCCGGGCACCAATTGACTCCCCCGCGCAATCGCCGGAAGATCCGTACCGGGCCGGAGTGGCGGAATTGGCAGACGCGCCGGATTCAAAATCCGGTGCCCGCAAGGGCATGTGGGTTCGAGTCCCACCTCCGGTATTCGCTCACCAGGCGGCGACACTCCCGGCGGGCGCGGCGGCCCGGCGAGCCCGGCGG
>CAZXBB010000114.1:0-2258 GCA_964638815.1 uncultured Isosphaeraceae bacterium
GAAGCCGCCGGGCATGACCGTGCACCGTGACGCGCGGTCCGGCCGCCGCGAGCGTTTCGCCCTCCAGACCGCGTCGGACCAGGTGGGCCGATTCCTCTATCCCGTCCATCGCCTCGACCGGAACACCTCCGGCGCGCTCGCCTTCGCGCTCTCGCGCGAGATCGCGCCGCAGCTCCAGCGATCCCTCGCGAGCGACGACGCGCGCAAGGAATACCTCGCGCTCGCGCGGGGGACATGCCCGGCGTCGTTCGCCAGCGACCGGCCGCTCACCAGCCACCGCGGTGAGCCGGCGCCGGCGCGGTCGGAGTTCGAGTGCCTCGCCACCTTCGCCCGCTGCTCGCTCCTGCGTGTGCGCATAGCGACCGGCCGTCACCACCAGATCCGCCGGCACCTCAACCACCTCGCGCACCACGTGATCGGAGACACGACGCACGGAAAGGGGAACATCAACCGCTGGTTCCGGGCGGAGTACGGGCTCCCGCGGATGTTCCTGCACGCATGGCGGCTGACGTTCGCGCATCCGCGATCCGGGGAGCCGGTCGCGATCCGGTGTCCGCTGGCGGACGATCTGCGGGCGTTCCTCGGGAGGATCCCGGACGTGCCGGCGGGGATCGTCGCGGAGCTCTGATTCGAAACGGGGGCGTGGATGGACGCACGCCGACGCGCACGCGGACGCGGACGCACGATCCCAACCGCGTTACGGTCCCGACTCCCGTTTCCGACGCTCGTCCGCGTCGCCGTCCCCGTCCGCGTCGCCGTCTCCGTCCCCGTCGCCGTCCCCGTCCCCGTCGCCGTCTCCGTCGCCGTCTCCGTCTCCGTCCCCGTCGCCGTCCCCGTCTTCGTCTTCGTCCACGAGCCCGGCCCCGTCCCCGGCCCCGTCCCCGCCCCCAACCTCGTCGTTCCCCGGCAGGATCTCCGCCAGCTCCGCCGGATCAAGCGCGGCGAGCCGCTCGTGCAACGCATCCCCGTCGAGGAGCTCGATGCCGGCGCCGCCGGCGACCGCGGCGCAGGCCTCGGCGAACGTGCCGGTGGTCACGAAGATGCCGGACACGGTGCCGCCGTGACGCATCTCCCCGGCGAGGTTCTCGACGTCCATCGCGTCAATGGGCCGTACGCCGGCGCGGCGACAGGCGAGGAGCGTCAGCGCGTCGCCGCGGCGCAGCTCGAACGTGTGGCACTGGTCGTGGGCGGAGTCGGCGCGGGTCACGACGAAGCCGAGGCGTTCGTAGAGGTTGCCGCACACGGTCTCGAACTCGCGCACGGACAGCTCGGAAAGCTGCGAGAGCAGCCGGGCGCAGTGCTGGAGCTGCTCCCGGCGGGCGGCGAACGCCGCGCCCGCGAGCTTGGTCAGCTTCTTCGCGATCGCGCGTCGCGGCGGCAGCGTTTCCTGCCACTCGCACGACCTGCACACGAAGTGCAGCGGGCCGTGATGGTCCGGCACGTCCCGCGTCGCGCCGCAGTTTCGGCAGCGGACCTCTCGCATGGCATCGCCTCTCAGATGCCGGATCATAGCCGCCGGTAGAATCACGAAGATGGCCGACGACGCCGACCGCCGCCCCGACACCGTGACCCGCCTGCTCCAGGAAGCCGCGGACGGGGTGCGCGTGCCGGCCGAGGAGCTGCTGCCGCTGGTGTACGATGAGCTGCGAGCCCTCGCCCGCGCGCGGATGGCGCGCGAATCGCCGCAGTGCACCATCCAGGCGACGATGCTCGTCCACGAGGCGTACCTGCGGCTGGTGGGCGACGCCGATCCCGGCTGGAACGGTCGCGGTCACTTCTTCGGCGCCGCGGCGCTCGCCATGCGGCGGATCCTGGTCGAGCAGGCGCGGCGGCGCAATCGGCTGAAGCGCGGCGGGGATCGGGCCCGCCGCGATCTCGCCGACGCGGATCCTCCGGACCCTTCCATCGAGCCTCCGGTCGATGACCTTCTCGAGGTGGACGAGGCCGTCCGCCGGCTCGAGTTGCAGGATCCGCGCAAGGGTCAGATCGTGAACCTGCGGTACTTCGCGGGCCTCTCGGTCGCCGACACGGCCCGCGCCCTCGGGCTGTCGGTCGGAACCGTGGAGCGCGAGTGGCGCTTCATCCGGAGCTGGCTCCAGGTCGAGCTGGACCGGGACCGCTGAACGGCGCACTGCCCGGAAGATTCCTTCAGGCCGCTCGCCGCATCCGTCGCACTGACGGTGGAATGAACGTCGCCATGACCGAGCATGACATCCAGCACGTCGAGACGATCTTCCAGCAGGCGGCGGACATGCCGG
>CAZXBB010000115.1:0-13877 GCA_964638815.1 uncultured Isosphaeraceae bacterium
GTTGCCCGAGTGCGATGCTTTTCGTCGTGGCAAGGAGCCGAACCGACGCCGTATTTGGCGATACAGCGAGGTTTGGCGACGCCGTCCACGGCGGAAATGATCGTGCTCCGGCGGCGTTCCAGTTCTTCAACGGGCTGCTAGAGCCTGGAAGACCACGACGCCACGTCTGGCAAGACAGGGCGCATATGCCTTGGGCGCGTCGCCTTGCCAGCGACGACGATCCTGCGCCGGTATGTCACCGGACTCCCGACTCGAAACGCTGCGTATCGGCCGTGCGCAAGCGCTTCAATGATCGTGCGCTACGCCAAGCCCCCCCCGGCACGAACCGTACTCGCCGCGTGACGAACGTCACGGCGATGAGCAGCAGCAAACCCATGATGATCAGGCCCCACTCGCCGACCGTCGGTATGTCTGGGACAACAAGGGGCTCGGTCACGACCCCGATGTCGTCCCACCCATGGAAGAAGAAGGACCCGTCCAGCGAGGCCGACCACACCTCGAGCCTCACGATCCCGCCGTGACCACCCGTGTCCTCGAAGCCGATGAAGACGTCCTTGCCGTTCGGCAAGCCGTCGCCCGTGCCGTCGATGATGAAGGGGACCATAGGGTCCGGCGGGAACGAAAGCGTCGTGGCGTCGGCGAACGTGACGGTGGCGGTGAGCTCGCTGTCGGCCGATCGGTTGTCACGACCGATCCATGCCAGACCGACCGCCCGGACGAACTCACCCGGCGCGGCGGCCAGGTCGAACCTGACGTAATTGTCGTTCGGCTCGCTCGGGTCCTGGTCCGCGTAGAACCAGTTGCCGGCCGGTGTGCTCCCGCAGGCGTCGGTGGCCGTGAAGGACACCCGGTTCCCGGAGAGATTGCCGCAGTGCCAGGGATTCCCCCCGGTACCGCTCCCTCCCTCCCCCGAGACGCCGAATCCGTATTCGCCGGAGATCATCACGCCATCCAGGACGAATGGCGTGTCCGCACCCTGGGGGCCGGTGCCGTTTTCGTGGTCCTCGACGACGGGACCGAGGGCCTCGAAAGCGGCTTGCGAGATGTTACCGACTTCTTCTTCGATCTCACCCCCGCCCGGCGGGTCGATGATGCTGACGATGTCCGCCAGGACAGATCCCGGCGCGGCGAGCGCACCGATCGCAAAGACGAAAGCGCCCAGGTACGCACGCGTATCCATGATCCTTTCCTCCAGCCAGCGGTGGACACGAGCCCCGTGGCGCCTGCTCCATCCTCGCAGCGGCTGCCTCCGGTGTCTACTGCGGGCGAAGCAAAAGGAACGAAGAGAGGAAAGAGCGAAGATGAGGGGCCTGGGACAACGAGGTGGGATTACGAAGACGACCGGAAGCATGGCGACGACGACGACAACGGTTCGCGATAACGGTGCGCGACGTTCACCGTCCCGGTCCAGGTCCGTTGTCTCAGATTCCGTCCGCGATGGCGGTTTGCGCGCTGACTGAACGACCTGCCTTCACGGGCAGGTCCCCCACGCCGACAGGAGCGAGAGGATCTCCTCGAAGCCGACCGCGCCGTTGCAGTCGAAGTCAATCGCGCAGAAATCCTCGCACGGGCCCCACCCGACGAGGACCTCGAGGATCTCCGTGATGTCGACCGTACCGTTGCCGTCGATGTCCTCAGGGCACGGGTCGATCGTGATGAGGTCGACACCCGCGATCGGCTCGATCGACACGTTGTCGTTGAGCTCACCGTCGTCGTTCGTGTCGGCGGCGCCGAGGAGGAAGCCGCCGACCAGCAGCTCCGCCTCGATATCCTCCGGCGCGCAGGCGACGGAGACGCCGACGTGCACGCAGACCTCGATGTCGATCCCGGCGTCGAGGTCGGCGTCGGTGACGGACTTGTAGCCGGCGAACATCGTCCCGGTCTCGCCGTGCTTTGCGGCGACGCGGTCGAAGCCGGCCCCGACCCGCGCGATCGGTTCCCACGGTCCGAAGCCGGGCAGCGGCTCGCCGGTGGCGGCATCCCTGACGACGATCCCCTCGATGGAGGTGATGCACGACAGGGTGCTCACATCGAACGCCACGGCGCACTGATCGCCGGCGGTCGAGCCCGCCGTCACGTATCCCTGGAAGCAGAGCTCCGCGTCGCAGGCGCGCCGGAAGTCGATGACCATCGTCGGCGTGTCCGTCGGCACGTCGATCGACGCGCTCGTCGAGGCGCCGGGAAGCGTGACGGCGGCGAGGACGATGGGGACGGCTGAACACCGGGCGATCTGAAGCAGCTTGAACATTCTGAACCCTCCTGAATGCCTGCATGGTTGAACGCCCCCACGTCGTCGAGGCGACGAGGCTACCACGCCGCGCGGGAATCGCCAGCATCTTCCGGCGTCCGCTATCATCGGGGCCCATGGGCCGCGTGCTTCCCTGGCTGCTGGTCGTCGTCGGGGCGGCCGTGTTCGCCAACGGCCTCCGCGGACCGCTCATCTACGATGACGCGGAGTCGGTTGTCGGGAATCCGCAGGTGCGCGTGCTCTGGCCGCCCTGGGCGCCGGCGAACACGCCCACGGCGGGGCGGCCGGTGCCGGCCTTCACGCTCGCAGTCAACTACGCGATCGGCGGCCTGGACGTGACGGGGTACCACGTGGTCAACGTCGCGATCCACCTCGCGAACGCCGTGGTCCTCTTCGCGCTGCTGTCACGCGTGCTTCGTGGGCCGCGTCTGCGCGATCGATTCGGCGATTCGGCCGCGGCCGTGGCCTTCGCCTGCGCGCTGCTGTGGATGGTGCATCCGCTCGTGACCGAGTCCGTCAACTACGTCACGCAGCGCACCGAGTCGATCATGGCGTTCTTCTATCTGCTCACGCTGTATGCCGCGTTCCGCGCGCACGAGGGGGGGTGGCGCTGGGGCGTCGCCGCCGTCGCGGCCTGCGCGCTCGGGATGGCGTCGAAGGAGTCGATGGCGACGGCGCCCCTCGTCGTCGTCCTCTGTGACGCCACGCTCTGGAGCCGGCCGGCCCGCACCGTGCTGCGGGCGCGGTGGCGGCTGTATGCAGGTCTCGCCGCGACGTGGCTCGTGCTGATCGCGCTCAACATCGCGGGGCCCCGGACGGCGACGGTGGGCTTCGCGACCGGCGTCAGCGGCGTCGATTACCTTCTGAACCAATGTGTCGTTCTCGTCGATTACCTGCGGCTCGTCGCCTGGCCGAATCCGCTCGTCCTGGACTACGGCTATCCGCGACCGCTCACGCCCGCTGACGTCTGGCCCGAGGCGACGGGCCTCGTCCTGCTCGCCCTCGCCACGATCGTCGCGCTCGTCCGGCGCCCGCCCGTCGGCTTCGCGCTCGCGTGCTTCTTCGTCATCCTCGCGCCGACGTCCAGCTTCGTGCCGATCGCGAGCGAGGTCGGCGCCGAGCGACGGATGTACCTGCCGCTCGCTGCGCTCGTGGCGCTCGTCGTGATCGGGGTGCGACGGGTCGTGGCCCGTTCCGGCGCGCCGTGGCTGGCCCCGGCTCTGACGATCGCGGCGGCGGGGGCGCTCGCGTGGACCACCGTGCGCCGCAACGCCGACTACCGCAGCGAGCTCTCCATCTGGCAGAGCGCGGTCGCGGCGCTGCCCGGGAATCCGCGCGCGCACAATAACCTCGCCAACGTGCTCGAGGAGGAGGGCCGGCTGGACGACGCGATCGCGCACCACCGGCGGGCGGTGGCGCTCCGCGGTGAGGTGATGGTGCGGCCGGAGGATCGCGCATCCGGCCACTACAACCTCGGCCGCGTCCTCCAGGTGAAGGGCGACACGGAGGCCGCGATCGCGCAGTACGAGCTGGCCGTCGGCGAGGCTCCGCATCCCCGCGCCCATCACAATCTCGGGACGGTGCTGCACGGCCTGGGCCGGACGACGGAGGCGATCGCGCACCTGCGGCGGGCCGTCGTGATCGACCCCGGCGCCGCGGACTCGCACTCCAACCTGGGCTTCGCGCTGCTCCAGGAAGGCGATGTCGCGGGCGCCATCGCCCCTCTTCGCCGCGCGCTCGAGCTCGACCCGGCGCTTCCGCGCGTGCAGTTCAACCTGGCCGGCGCGCTCCGCACGCTCGGCGACCCCGAAGGCGCGCTCCCGCACTACCGCGCGGCGGCGCGGCTGTCGACCAACGACGCGGCGATGCAGGCCTTTGTCGGCTACTCGCTCGACGATCTTGGCCGGCCCGAGGAGGCGATCGCGCCGCTCCGCCGCGCGCTGGCCATCGACCCGGCGCACGCCGGCGCATCCGAGCGGCTCGGCGGCGTCCTCGTACGGAGCGGCCGGATCGAGGAGGGCGTCGATCAGCTCCGACGGACGATCGCGCAGTGGCCGGCGCGTCCGCTCGCGTGGGTCGAGGCGACCCGCGTTCTCGCGGAGCACCCCGATCCGGCCCGCCGCAATCCGGCCGAGGCGGTGCAGCTCGGCGAGCACGTGGTCCGGATGACCGCCGCCGGCGACGCGCACGCGCTCGCGGCGCTGGCCGCCGCGTACGCCGCGGCGGGGCGGGCGGACGACGCGGTCGCGGCGGCGGAGCGCGCGATCACGGCGGCCGGGAGCAGCGGCGATCCCGGGCTGGCCGAACGGGTGCGCAGGCAGGTGGAGCGGTACCGGCGTTGAGCGGCGCGGCAGCGACTTCATGCGGGGGATCGTGACCGGGGGCGCCGCGATCGGGTCGCGGTCGCCGTGCCGGCGGTAGGATGCACCGATGGAATACCGCGACCTCGGAAGAACCGGCGTCCGTGTGTCGCAGCTCTGCTTCGGCACCATGGCGTTCGGGGGTGAAGCCGACGAGGACACTTCGGCCGCGCTGTTCGCGCGCTGCCGCGACGCGGGGATCAACTTCTTCGATTGCGCCGACGTCTATGCCGGCGGGCGGTCGGAGGCGATCCTCGGGGCGCTGGCGGAGCCGTGCCGCGACGAGCTTGTATTGACCACCAAGGCGTTCTTTCCGACCGCGCGGGACGATCCGAACGCCCGCGGCGCGTCGCGCCGTCATCTCGTGCAGGCCGTCGAGAACAGCCTGCGCCGGCTGCGCACGGACCGGATCGACCTGTACTTCGTCCATCGCTTCGACGACCGGACCGATCTCGGGGAGACGCTCCGCGCGCTCGATGACCTCGTGCGCGCCGGCAAGGTCGTCTCCATCGGGGCGAGCAACTTCGCGGCCTGGCAGGTCGCGAAGGCGATGGGGCTCTCCGCCCGCAACGGCTGGTCGTCGTTCGCCTGTATCCAGCCGATGTACAACCTGCTCAAGCGGCAGGCCGAGGTCGAGCTGCTGCCGATGGCCGCGTCAGAGGGCGTTGCGGTGACGCCGTACAGCCCGCTCGGCGGCGGCCTGCTCACCGGCAAGTACGAGGCCGCGGAGCCCGCGACGCGCGGCCGCCTCGTCGAGAACGCGATGTACGCGGAACGGTACGGTGACGCGGGCGTGCGCGACTCGGTGCGCCGCTTCGTCGCCTTCGCCCGCGAGCGCGGGTACGTGCCCGCGAGCATGGCCGTCGCGTGGGTTGCGGCGCACCCCGCGGTGACCGCACCGATCATCGGGGCCCGGGTCCCGGAGCAGCTCGAGGCGTCGCTGCGATCGGTCGAGATCGACATGACCGAGGACTTGCGGGCGGAGATCGGCGCGCTGGCGCCCGAGCCGCCGCCCGCCACCGATCGCTCGGAGGAGCGTCGCTCGGCGGATCCCGCGAGCGTCGTCATCGTCGGAGGCCGTGAATGACGGGGGCGGCGGTCTTTCGCGCCCGCGGCGTCACGAAGGTCTATCACATGGGCGAGGTGGACGTGCACGCGCTGCGGGGCATCGACCTCGACCTCTACGCCGGTGAGTTCATGGTGCTGCTCGGGCCCTCGGGGAGCGGTAAGTCGACGCTGCTCAACATCCTCGGCGGCCTGGACGTGCCCACGTCCGGCAGCGTCCGCTACTTCGATCACGACCTCACGGAGGACGACGATCGCGCGCTCACGCGGTTCCGGCGCGAGCACGTCGGTTTCGTGTTCCAGTTCTACAACCTCATTCCCAGCCTGACCGCGCGCGAGAACGTCGCGCTCGTGACCGAGATCGCCGAAGACCCGATGACCCCCGTGGAAGCGCTCTCGCTCGTCGGCCTCTCCGATCGGAAGGACCACTTCCCCGCCCAGCTCTCCGGAGGCGAGCAGCAGCGCGTCGCCATCGCCCGCGCGATCGCGAAGCGCCCCGACGTCCTGCTGTGCGACGAGCCAACCGGGGCCCTTGACGTGCACACCGGCATCGTCGTCCTGGAGGCGATCGAGCGCGTGAACCGCGAGCTCGGCACGACGACGGCCGTGATCACGCACAACGCGGTGATCGGCGAGATGGCGGACCGCGTCGTCTCGCTCTCGGGCGGGCTCGTCGCGGAGATCCGTCACGTCGAGCGGAAGCACGCGGCGCAATCGCTGGAGTGGTGACGACATGAGCGCGCTCGATCGCAAGATGTTCCGGGACCTCGTGCACATGAAGGGGCAGGCGATCGCGATCTGCCTCGTGATGGCGTGCGGGGTCGCGACGTTCGTGATGTCGCTCGTCATGCTGCGCTCGCTCGAGGTCACGCTCGAGACCTACTACGAGCAGTACCGCTTCGCCGACGTCTTCGCCCACGTGAAGCGCGCTCCCGCCGCGCTCCGCGACAGGATCGCGGACATTCCCGGCGTCGCCCGCGTCGAGACCCGGGTCGTCGAGGGCGTGACGCTGGACATGCCCGACCTGGCGGAGCCGGCAGTGGGGCGTCTGATCTCGCTTCCGGACGGGGGCACGCCGGCGCTGTGCGCGCTTCACCTGCGCGCCGGCCGCCTGCCGGAGCGCGGTCGTGAACGTGAGGTCGTCGTCAGCGAGCCCTTCGCCGAGGCGCACGGCCTGCATCCCGGCGATCACGTCGTCGCGATCATCGAGGGCCGGCTCGACGAGCTGCGCGTCGTCGGCATCGCGCTGTCGCCGGAGTACATCTACCAGATCAAGCCGGGCGACATGCTGCCGGACGATCGGCGGTTCGGCGTCTTCTGGATGCCGGAGACGGAGCTCGCCTCTGCTTTCGACATGGAGGGCGCGTTCAACGACGTCGTCATCGCGCTCATGCCGGGCGCCGACGAGGCCGATGTCATCGCTGCGGTCGATCGCCTGACGGAGCCGTACGGAAGCCTCGGCGCGCACGGGCGCGAGGATCAGACCTCCCACGAGTTCGTCTCGAACGAGATCAGGGAGCTCCGCGGTACCGCCGTCGTCGCTCCGGCGATCTTCCTGGCCGTCGCCGGGTTCCTGCTGAACGTCGTCGTCTCGCGGCAGGTGAGCGCGCAGCGGGAGCAGATCGCGGCGCTCAAGGCGCTCGGGTACGGCCGCCGCGAGATCGGGGTGCACTATCTCAAGCTCGTCGGCATGATCACGATTGTCGCGGTCGTGGCCGGAACCGCGGTGGGGGCGTGGATGGCAGCCGGGCTCACGGAGATGTACGCACAGTTCTTCCACTTCCCCGTGCTCGACATGGCGTTCGACGTGCGGACGCCTGTGCTCGCGCTCCTCGTGAGCGGAGGCGCCGCGTTCGCGGGGACGATGGGAGCGGTGCTGCGGGCGATGCGCCTGCCGCCGGCGGAGGCGATGCGACCCGCTCCGCCGCCGAACTACAGGCCCACGATTCTCGAGCGCACCGGCTTCGAGCGGTTCCTGTCGCCCGCCGCGCGCATGATCCTCCGCAACTTCGAGCGCCGGCCCGTGAAGGCGGCGCTGTCCTGCATGGGCATCGCGCTCGGATCGGCGGTGCTCGTTCTCGGGGCTTTCATGGAGGACGCGATCGAGTACGTCATCGTGCTCCAGTTCGAGGTCGTGCAGCGATACGACCTCTCGGTCGCCTGGACGGACCCGCGCACGTCCGAGGCGACCGCCGTGATCCGCGGGCTTCCTGGCGTCCGTCTCGTCGAGCCATACCGATCGGTGCCCGTTCGTCTCCGCGCCGGGCATCGTTCGCGCCGCCTGGGGATCATGGGCCTCGAGCCGGAGGGGACGCTCTTCCAGATGGTGGACGTCGAGGGGGAGCGCGTGCCCATCGCGTCCGACGGGCTCGTGCTCTCGAAGAAGCTTGGCGAGCTGCTGCACGTCGGCGTCGGGGACGAGGTCGAGATGGAGGTCCTCGAAGGCCGGAAGCCGGTGGTGCGCGCGCCCGTCGCCGCGCTCGTGTCCGGCGACGGGGGCACGTCCGCCGCCGGCCGTCGCGACGGGTCCGGTCCGCGGGTTCCGATCGCCTCGCTGGTGTCGGACTTCCAGGGGCTGTCGGCTTACACGAGCCGCGCGTCGCTGAACCGGCTGCTCGGGGAGGGCGCGATCACCAGCGGCGCGTTCATCGCGGCGGACCGGCGCCACATCGATGCGCTCTTTCGACGCCTGAAGGAGACCCCGCTCGTTGCCGCGGTGACGCTCAAGGACGCTGCGGTCGAGAGCTTCCGCGATACGATGGCGGAGCACCTGATGCGCATGCGCGCGTTCAACATCGGGTTTGCCGTGATCATTGCGTTCGGCGTCGTGTACAACAGCGCGCGGATTTCACTCGCCGAGCGAAGTCGCGAGCTTGCGACGCTGCGCGTGATCGGCTTCACGCGGGCGGAGATCTCGATGATCCAGCTCGGCGAGCTGGCCGTCCTCGCGCTGATCGGAATCCCGGCCGGGCTGGTCGTCGGCTACCTCTTCGCGGTCCTGACGACCAGCGTGTTCGACACCGAGCTCTTCCGCATCCCCCTGGTGATCGAGCGATCGACCTACGCGATGGCTGCGGTCGTCGTCATGATCGCCGCCCTGGCCTCGGGCCTCGCGGTGCGGCGGCTGCTCGACCGGCTCGACCTGGTGGCGGTCCTGAAGAGCAGGGAATAGGGTTCACCTCATCATGCCAGTGTGGATGCGAAGAGCAGCGTTCGGCATCGTCGTCCTGGGAATCGTCGCGGTCCTCGCGTGGGCGTTCCGGCCGGTCCCGATCCCGGTGGACGTGGCGTCGGTGCGTCGCGGCCCGATCGCGGTCACCGTTGACGAGGACGGACGCACGCGCATCCGGGAGCGGTACACCGTGTCGTCGCCGCTCACCGGGCGTCTGCGCCGGATCACGCTGGACCCGGGCGACCCGGTCAGGGAGGGCGAGACGATCGTTGCCATCATCGAGCCGACGGACCCGCGCCTGCTGGATGCCCGTGAGCTCGCCGAGGCGGAAGCGCGGGTCCGCGCGGCGGAGGCCGCGGTCAGGCGATCGCAGGCCGAGAGCGAGCGGGCCCGCGCCGCTTACGACTTCGCCGAGGACGAGCTCGCGGACCTGCGCGAGGCGTTCGCGAAGGGGGGGGCCGGTCCACGCGAAGTCGAGGAGCAGGAGTCGCTCCACCGCATGGCGATGGAGGACCACCGTTCGGCGATGTTCGGCGGCGAGATCGCGACGTTCGAGCTCGAGCAGGCGCGGAGCGCGCTGCTGCACACGACCGGCGGCGACGGCCCGCCGGAGGCGCAGTTCCCGATTCGCGCCCCGATCAGCGGCAAGGTGCTGCGCGTCCTCCAGGAGAGCGTCGCGGTCGTCCAGCCGGGCACGCCGCTGCTGGAGCTCGGGAACCCCGCCGATCTCGAGATCGTCATCGACGTCCTCTCGACGGACGCGGTACGGATCCGCGAGGGGGCGAGGATCGTCATCGACCACTGGGGCGGCGACACGCCGCTCGAGGCGACGGTGCGGCTGGTGGAGCCCTCCGCCTTCACAAAGGTGTCGGCCCTCGGCGTTGACGAGCAGCGGGTGAACGTGATCGCCGATTTCGTCACGCCGTTCGCCGAACGCGCGACGCTGGCGGACGGATACCGGATCGAGGCGCGCATCGTGCTCTGGGAAGCCGCAGACGAGCTGCTCGTGCCGTCGAGCGCGCTCTTCCGGTCGGACGCGCCGCCGCCCGCGGCCGGCGGCGCCGGGAACGTCGCGAACGCGGCCGACGAGGACGCCGCGCGCGACGACGGCTGGGCCGTCTACGTCGTCGAGCGGGGGCGGGCGGTGTTGCGGCAGATCGTGATCGGCCGCAGGACCGGGCTGGTCGCGCAGGTGCGAGAAGGGCTGGGGCCGGGCGACGTCGTGATCGTCCATCCGTCCGACAAGATCACGAGCGGCGCGCGCGTGCAGCGACGGAGCGGGGCGTGAGCGTGTCGGACCTCGAGTCGCATCTCCTCGCCGCCCGCGACGCCTGCCAGCGGCGCCACTTCACCGCCGCGCGCGACTTCTGCCGCCGGGCGCTGGCCGTGAACCGGCGGGACGTCCGCGCGATCATGCTTCTCGCCGAGGTCGCGCGGGGCATGAACCGCCCCGACGAGGAGCTGGAGCACGTGACGACCGCGGTCCGGCTCCATCCGAAGCGGCCCGATCTGCGGTACCAGCTCGGCCGGCTCCTCGGCACGCGCGGCGAGTATGCGAAGGCGATGACGCAGTTCGACAAGGCGCTCCGGATCGATCCTTTGCTCGTTCCGCCGGTGATCGGCAAGGCCGTCGTGTACGAGCTGCAGCGCGACCACGCGAAGGCGAGGGCGCTGCTCGAGCCGCTCATGCGGGCGCATCCCGAGTCGCCGGACGTGGCGATGGTCTATTTGCGGCTCCTCCTGCGCGCCGACGAGCCCGACCGCGCGATCGAGGTCGGTCGCCGCGTGGTCGAGGCCGGTCGGGGCGATCCGGCGTCGCAGCGCGAGACGTGGTTCCTGCTGTCCCGCGCGTACGAGCGGAAGGGCGACTGCGCGGCCGCGTTCGACTGCGCGGGACGGGGCAACGCGCTCTCCGCCGACCGCTTCGTCCCCGACGACTACCGGCGCCTGGTGGACGATATCATTGCGACGTTCACGGCCGGGCGGATGGCGAAGCTGCCGCGTGCGGAGCCGTGCGAGGTGCCGGTCTTCATCGTCGGGGTTCCCCGCTGCGGGTCCACGCTCGTCGAGCAGATCATCAGCAGCCATCCGCAGGCGGCGGGCTTGGGCGAGAGCCGGGTGATGGCTGCAATCCGTCGCGAGATGCCGATCCGGATCGAGGCCGCCGTGGGATACCCGCAGTGCGTGACGAGCCTGACGCGCGACGACGTGCGCGACTTCAGTCGCGAGTACCTGGACGAGGCGCAGCGGGTCGACCGCGCGGCGCTCCGCATCACGGACAAGGCTCTCGACAACGGTCAGCATCTCGGGCTCATCAACCTGCTCTTTCCCGCCGGACGCGTCATCCACTGCCGGCGTGATCCGGTGGACAGTTGCCTGTCGTGCTACCTGAACCCCTTCGCGCCGGGCGAGTTCGCCGCCGGCAGCGATCTCGGCCATCTCGCGTTCCACTACCGGCAGTATGCGCGGCTGATGGACCATTGGCGCGCCGTCATCGACATGCCGTTCCTCGAGATCGCGTACGAAGACCTCGTGCGCGACCAGGAGGCGGTGTCGCGACGCCTGATCGACTTCTGCGGGCTCGCATGGGACGACGCATGTCTCCACTTCCACGAGACGAAACGCACCAACCAGACGCTCAGCTACGAGCAGGTGCAGCGTCCGATGTACGCGACCTCGGTCGGCCGGGCCGGCCGGTTCGGGGCGCTCCTCGATCCCCTCCGGGCGGCGCTGGCGTCGGCGGATGACCGGTGCGCGGGCTGAGACGGCGTCCGGGCGGCGGAGTTTGCCTTTTGTTCTAGCCCGGAGGGGCTCCGGGGTGGTATAAGCCACAGGGCGAGCCGCCGGGATGCGGTCCGCCACCGGAGAAAGGAGTACCCCTGTCATGAGAGCTGACCGACTGTGGTTCATCGCCGCCGTGGTCTCCGCGGCCTCGATCGCCCAGGCCGGCACGATCGTCCTGCCCGACGTCATCGTCGGGAACACGTGCGGCGAGGACGACACCTGCGAGTTCCTGTTTCCGGACGCGCCGGACGCCCACTACGAGTTCGAGGTTATCCGGACCGTCTCCCGGACCTTCCACATGTGCGGAAGCGGGGACTGGGACAGCGTGCTGGTGATCGGGAACGACACGTGCGGAGACGAGATTGGCCTCGGCGACAACCTCTGCGTGCTGTACGGCGGCGGAGGCCACGGCATCCTGCGCATCACCGGCCTGAAGGCCGGAACGTACGCGATCACGATCGATGGCTTCAACACCCAGCAGTGCGGCGATTACGCGCTGCACGCGTACTGCTCGGCCGACGTCGATCGTGACGGGATCATCCGGTTCGCGGACGTCCTCGACATCCTCGGCGCGTTCGGCACCGACTGCTCGCTCTGCCCGGAGGATATCGATCTCGACGGCACCGTGGACTTCGCCGACCTGCTGATCATCCTTGGCGACTGGGGGACGTGCGAGTAAGCGCGAATGCCGGTTACCTGAGCCGCAAGGGTCTGGCGTTTCCCGCTTTCCGTTTCCCGTTGTTCAATTGACCGTTCCGCGGTTCCTGATTCCGCGTTCCCGGTTCCCCATTTGCGCCGGATCAAGGCGACTGCAGCGTCTTCGATGCCGTCCGGATCGACGAGCTCAGGATGGTTGCGCGCTCGTTCGTTTCACGCCGGCTGCGTTTCACAAGACGGGCGGCGATGTCGTCCCCCTTCCGGCACGTCGGCACCGTACGGCCTGGGCATGCGGGAGTCGGTCGCAGCACCTCCGGAAGCGGGGAACGGGGAACGGGGAATCGGGGAACGGGGAATCGGGAACCTCAGAACGGTCAATTGAACAATGGGAAACGGGGAGTCGGGAATCCCCGAGTACCGCCTTCGCTGCGGTCACCGTGCCAGGAACCCCACGCAGACGCGAGGCACCGAAAACCGCCACGGCCTCGTCGGTCGTGGTGGTTCCGGGTGGTGGTTCGGTCCGGGTGTTTCCGGGCGCGCCGTCAGTCAACACGCCGCCGCCGCCGCGATCCTGCTGCGCCCAGCAGGAGGAGCAGGGCCGTCGGGGGGGCGGGCACGACGCGGATGCTGAGGCTCTTCTTGGAGATCGAGGCGGCGGTTTCCGCCATGCTCGCCGCGCTCAGCGTGTTCGTGATCGTGAGCGAGAGACGGGTCGCGCTGCCGGTGACGCCGCGGGATGAGAGCAACGCGTCAAGATTGAGATCCAGCATGCCCTCCCAGAGGTTCGACCCCGCGCCGTCCTCGCCGATCGAGAAGCTGCCGCCCGACGGCGTGTACATCATCAGCGTGTTGATCCCGATCGGGTCGACCGCCATGCCGTCGACCTCGAGCACGTTGATGATCACCGCGGCCGCAACCGCGGCGAACGCGTCGTTGATCAGCCCTGACAGGGTGTACGAACCGGATTCCCGGAACGACAGCGCGTGGATCGCGTTGCCGTCGTGGGCGTCGATGGTGGTGTTCAGGATGCCCGTCGAGATGTCCGCGCCCCCCATGCCGGCGGCCGACGAGGAGAACGACATGTTGTTGAACGTGAGCGAATCGCCGGTGACCGTCGGCGCGCCGAAAAGCGGCCCGGGATCGGTGTCGGAAGATTCGTTGACATTGAGGTAATCGACGGTGCTGCCGGCGAAGTCGCCGTACAGGATCAGTCCGGCGTCGGCCGACGAGACCGCCGTCCCGACCACGATTGTCCCTGCGATGAGGGCACAGGCGAACAGCTGACGCTGCATGTGGGGTCTCTCTCTCTTCGCTTCTCTCTTCTCGTCCCGACCGGGCCTCTCAAAACCCGCTCGGACCACCTGCGTGGACGCCCAAGCCTACCACAGCGATTATCGGGGTCAACGATCGAATGCCAAAAACGGGGCAGATCCGCGTTCCGGGACCCGGCAGGGCTGGATCGGGGCACTCGGCCCCCGCCCGCAGCCCGTCCTGGATGGCCCCCGTCCGCGGCCCGGCCCGGGACGAGGGGGGGCGGAAAACGGGCCCAGGGGCGGCGACGCCGGCGACGCTTGCATCCTGCAGCTCACGC
>CAZXBB010000116.1:0-17887 GCA_964638815.1 uncultured Isosphaeraceae bacterium
TGAACAGCTCAAGGGCAACTGGATGCAGCTCCGCGGCAAGGTCAAGACGCAGTGGGGCCGCCTCACCGACGACGACCTGGACGTGATCGAGGGCAACCGCGAGCAGCTTGAAGGCCGCCTCCTCAAGCGCTACGGCAAGGCGAAGGCGGAGATCCGGAAAGAGGTTGACGAGTTCTGCCGGAAGTGCGAGGGCTGATCAGCCCGCCGCTCGCCTGGATGGAAAGGACGTGCTCCATGAAACGCACCCTACGACTGTTGGCAGGACAGTTGGCCCGAACCGTGCTCATCGCCGCGTGCATCGCGCTCGTCGGCGGCTGCAACACGATGGAGGGCGCCGGCGAGGACATCGAGTCCGCCGGGGACGCCATTCAGGACGCGGCCGACTGACCATACTGACCATGAGGAGTTCACCGTAATGCGCAACCGTACTCTCACTGTCACCGCCGGATTCATGCTCCTCGCGGGCGTCTCAGCGCTCCCGGGGTGCGACGGCGGATCCGACTCATTCGAACAGGCCGGCGAGGAAATCGACGAAACCATCGAAGAGGCAGGCGACGCCATCGAGGACGCTGCCGATGAGCTGGAAGACGCGACGGACGCCGGCCGGAAAGGCAGTTGACCATGCTTGGCTGGGCCATCATCTTCCTGATCGTCGCGCTGCTCGCGGGCGCCTTCGGCTTCTTCGGGCTCGCCGGACTGGCGGCGACCATCGCCAAGATCCTCTTCTTCGTATTTATCGTGCTGTTCGCCCTCAGCCTGATCTCCCGCGCCCTGCGCGGGCAGGCGCCGCCGGTGTAGCACGATCGGGGCCCGCGTCCGGGGGTGTCCGGGGGCGTCCGGGGGCGTCCGGGGGGCTGGGGAGATCCGGGGCCCGCACGGAATCCGCGCCCCGCCCTGTCAGGGCGGGGCGCTTTCTTTATTCTTCCCGGGACGCATTCGCCGCCCCCCGCCCCCGGCGTCGTGACAGTTCCTTCGAAAGGGCGTGTCGTGTTCGACTCGATCGATCTGTCCACGTCGTTCTGGGAGTCGGCCGCCCGACTGCTCCTCGCCGTCGCGTGCGGGGCGGTGATCGGTTGGGACCGCGAAGCGAGGAACCGCGACGCCGGGCTCCGAACGTACATGATGGTGGCGCTCGGCGCGGCCGGGTTCACGCTCGTGGCCATCGAGGTCTTCGAGGCGATCGCCGCAAGGGACACGAACGCATCGGGCGACGCCGTCCGGATCATCGCCGCGATCGTGGGGGGCGTGGGCTTCCTCGGCGCCGGCGTGATCATGCAGTCCGGGGGCAAGGTCCGCGGTCTCACGACGGCGGCGGGAATCTGGGTCATCGCCGCGGCCGGCGTGTCGGCGGGCGCCGGCTACTACTCCAACGCCGTGCTCGTCACCGCCCTGGCCTTCGTGACGCTTGTCGTCCTCCGGCGATTCGAGACCGCCGTGATCGACCCGAGCGGCGAGCCGGAGCGGTGAGCGCAGCGATCCTGCGGAATCCCGTCGAGGGCCCGGCCCGCCACGCGCAAGGGCGACCACCCGCCAGGCGACGACCCGCGGGGGCGACCACCCGCAAGGTGACGACCCGCAAGGTAACGACCCGGGGGCGACATCTGCGTGCGGCGCGTCGGACGCCCGGGCGTCGCCTCAAGACCAGGAGGCTCCATGGAATCCCCGAAGCTGTTCCGCGCTGCTGCCGTCGCCGCCTTGCTCTTTCTCTGTGCGCCCGCAGACGCGGCCACGTGGAACCAGACCGGCGGCCCTGAGGGCGGAAGCGTCACCTCGCTCGCCCACGGCGGTGGACGGTTCTACGCCGCGGTCGCGGGCGTTCATCGCTCGGACGACGGGGCGGCCTGGACCCGCACGGGCGTCGGTCTGCCGGACGACGCCGTCGTGACCTCGGTCGCGGCGCGGGACGGCGACGTCATCGCCGCGGCCGGTCACACGGTCTACGCGTCCGGCGACGGCGGGGCGACGTGGAGCGAGATTGAGACCGGCCTGCCCGCGACGGGCACCATCAGCGCGTACGCATTCGACGGAGTGTTCCTGCTGCTGCACGACGCGGGCGGGGTCCAGCGACTGCGTCTGGGTGACGCGAACGACTGGGCCGAGCGCACGTTGCCGGCGTCCTCGGGCAACGCGATCCTCGTGGACGGCGCGCACCTGCTCGCGACCGTCAACAGTGTCGAGTTGTTCCACTCCGACGACGGGGCCGCGACGTGGACCCCGGTCGGCGACGACCTCCCGGCCGATTTCCTCACGCTGCTGGCCCGCACCGACGAGGCCGTGATCGCGGGCGGGCTGTTCGCGCAGACTCTCTACCGCTCGACCGACCATGGCGTGACCTGGACCGAGGTCGCCACGGGCATCGTCAACACCTTCGATCGCGTGGGTGTCGCGTCGGACGCGACGGTCATCGTCGCCGGCGGCTCGGGACCGGAGCCGTCGCTCCTGCGCTCGCTCGACCACGGCGCGACGTGGACGCCGCTCGACGCGACGGGGCTTCCGTCGTTCCTGGCGACGCCCCGCGCCGCCGCCGCGGGCGGGGGCCGATTCGTCCTCGGGTTCGGCCACGGCGCGTGGCGATCGACCGACGACGGCGCGTCCTGGCAGGCGGCGAACGGCGGCATCGTCGGCACGACGGTGTCGGCACTTGGCGCCGCGGGCTCGACGATCTTCGCCACGTCGCCCTTCGGTCCGCCCAACGCGCGCTCCGCGGACGGCGGCGTGACGTGGACCGAGATGACGCCCGCACTGCCCGGCGTGTACGTCACGGCATTCGACGCGGACGGTCCGCTCGACGTGATCGCCGGTTCGCGTGACGAAGGCGCCTACCGGACGCTCGACGCCGGCGTGACCTGGGACCCCGTGCTGACGGGGCTGCCGACGTACGGCTCGACCAGCGGTCTGCGCTACCAGCCGCTCAACGGCTTTGCGACGCTCGACGACGTCCTCTTCGTCGCCACCGGGGGCGGCCCCCACTTCGTCGCGGGCGATCCTCACTGCGGCTGCTCGTCGGTTCCGTCGGGCGACGGCGTCTACCGGTCCGCGAATCGCGGCGCGACCTGGCAACGCGCGTCGAACGGGCTGCCGATCAACTTCGTCTATCTCGGCGAGCCGATCCTGCGGCCGGTGCTCGACGTCATCGCCACCGACGACGCGGTGCTCGCGACGACCGCCGCGCACGGGGTGTACCGGACGACCAGTCTCGGCGCGAGCTGGTCACGCGCGACGGGGGCACCGGGGGGCCGCGCCTTCGCGACACTCGGTGGCGACCAGTATCTGCTCGGCACGGACGCACGGATCTTCCGCTCGACGGATGGTGGCCTCACCTGGGCCGACCTCGACGCCGACCTGCCGCCGGAGGACTTCGGAACGCTCATCGCCGACGGCCGCGCGCTCTACGCATCCGGCGCCGGTTTCGTGAGCGTGACGAACGGCGTGTATCGCTCGCCCGACGGCGCGCACTGGTCGCCGCACGGCGTAGGGCTCGACGCGACGCCGGTCGTGTCGCTCCTCGACGCCGGCGGGACGATCTTCGCCGGAACCGTGTCGCGCGGAGTCTGGATGCTCGAACCCTTCGACCTCGACGGCGACGGCGTCATCGGCTTCTCCGATCTCCTCGTCGTGCTCGGCGCGTGGGGCGAGTGCCCGCCGCCGCCCGCGCCGTGCCCCGCCGATCTCGACGACGACGGAAGCGTGGGATTCGGCGACATCGTGCTGCTGCTGGCGAACTGGGGTTAGCGATCGGCCCCGACCCAGGCTGGCCCCCGGACTGACCCCCGGACTGGCCCCCGGACTGACCCCGGACTGGCCCCGGACTGGCCCCGGACTGGCCCCGAAAACAAGAAAGACGCCGAGGCACGGGGCCTCGGCGTCTCGCGTTTCAGTGCTGACCTTTCAGGCCTGAGCGTTCAGGCTGACCTATCAGGCTGATCTATCAGGCTGACCTATCAGGCTGATCCGGCGGCTTACCAGCCGCCGCGGCGACCGCCACCGCCACCGCCGCCACCGCCACCACCACCGCTGCCGGTCTTGGCGCGGGCTTCGTTCACGTTGAGGGAGCGTCCGTCAAGGTCCTTCCCGTTGAGTCCGTCGATTGCGGCGCGGGCCGCGTTGTCATCGGACATGGTCACGAACGCGAAGCCGCGCGGGCGGCCGGTCTCGCGATCGGTGATGACGGCGACCTCCTCGACGTCCCCGAACTCGGAGAACGCGTTGCGGAGGGTCTCCTCGGTCGAGTCAAAGCTGATGTTGCCAACGTACAGTTTCATCGATACTGCCTCTCAAGAGCTTGGGTGATGACATTGCAGGGCTCGGAGGCAGGCTCGGAGAGATGCTCGGAGAGATGCTCGGTCGTCACTCGGTTTGTCGCGGTCCTCAGGAGACGCACCCGCGTCGCCTTCAACCGCACGGTTCCATTGTAGTTCGTTGTATCCGTTGTATTCCGGATTGTGTCCGGATTGCCTTCCGGATTGTATTCCGCCCCCCGGGTTCGCTCTCCTCCCGCCCGAAACGCCGACGACCTCGGTCCTGCCGCCCACGGGAGTGAGAAGTCCATCTGGCCCCGACCGCATCTGGCCCCCATCTGGCCCGACGCCATCTGGTCCGATCCCATCAGGCCCGACCCATCTGGCCCCGACCCCAAATCCGGCCCGAAACGACACTTACGCGTGTCCTTCGGACGCAAGGATGCGGGAGTGTAGCGACCGTGCCGCATGACGTCAAAGGGGGTCGTCCGGCGATGACGCCCCGGGGCGTCCGCCGGGGGGTCAGACGAACACCTTCGCGGCCGGTGCCGAGATCCACGGATCCGGGCGTCCGACGACCTCCGGATCCTTGCCCGCATAGTCCATCCGGTGCAGCACCCACCGCATCGTCTCGAGCCGGCCGCGGAGCTTGTCGTCCGCCTTCACCAGCGTCCACGGCGCCTCCGGCGTGTCGGTGAGACGCATCGTCTCCTCCTTCGCCTCCGTGTACGCGTCCCAGCGTGAGTGGGCCTCGATGTCGATGGGGCTGAGCTTCCACTGCTTGAGCGGATTGCGACGCCGATCTTCGAACCGGACCGCCTGCTCGGCCTTGCTGATCGACAGGTAGAACTTGAAGAGCACGATCCCGTCGGCCGTGATCATCTGCTCGAACAGGGGCGCCTGCCGCACGAACTCCCAGTACTGCTCCCTGGTGCAGAAGCCCATCACGCGTTCGACCCCCGCGCGGTTGTACCAGGAGCGATCGAAGAAGACGATCTGGCCGGCGCCGGGCAGGTGATCCGCGTACCGCTGGAAGTACCACTGCCCGCGCTCCTGCTCGCTGGGCTTGTCGAGCGCGATGACGGTCGCCCCGCGCGGATTCAGGTACTCCATGAACCGCTTGATCGTGCTCCCCTTCCCGGCGGCGTCCCGCCCCTCCATGAGGATGAGGAGCTTGCCGCCGGTCTCCTTGAGCCAGTTCTGGAGCTTCACCAGCTCGACCTGAAGGCCGTACTTCGCGCGGTAGTACGTCGTCATGTCCATGCGCGTCGGGTAGGGGTACTTCGACGAGCGAAAGTACGCGCGCAGCGTCTCATCGTCGGGCGACAGGCCCGGGGGCTCGACGTAATGGTGGATCTCGCGTCGCTGCTCCTTGAACTCAACGAGATCGAACGCGTCGGCGGCGTAGTCGTCGAACTGGGTGGGGACGGTCGTCATCGCGGCGTCGCGGGAGGATAGCACAGGGACGGACGTTCGGGCCCATGCGCGATGGGGGCCGTGCGCGATGGGGGTGTAACACGTGGTGCGCGGCGCTCGCGAGGACACGCTGCCGACGCCGTAGCAGCCCGCCGGCCCGCCCGTAGACGCGGCGGGCAAAGGCGGCGATGATCCCCGCTCCCCAGCCGGCTGGCGCAAGGAGCTCACGCATTCCCGAGAACCGAAGGACCCGACCGTCGCGACGCGCGGACACCTTCCGACTGCTGCGCGAGTACGTGAGGACGCCGCGCTCTGTCGGCGCCGTCGCCCCGTGCTCGCCGGCGCTCGCTCGCGAGATGGTGCGGCCGATCGACTGGACCGGCGTGCGCACGGTCGTGGAGCTGGGCGCAGGCACCGGGGCGATCACCTCGCTGGTGACGTCGTCCGCGTCCGCGGACTGCCGCATCGTCCTGATCGAGCGCAACCCGCGGCTCGTGAACCTCCTCCGGTATCGTCATCCCGCCGCGGACGTCGTGCACGGCGATGCGCAGCACGCCCTCGAGCACTGCCGCCGACTCGGCGTGAACCGCGCCGACGTGATCCTCGCCGGGCTGCCGTGGGCGTCGCTGGGGACGGCAACGCAATGGCGGTGCCTGCGGACGATCCGATTGCTGCTCGCTGACGACGGCTCGTTCGCGACCTACGCCCAGGTGCAGGCGCTGGCTCTGCCGGCGGCGCGCCGGTTCGCACGCAGGCTCCACGAGGAGTTCGCGCACGTCGCAGCGAGCCGCGTCGTGTGGCGAAGCATGCCGCCGTCGCTGGTCTACCACTGCCGCGGCGTCGTCCGGACGCCCGGTCGGGCCGGCGCCGGATCCGTCGGCTGAGCGGGTCGAGCGCGCGCTTCGATCGCGCCATCGCGCCTCTTCGACGTCGGGCGGGCGGCGACGGCGACCGATCGCACGACGCCCGCCGCGCGTCGGCCGGGACCGGCGGGCGGGCGCCCTCGCGCAACACCAGTGTGAGCCAGTGCAGCCCGACCTCTTCAAAGAGCGTCCCCCAGCCGCTCAGAGCGCGTCCTCCAGGCGGTCGCACAGCGTCTCCAGCACCCTGATCCTCGCAAACCGTTTGTCCTCGGCCTCGACGAGCGTCCAGGGTGCGATCTCGGTGCTCGTGCGATCGACCATGTCCGAGACCGCGCGCACGTACTCGTCCCACCGCTCGCGGTTGCGCCAGTCCTCGTCCGTCAGCTTGAAGCGCTTGTAGCCCGTCTCCCGGCGGGCCTCGTACCGGCGGAGCTGCTCCCGGCGGCTGATGGCCAGCCAGAACTTCACGACGACGATGCCGTGGCGGACCATCTCCGCCTCGAAGTCGTTGATCTCGCCGTACGCGCGCATCCAGTCGGCCGGCGCGGCGAAGCCTTCGACGCGCTCGACCAGCACACGTCCGTACCACGAACGGTCGAAGATCGTGAAGTGCCCGTGCCGCGGAACGTGACGCCAGAAACGCCACAGGTACGGACGCGCCCCTTCCTCATCGGTGGGGGATGCGCTGCGCACCACGCGGTATTGGCGGGCATCGAGCGCGGCGGTGACGCGGCGGATCGCGCCCCCCTTTCCGGCCGCATCGTTGCCCTCGAAGACCGCCACGACCGCCCGATCACGGAACTTCCGGTCACGCGAGAGCGCGTTCAACCGGCCCTTGCGATCCTCGAGCCGCCGCGCGTAGTCCTTCTCGCCGAGCTCTTGCGTGAGATCGAGGCTGTTGATCACGTTGAGATCCGTGATCGCCGGCGCCGGCGGGGCGAGGCGGGACGTCGCTTCGTCCTCGGCGCGATCGAGGCGGTCTCGCAGCGCGGTCACGATCGTCGTGCCGACGGTGAGCTGGCGGTAACGCGCGTCGGCGCCCTCGACGACGATCCACGGCGCGTGGCCCTTGCTCGTCCGACGCAGCACGTGCTCGGAGGTGTCGCGGAACTCGTCGTAGCGTTTGAAGCGTCGCCAGTCGTCGTCGGTGACGCGCCACGCGGTGCGCGGGTTCTTCTCCAGGAAGTCGAGGCGTTTCTTCTGCGCCTTCTTCGAAAGGTGGAGCCAGAACTTGAGAATCAGCGCGCCCTCGTCGGCGAGCATGCGCTCGAAGCGGTTGATGTCGTCGATGCTCTGGTCGAGCTGTGCTTCGCCGGCCGCACCGAGCACCCGGTCGAGGATGGGCTTCGTGTACCACGATCCGACGAAGATGCCGATCTTCCCCTTCGGCGGAAGCGCGCGCCAGAAACGCCACATCGGCGGGAACCCCTGCTCCTCCGGCGTCGGCAGGTCCATGCCGTGCGTCTCGATCAGTCGTGGATCCATCCACGCGTTCAGCCGGTTGAGCGTCTCGCCCTTGCCCGCCCCGTCCACTCCGCCGATCAGGATGATCACCGGGAACTGCGCGGATTCCTGCGCCTCGAACTGGGCCGCGAGCAACGCCTCGCGCAGCGCCGGCCGCTCGCGCCGGTAGGTCTCCTTGTCGATCTCGTGTCCGAGCTCGGCGGATTCGAACATGGGGGACTCCCGGGGGATGCGGCATTCTGCCACATTCCGCGACCGACGGGTGCCGTCGCCGGGCGCGGAAGGCTGCGCCGGCGCCTCTTCCCCCTCTCCACTCCCTTTCCCTGCTTGACGGAGGTTCGCCGGCTCTTGATAGAATCTTTGTTCCGGTTCGCGGGCAACTTATGTAAGATTACGGTCGGTCCGGGAAGGCTCCGGACCTCGCGATTCCCAACGGGAAGAGAGAGACGCGTCGGTCGGCGTGTCCGCTCTTCCGCCGTCCGGATGGCTCCGGACGCGAGGGTCGAACAGAAACAGCACGCCCGGGCGACGCGAGCCGGATTCCGGCACCGCGGGTCGTCCGCGCGCCGAGCGAGAGAGGGCGGACGCTGACCGTCTCAGCGGCTGACGTTCACCGGGACGGAGTTCAGTATGAAGATCTCATCAACGCTCATCGGTCTCGCCGCGGCGGTGACGCTCGTCGCGTCCGCCTCGACGCACGCGGGCTTTCTTCTCGACAACGGGACGGACGGCGCCAGCGACGGTTGGACCGTCAGCGGGGTGAGTCAGCCCTTCGGCGGCTTCACGCAGTTCACCTCGTTCGCCATCGGCGACGCCGCCGGCTGGAACATCTCGACGGTCGGAATCGACGGCTTCGCGAGCGATCCCTCCGGCGTCGGCCTCACGGCGACGCTGTTTCCCGACTCGGGCGGACGACCCGACGAGGGCAATGCGCTCGCCAGCGCCGTGTTCTTCCTGACGAACGATCCGTTCAGCGGCCCGGCATGGCGTGACGAGGCCTACAACGTCTTCCTGCCGCAGGGCACGTACTGGGTCCGTGCCGAGGCCAACGGCCCCGACTTCAGCGCGACGTGGCGTGACGCCCTGATGGGCGGCCCGGCCTTCTCGCGCCGGAACTCGGACGGCGCGGAGTTCGCGCACGGCCCGCTCTCGCTTCGCATCAACGGCGTCGTGCCCGCCCCCGGGGCATTGGGCCTGATGCTGCTCGGCCTCGGCGGGCCGCGCCGGCGACGCTGAGCCCGCACGGCCTGCGACCTGAATCACCTCGAGCCCGTCCCGCACCCGGGGCGGGCTCTTTCTTTTCTTTTGGCCGCGGAGACCGCCCCCGCGGTGTCCCCGGCTCCGCGGCGCCCCAAGGATCACCGCATGGATGCGCCGGGCGCCGACATCGTGATCTACCGCTCGCGCGCGGCGGCCAGGTGCCGCGAGCGCGCGCTGGTCCTGAAGGCGATGAACATCGACCACGTCGTCCGCGTGCACCGCGGCGAGTGGACACTGCTGGTCCCGGAGCCACTGGTCCCGGCGGCGCTCGGCCAGCTCGACCAGTACGCGCGGGAGAATCGCGGGTGGCCGCGACGTCATTCCCCGCTGCCGGTCCACCCGCTCGGCCTCACCGGCGTGATGGGGTGCGTGTTCATCCTGCTGGCCGTCGCGGCGGCGGACGGCAACGTGACGTTCGGCTACGACTGGTTCGGCGCCGGGCGCATCGACACCGACCTCGTCCGGCAGGGCGAGTGGTGGCGGACGGTCACGGCGCTCACGCTGCACGTCGATGTCGGCCACCTCGTCGGCAACCTGCTGCTTGGCTCGGTGTTCGGCCTGATCGCGGGGCGATTGCTGGGCGACGGACTCGCATGGCTCAGCATCCTCGCGTCGGGCGCCGTCGGCAACGCCGTCAGCGCGCTCGTGCAGCTTCCCGGGCACACGGCCGTCGGCGCATCGACGGCGGTGTTCGCCACGCTCGGGCTCATCGCCGCGTACGTGTGGCGACGACGCGGCGACGCGCCCACCCGGTGGTCGATGCGCTGGGCGCCGCTGGTCGTCGCGGCAGTGCTCCTTGCCTGGACGGGCTCGGGGAACGAGCGCACGGACGTAGTCGCGCACCTCGCCGGCTTCCTCGCCGGCATCGCGTTCGGCGCGTACTACGGGAGCTTCGCGCCCGGCATCATGCTCGGCGCGCGCATGCAGTGGCTGCTGGGGCTGACCGCGGTGGCGGCGGTCGCCGTGTCGTGGGCGATCGCGGTTGGGGCGCACGGGTAGCAGGTCGTGAGCCTGCGCGGCGGAATGGGGAACCGGGAACGGGGAATCGGGAACCTCGGAATGGTCAATTGAACAACGGGAAACGGGAAACGGGAAACGCCAGACGCCAGGCGCCGGACACCGGACACCAGACGCCGGACGCCGGACACTTGCGGCTTGAATAAACCGGTCCTACGGGCACGGTCCCCACGCCGACAGCAGCGCGAGCAGGTCGCCGATGTCGACGAAGCCGCTGCCGTCGAGATCCTCCGGCCCGCCCGGGTCGCCCCACGCCGAGAGGACGGCGAGGATGTCCCCGATGTCCACCGCGCCCGACCCGTCGAGGTCCTCGGGGCAGTCCACGCGGCACGACGACATGTCGACGACCTGGAGACCGGCGAGACCGTCGGCGATGTACGCCACGTCACCCGACACGGCGACGAAGTTCGCGGCGCCCGGCGTGTCGTAATGGCCGAACAGCACGGGGTTGCCGGGGTCGGTCACGTCAATCATCTGCAGACCGCTCAGGCGATCGGCGACGCAGGCGATGTTGCCCGCGAGCGCGACGTCGTAGGCGAGATCGGGCGTGTCGTAGGCGCCGAGCAGTGCGGGCTTCGCGGGATCCGTCACATCGAGCACGAGGAGACCCGCCTGGCGATTCGCCACGTAGGCCACGGTGCCCGAAACGGCGACGCCGGACGCCGTGCCCGGAGTGTCGTAGAACCCGAGGAGCGCGGGCGCCGTGGGGTCCGACACGTCGATGATCTGGAGGCCGATGAAGTCCGCGACGTACGCGATCGTCCCGGCCACATCGATGCCCAGCGCCGCGCCCGGCGTGTCGTACGCGCCGAGGAACCCGGGATTCACGGGGTCGGAAACGTCCAGTATCTGGAGACCCGGTCCCAGGTTGGCGACGTACGCGACGCCGTCCCGGACGACGATCCCGACCGCGGAATCCGGCGTGTCGTACACGCCGAGGAACGCAGGATGCGCCGGGTCCGTCACGTCGAGCGTCAGGACACCGCCGCCGAAGTCGGCGACGTACGCGATCGTGCCGGACACGGCGACGGCGGTGGCCACGCCGGGCGTGTCGTACACGCCGAGCAGCACGGGATTCGCGACATCCGAGACGTCGATCACCTGGAGACCGAAGTTCGCGTCGGCGACATAGGCCACGTTCCCGGCGACGCAGACGCCCGTCGCGTCGCCCGGCGTGTCGAAGCTGCCGACGGTCGCAGGAATGCACTGGCCGGCAGCGGCGCCGGCAAGCGTGCTCGCGAACACCGCGGCCGTGACAAACATCGACGAGGAGTTGCCCATCCCCCGCTCCATTCATGAAAGGACGTGACGGTTCTGCTCAAAGCTACCACGGGGCGGGGCGCATTCAAGACATGGAAAGGGAGAATGGGCCGTCCGCGGTCAGCCCAGATTGACAGGGCGGCGCCGCGACGCCCGCATCGGTGTCGATCGCCCGCGCCAGCTCCAGCAGGTCGCCGATGACCGCTTCGGCGGTCGGCCACCGCCCCGCGCCCCGCCCGCGCAGCACGGTCGGAGGCCCGTGACGCCACTCGATGACGAGACCGTTCTCCTCGCCGCGAACCTCGAAGAGCGGGTCGGGCGGCGCGACCCACTCGATCGAGACGGAGCAGGACCCGTCGCGGTCGAGCCGCGCGACCTGCCTGAGCGCGCCGGGCCCGCGTCGCGTCCGCCCGCGGGTCGTGGCGGCGCGGATCGACGCGCCCCGCCCGGCGTCCTCGGCCGCCGCCGTCGGGACGCGACCGCACCGCTCCGCGATGATGCGGAGCTTGTCGAGCGCGTCGAGGCCGGCGAGATCCCGGCCCGGATCGGCTTCCGCGAAACCCAGACGCTGCGCCTCGCCCACGGCGACGCTGAACTCCGCGCCCTCGGCCATCCGCTCAAGCACGTAGTTGCTCGTGCCGTTGAGGACGCCGCGCACGCCGGCGACGGCGGCCGGGTCGCAGCCCACGCGCTCGAGGACCGGAAGGCTCCCCCCCACCGCGGCCGAGTCCGCCAGACGCAGACCCCTTCGCGCGGCAAGCGCGCGCAGCGCACCGCCCCGCGCCGCCAGGAGGGTCTTGTTGGCGGTCACGACGTGCGCGCCCGCCGCCAGGGCCGCACGCACGCACGCTTCCGCGTCATCGACCCCGCCGATCGTCTCGACGACGACCGCAGCGCCCGCGCCGGCCAGCGCCAGGGCGTCGGTCGTGACGCTCACGCCCCTCTCCGCCAGGGGCAACGCGGAGGAGACCCGGCGCACCGCCACGCCGACGACCGTGAAGATCTCCGGAAGCTGCCCGAGCAGCTCGAGCACACCGCCGCCGACCGTTCCGGCGCCGAGGAGCGCGACGGGAATCGGCGCGGGCGCGTCGCGGCGGTCGTCGAACCGGGTGCTCGCCGCCCCGACGCGGGTCGGCCGCGAGCCGTTGAATCGTCCCAGCTCGAAGCGAAGACCGTGCGCGCGGGCGAACCGGATCGCCTTGTGCTGGACGATCGATCCGTCAGTCGCCAGCGCGTCTTCGTACGTCATCGTCGCGAACCGGCGCGGCGCCGGACCGGGGCGGGCGGGATCGCGTTCGTACAGCCCGTCCACGTCCTTGACGAGACGGCAGCGGTCCGCGCGAAGCTCGTGCGCGACGAACAGGGCCGACAGGTCCGAGCCGCCGCGCCCGAGCGTGACCGTTCGTCCTTCGCGGTCGATGGCGACGAACCCCGGGATCACGACGATGCCCGAGCGATTCAGCGCCCGCCGGATCACGCCGGCCGCGAGCGCGCGCGGCGCGGCGTCGAGCGCCGGCCCCTCGGCCACGAGGCCGATCGCACCGGGTGTGAGGCACTCCGCGACCAGGCCGGCGCGGTCGAGGTGCAGGCCCAGCCGCGTCGCGCTCTCCCGCTCGCCCGTCGCGATCATCGCGGCCACGGCGTGCGGCGAGGGACGCTCGCAGAGCCGCTCGCACCGGGCGAGCAGCTCGTTCGTCCGCCCGGCGAGCGCCGACACGACCGCGACGACTCGCCAACCCTCGCGCCGCCACCGGTAGATCTCGTGCACCGCCAGCCGCATACGCGTCTCGTCGAGCAGGACCGATCCGCCGAGCTTCAGAACGATCAGAGGCTCGCGTGACATCCGCGCACCTCCTTCGCCTGGGCGGCGACGTTCGTCCGGGCGGCGACGGACGCGCCCTCGATGGCGCGCTCCAGATCCCGGGTGATGGCGTCGACCGGCTCGAGCCCGACCGAGAGACGCAGCAGTCCGTCCGTGACACCCGCCTCGAGACGCTGTGCGCGGGGAACGTCGGCGTGCGTCATCGTGGCCGGGTGCGTGATGAGTGACTGCACGGATCCGACGTGCTCGACGAGCGTGCACAGCCGGCACGCCTCGACGAACGCCCGCGCCCGCTCGACTCCGCCGCGGACCTCGAACGAGACGACCGCCCCGTGTCCGCCGCGGTGCTGGGCCGCCGCGATTTCCCGCGCCGCCCCGGTCGCGAGCGACGGGTGGTGCACCGCGACGACCTCCGGGCGCGCCGCCAGCCAGCGCGCGACGATCTGAGCCGAATGCGACTGCGCGCGGATGCGCAGCGGAAGGGTCCGGAGACCGTTGAGCGTCAGCCACGCGTTGAGCGGCGACTGGATCGCGCCCGTGCACTTGCGAATGAACCGGATGCGCTCGTCGAGCGTCCCGTCCCGCGTGACCAGCGACCCGCCCAGCGCGACCGAGTGTCCCTCGATGAACTTGGTCGTGGAATAGACGGAGACGTCGGCGCCGAGGTCGAGCGGCCGCTGGAACACGGGCGTCAGGAACGTGTTGTCGACGGCGAGGATCGCTCCCGCCTCGTGCGCGGCGCCCGCGACGGCGCGGATGTCCATGATCTCGAGCGCGGGGTTGGCGGGCGTCTCGACGAACACGAGACGCGTGCTCTCCCGGATCGCCGCGCGGACGGCGCCGGCGTCGGTCGCGTCCACGAACGTCGTCGCCACGCCGAGGCCGGGGAGAAGCTGCCGCAGACAGCGCGTCGTGCCGCCGTAGACCGACCGTCCGCAGACGACGTGATCGCCGGCACGCAGCACGGCGAGGAACAGCGCGCACTCCGCCGCGAGGCCGGTGCCGAAGCACGAGGCCGGCAGGGCGCCCTCCAGATCACCGAGCGCCGTCTCCAGGGCGGCCACGGTCGGGTTGGAGACGCGCGAGTACTGGTGAGGCGGGTCGCTGCCGACGCGATCCCGGCAGAACGTGGTGGTCTGCGCGATCGGGCAGACGAGGGGATCGCCGTCGCCGGTCCCCTGCCCGGCCCGGAGGCAGATCGTTTCGCAATCGACGAGGGTGGCGTGATGACTCATGCTGTGATACCTCACAGCATCGAGAGCATCCAGTGCTGGCGTGGTGCGGCGGCGACGTCGCTGCCCGTTTTTGACAGATCCCTTTCGGTCCTGTCCGCATCGTTCCCCACGCCGGGGCTGGCCTCGGCACCGTGGTCGCCTGCGCGACTCGGTTGCCGCTCGGGACCTGAAGAGGCATCCCGAGACTCTTGATGCAATGGGCGGAGCATATCGCTGAAACCCCGCGTGTCAACCGGCGATCCGACGTTTCGCCCGCATCATTCGGCGCGCGGGCGGCGGCTTTCAGCACCACCCGGCCCTTGCCGAGCCAAGGACCGGGGCACACAGACTTGCGGTGATGGAGACTTTCGGCACCACCCGGCGAGCCAAGGACCGGGGCACACAGCGACGGCGACGCTTCGGCCCGGCGGATCAGGGTTTGCCGAACTGCCTGTCGAACCACGCGCCGACGGCGCGGAGCGCCTCGTCGTCGAACGGTCCGATGCGCCCGCCCCGCTCGCGGCCCATCGTGTGACCGAGCCCCGGCAGGACGACGACCGTCGCGTGCGCGGCGCCGGCCCCGGCGAGACGCTCGGCGATGATCGGGGCGTGGTGCGCCTGCGCATCGTCGAGGCTGCCGTAAAGGATGAGAGTCGGAATCCGGCGACGCACGAGCACGTCCTCACCCCAGGGGAGCTCGCCGGCCGGGTCCGCGACCGTTCCCGCGAGGTCGATCCCGCGCCGCGCCTCGCGCGCCATCCCGGCCGAAACCTCCCACGCGTGCAGCACGCCGTCGCCGTCGAAATCGAGCCGGTCAAAGCCGGCGGCCATGGTTCCGGCCGCCTCGGATCGCTCCACGGCGCCGCTTCCGTCCGCGTCGAGCGAGGCCACCTGCGCGCCGGACGCGGACCGGTGGGCGTTGCGGCCGCGATCGTCGGCCGACGTGCGTGTCAGGCGGGCGGCGCCGATGAGGACCAGCCCGGCGATGCCGGGATCGGCCGCCGCGATCGCCGTCGCGCGGTGCCCGCCGAGACTGTGTGCCGCGAGAACGATCCGGTCGCGATCGACCCCGGGCAAGGCCCGGACCGCCTCGATCGCGGCCTGGGTCTGCTTCACGAGATCCTCCATCGAGACGGGCGTCATCTCGAGGGGCCACCGGTCGCGCAGGGGATCGTCACGCGCGATGGTGCTCCAGTGGAGAACCGCGGCGCCGCGCTCGGCGAAGACGCGTGCGAGCCGCGGCGCGTCGGCGTGAGGCTCGCCGCTGATCGTCACGGGCACCGTCTCCCCGTTGATCTCCAGCGTGCCGGGTACCACCCAGTCAAGATCGTTGCCCATGCCGCCGCCGACGAGCACAACCCCGACGCCGCTCGACGCGTCCGGCACGCTGAGGCGGGCGTCGTACTCGTGTCCACCGGCGGTGAGCCGGATCTCGCGCGTCGCGAACGGTGTCGGCGCGTCGGCCGCACCGGCGAGGGCGAGCGTGATCGCGAGCAGGAGCGGCGGTGTCGGCGTCGGCATTGGAAGATCGTACCGGCGCGGGACAGGCGGGGCCGCCTCTGCGCGGTGCTGGCGGTGGCGATCCTCGCTTCGTGCGTGCTCATGCTCGTCGCCGCCGATCACGTCGCGGTGTTTCTCCAGAAGCACCGCCAGTACGAGGTGCTCGGCCTCTTCATCCTGCTCATCGTCGGCGTGGTGCTGCTCGGCGAGGGCGGCCACACCGCCGACCTCCGGTTCTTCGGCTACCACATCGAGCCGATGTCGAAGGCCACGTTCTACTTCGCGATCACGGTGCTCTTCGCGTCGTGGACATCCTCCAGTCGGGCTACCAGAAGAAGCTCTCGGCGCAGCGCGGCTAGCCCGGACTGCGGCGTTGCCAGAGTGCGATGCTTCGGGCGCGTTCGACCGGAGATGGCGAGCAGGTCTCCGGACGATCGACGCGTTTTCATGAATTCGGACGCGGGCAATCTCCCCAATTGGTAAGGACCGCCAACAAGTCGCTGACCCCCACGCCGCCGCCGTCGAAGTCGGGTGGACCGCCGGGGATGGTGTTCCATGCGCGGAGGACGGCGAGGAGATCGGTCAAACCGATGTTCCCGTTGTGGTCGATGTCCCAGGGGCACGACGAGTTGACGCCGCCGCCCGCACCCGGCCAGTAGCCGCCCTCGAGCGCGAAGGTATCGCCGTCCTCGTCGACGCCGGTCATGGCGCCGCCGCCGTCCGCGCCGTCCCCGCCGTCCCCGCTGTCCATCGGTCCCGCATCCGCCTGGCCGACGGTGCCTTCGAGCACCCAGGTGTCCGCCTCCTCATCGACGCCGTCGGCGTCCCCGCCGCCGCAGTCGATGGTGTTCCAGTCGAGGTTGAACTCGTCCTCCTCGCCGCCGCCCCGGGCGGTGGCGGGGGCGGTGAACATAGTCACTGTGAAGATCGTGATCGTCGCCGCGCACGTCGCGAGCACGGTCGGGCGCGCCCGCCACGCCGGCATGATTCGCCCAAGGTCACTCGTATTCATCGGGATACCCCTTCGATTGTCCATTCGATCGTCGCCAGGCGTTCCGGAGTCGCAGGCCGCCGGCCCTCCGGCGCATGGCCGGAGGGCCGCCCGGCCGGGGGGCCGGAGGGCCGGGGGAGGGCCGGCACTCACGGCGGTCAGCGTCGGTCGATCTTCGCGGCTTCGGAACCCGCGAACTCTCCTGACGACGCGGGCTGCCCGTACGCCTCCGGATTCAGGTACGTCCCGCGCAGTGCGACGGGCTTGGGCGTCTCGACCTCGATTCGATGCAACTCTGCCCAGGGGTCCTGGCGGATGCCCGTGACCTGCCACGAGACCTTCATCCCGGGCGTGCCGCCGGCGATGCGGAACATGTTGTCCGCGATCTCGTCGGCGACGTACACCGGCGAGAATCCGCCGATGCACGTGAGCTGGTAGCAATACTCGCGGTTCAGCGATTCGAAGTAGTCGGGCAGCTCGACCCACGCCTCACCGTTCGCGTCCAGCATGACGACGCCGTCGTACACGTTCTTCATGTCCGGACTCTCGACGAACGAGTGCGAGAGGTACTTGTTCCGCGGATCGAGCGGATGGTCGATCCTGAACGAACCGGCGGACTTCGAGAGCGTGCCGTTGACGTGGACGTCGCCCTCGAAGTAGCCGGCGTAGCCGCCTGCCGTGGTGGCTCCGTAGATGCCCGCATGGTCGGGGTCGAGACCGGCCGTGGTGGAGATGCCCTGCACGCCGCGCAGCGGGCTCGTGCCGTATACGCCGGTGCCGCGGCCGTTGCCGGATGCGCCGTAGACGCCGTAGCCCGAGTCCGGTCCGGCGGCGCCGCCGAG
>CAZXBB010000117.1:0-6018 GCA_964638815.1 uncultured Isosphaeraceae bacterium
CGATGCGCGAGCGCGGCGCGTCCTGAACCCGGGATGCCCGTTCTGCCGGCCGCGCGGGGATGCCGCGCCGGCGGCTCCTACGCCTCACTATCAGAACGCGCCGACGTAGTGCCGGATCACGGGCGACGCGTCGTCGCGGAGACGAACCGCGACGACGTCGAACCGCACGGGCCTTCCCGCGAACGCCGGCATCGTCCGCAGCCGCATGGCGAGACGCCTGAGGTTTCGGCGCTTGCGTCCGTCCACGTTGACCTCGGGCGCCGCGAAGTCGCCCGCGCGCGTCTTGACCTCCACGATGACGACCGTCGCGCCGTCGGGAGCGAGCGCGACGATGTCTGCCTCGTCGCGTCGGAGCCTGAGATTGCGGTGGAGGATCCGGTAGCCGGCGCGGCGGAGGTGACGCGCGGCGACGTCCTCGCCCCGGCGACCGACGGCGGCGGTCGCGCGCGGGACCCGGCGTGTCCCGGGGCGGCGCATGGCGCGCAGAGCGCGCAGGATCGACGCCAGGGCGAGCGTCGCCCCGGACGCGGAGAGCGTTCGGCGGACGCGACGCGTGCTCACGCCGGAATGCCCGGGATTCGTCGATCGATCCCATGCCGCTTGCGGGCGGCGCCGGGATCCGGCACGACACCGGCCGGCTTCCCGCCGAGAGGGTGGAAGGCCGCGGGCAGGCAGGTCAGGCACGTCACGGGGGGCATGCAGGTCAGGTACGTCACGAGCCGCGCGTCGCGGGACTGGTGGATGCGCCCGACCGACCTCGGCACGACGCCGGGCATCTTCAAGGCCCGTATCGACGCAGCGCGATCAGCAGGAGCCGCTGCCCCATCTCGTCCAGTTCGTCGTAGATCCCCTTGTCGAGCAGCGAGGCGATGTATCGTTCCTGCTCCTCGCTGACGCGGGCCGCGCGGATATGTGCGGCGAGACGGCGCTGGAGCAGGTCGTCGTAGATATCGAGCTGCGGCTCCTGCTCGATCGAGGCGATCCCGAGCCACCATGTGAAGCCGCGGATCTCGAAGGGGCCGGCGACGTCGCCCTCCTCGTGAAGACCGGCGAGATGCGACTTGAGCGTCTCGCTGGCAATATCGACCTGGCCGAGATCGCCGTCGGGGACCTCGAAGGTCTGCCACGCCGCCCCCGCGCCCTGGCCGATGGCCTCGGCGATCGCGACCAGCGTCTCGCCCTGCCCGAGCCGGCGATTGACTTCGTCGATGCGGATCGTGTCGGTGGTGGAGAGACTGATCCTCGCGATGGTGATCCGCGGCGGCGGGCGGAACTCGTCGATGCGCCGGCGGTACTCGCGCTCGATGTCGCTCCGCGAGACGATGATCCGGCGCGCGATGCGCTGCTGGACCAGTTGCTTGATGAGTTCCTGGTCACGCAGGGCCTGCATGTGCGCTTCGAACGACTTGCCCTCGGTCTCGTAGATCTCGCGGCGCGCGCGCTCCTCGCTGCCCTGGTAGCCGGAGATGACGCGGCTGCCGAGCTCCTGGACCCACGCCTGGATACCCTTGCGCTCGTCGAGCGTGAGGTCGGCCTCCGCCTCCGCGAGAAAGAGCGCGTTGAGCACGACCTGCTGGAGCTCGGCACCGACGATCCTCGCTGCCTGCGACGAATAGGCATCGACCGGCACCTGGTCGCGCAGCGCGATGAGCCGGTCCGCGATGGGCTCGAGGAACGCGTCCGCGAAGATCGGGTAGCCGTTCACCTGCCCCACCATGCCGTCGATGATGACCCGCTCGCCGGGCTCGAGGCGTCGCGCGGTCGTGCGCGGGGCGGCGGGCGGAAGCGGATCGCGGCCGGTGTCCGCATCGGCATCACCGTCGTCGTCCACGGCGCGTGGTCCGCGTGCGGCCAGAGGCGGCGCGGCCGGCGCCGACGTGTCGTCGGATCGCGGCGACGTCGCCGCGCTCTGCGGTGCTTCGGACGACGCGTCCCGCGGTGCTTCGGACGACGCGTCCCGCGTCGCGGGCCGGGCGTTCACGGAGAATGCGGCGAGACCGATCTCCCGCGCGCCCGATTCACGTTCCGGCGGCGCCGCGCAGGCGGTGATCATCGTCACGGCGGCCGCCGCCGCGATCCACGCGGCGCGGCGTGTGCGTCCGGCGTGATGCTCGAATCGACTGGCGGCGGTGGCGTCCATCTTCAACCTTGCCTCGCGTTCCCGGGTTCGTCCCGTCGGGAGTCCCGCTCGGAGTCCCGTCCGGGGTATCGTTCGGAGTGTCGTTCGGAGTGTCGTTCGGAGTGGGATCCGGCTGCGTCATCGGCACGATCGGCTCGCGATCATGATGCGCATGATCCGCCGGATTGTACGTCCGCCCGCCCCTATACTGTGCGGACTCCATCGTAACCCGCACTTCAGGGACCACCATGCCTGCAGACGAAAACACCGAGGCACCGAAGCTCCACATCGACTCTGACTGGAAGGCCGAGGCGCTGGCCGAGAAGGAGCGGCTCGCCGCCGAGGAGAAGGCCCGCGAGGCGGAGGCCCCGCACGACGCCTCGCGGGGCGGGCTGCCGGAGGCGAACCTGACGTCGCTCGTCGGCCTGCTGGCCTCGCAGGCGCTCATGGGCCTCGGCACCATGCAGGACCCGCAGTCGGGCGGCGTCGTGGTCGACCTGGAGGGCGCCCGCTTCAGCATCGATCTGCTCGGCGTGCTGGAGGAGAAGACGAAGGGCAACCTGATCGACGAAGAGGCGAAGGAGCTGACGCACCTGCTCGCCGAGTTGCGGCAGCGCTTCGTGCAGGTCGCGCACCTCGTCGCGCAGCAGGCGGAGTCCGGCAATCTGCGGACCGTCACGGCGAGTCCGGGCGCGACCCCGGTCGGTTCGCCGCAGGGTATCGACATCCCGAAGTGACGCGGTCGAAGCCGGTTGCGGCGCCGGGCCGCCACGGGCGGCGCTTCGCCGGTCGCATACGCGCATCCCACCTGATAGACTCCGCCGTCAACGGGCGTCACCGCCCCGCGATCGGAGTGCATCGTGGATCATCGAAGCTTCCTGGATCGACACTACTTCCTCATCCGTCGCCTGCACTCGCTGACCGGCATTGCGCCGATCGGCGTGTTCCTCATACCCCACCTGACGACGAACGCGTCGATCGTGTGGGGCGGGTTCCTGAACAAGTCGCACATCGACCCGGCCGCGCTCGAGCGAGCGGGCGTCGCCGCCAACGCGGGCGTCGAGACCTTCCAGCACGAGGTCAACTGGATCCACGACCTGCCGGCGCTGATCCTGATCGAGTGGGGCGTGCTGTTCCTGCCGATCCTCTTTCACTCGCTGGTCGGGATCTGGTTCGCGATCAGCGGGACGCCCAACGTGCAGCGGTACGCCTACCAGGACAACTGGCGCTACACGCTGCAGCGGTTGAGCGGCTACGTCGGCATCGTCTTCATCTTCATGCACATCACGTCACTCCGGTTCGGGTGGGAGTACGGAGGGCTGATGCCCGCGTTCGACTTCGACGCGGCAAGCTCGTCCACGGCGAAGCACTTCCAGGACGGGGCGTGGGGCTACTTCGTCGCGCTTTTCTACGCGGTGGGCGTCCTGCTGCTCGTCTTCCACTTCGCGAACGGCCTGTGGACGGCCGCGATCACGTGGGGGCTGACCGTCAGCGAACGCGCGCAGCGGCGATGGGGCTGGGTCTGCGCGGCCGTCGGCGTCGCGCTGGGGCTGGCGGCGGTGACCGCGATCTACGGATTCTCGACGCTGGACATCGAGGAGGCGAAGACGATCGAACACCTCATGGCCCCGGGTCACCCCTGAACACGAGTGCCCTGCGTCCTCCCGCCGCGCCGGGCGCGGACCGGGTCGGGCGCGGAACGGATCGGGCGTGGACCGGACCGGCCGCGAATCGGACCAGACCGGAATCGGATCGGAGACTCATGAGCAAGAAACGCGTCATCGTCGTCGGAGGAGGGCTCGCCGGCCTGGCGGCCACCATCCGCGTCGCCGAGGAAGGTCTCGACGTGGACCTGTTCTCGATGGTGCCCGTCAAGCGGTCGCACAGCGTCTGCGCGCAGGGCGGGATCAACGCCTGCAACGAGATCGCGCGGCAGCAGGGCTACAGCGAGTACATGCACTTCGACGAGACCCTGTACGGCGGCGACTTCCTCCAGCACCAGCCGCCCGTCTACGAGATGACGCACTGGGCGCCGAAGATCATCGATCTCCTCGACCGCATGGGCGTTCCCTTCAACCGCACGCTCGAGGGGCAGCGCGACCTGCGTCTCTTCGGCGGTTCCCTGTTCAAGCGCACCCACTTCGCGGGCGCGACGACCGGCCAGCAGCTCCTCTACGCGCTCGACGAGCAGACGCGACGATGGGAGACCGAAGGCAAGGTCCACAAGTACGAGTATTGGGAGTTCCTCTGGCCCGTCATGGACGACGAGGGGGTGTGCAAGGGCATCGTGGCCCAGGACATGCGCACGATGCAGATCCGCTCGTTCCGCGCCGACGCGGTGGTGATCGCGACCGGCGGGTGCGGGCTCATCTTCGGCAAGAGCACGAACTCGGTCATCTGCACCGGCGGCGCGGCGAGCCGCTGCTACCAGGCCGGCGCATGGTACGCGAACGGCGAGTTCATCCAGGTGCACCCGACCGCGATACCCGGCGCGGACAAACTGCGGCTCATGTCCGAATCGGCCCGCGGCGAGGGCGGGCGTGTCTGGGTGCCGCGCAAGGCCGGGGACACGCGTCCCCCGCTCGAGATCCCCGAGGCCGAGCGTCTCTACTTCCTCGAAGAGAAGTACCCGGCGTACGGCAACCTCGTGCCGCGCGACATCGCGTCGCGCGAGATCTTCGACACGTGCGTCAACCAGGGCCTGGGCATCGGCGGCGGCAACATGGTCTACCTCGACCTGAGCCACATGGACAGCGAGTACCTCGAGCGCAAGCTCGGCGGCATACTGGAGATCTACCGCAAGTTCGCCGGCGAGAACCCGACCGAGGTCCCGATGAAGATCTTCCCGGGCGTGCACTACTCCATGGGCGGCATGTGGACGACCTACACGCCGGCCGACGACCTCAAGGGCATGGTGCCCGGCGCGACGAACTCGATGATGACGAACATCCCGGGCCTCTACGCCTTCGGCGAGGTCAACTACCAGTACCACGGCGGCACGCGGCTCGGCGCGAACGCCCTGCTCTCGTGCATCTTCGACGGCCTCTTCTGCGGGGCCGGCGTCGCCAACTACGCGCGCGAGCAGGCAAAGTGCGCCGAGGACCTCGACGCCGCGCCCTTCGCTGCGGTCGTCGATCAGGAGGAGCGCAAGGTCAGGGCGCTCATCGAGGGCAGCGGCGGCGAGAACCCGTACGAGATCGGCCGGGAGATGGGCGACGAGATGACGGCGGCGTCGACGGTCGTCAAGACCGAGGAGCGCATGCTCAAGGGCATGGAGAAGATCCGCGAACTCCAGGACCGCGCGCAGAACATGACCCTCTCCGACACCGGCATGTGGACGAACCAGAATCTCTCCTACGCCCGCGCGCTCCGCGACATGCTCATCCTCGCCGAGGTCATCCTCCGGGGCGGCATCGACCGCAAGGAATCCCGCGGGTCGCACTACCGCCCGGATTACCCGGAGCGTGACGACGCCTTCCTCAAGACGACCATGGCCCGCCACGACCCCGGCTCGGGGCGGCCGGAGATGTGGTACGAGGCCGTCGAGATCGGCCTCGTGCAGCCGCGCGCACGCACGTACGGGGCGGTCGATACGAAGAAGGACGTGCAGGAGAAGGTGGGCGCGGGCGTGTAGCGCTGGGCACGCGCGATGGGGGTGGGACGGACGTTTGGGGCCGTGCGCGATGGGGGTGTAACACGGGGTGCGGGGGTTCGTCGACCGTCCGGGGGGCTGCGTCGTGAGGACCCCCTCCCTTCCCAGGGGCTGTCGGTTTAATCCACCGCGCGCGAGCTTGCCGACATACACCATGTTGCGCCAGACAGGAGGTCGGGCCATGGAAGATGGGTACTGGGACTCGCCAGCGATCGATCGCCACCAAGTGGCGATGTTCGCTCCGACG
>CAZXBB010000118.1:0-1802 GCA_964638815.1 uncultured Isosphaeraceae bacterium
CAGCAGTTGATCCACACCGTACCCGCGTCGATCGCAGCCGCCACGCGGTGGGCGCGGTCGAGGTCGCGGGTCCACACGGACGCGGCGAGACCGTAGTCCGTCGCGTTCGCGAGCGCGATCGCCTCGCGCTCGTCGTCGAAGGGGATGATCGTCACGACCGGGCCGAAGATCTCCTCGCGGTTCGTGCGGCACGACGCATCGAGGCCGGTGATGACGGTCGGACGCAGGAAGTAGCCGTTGGCGCACCGGGCGGGCAGGTCCGCCGGGGCATCCCCGCCGGTCACGATCTCGCCGCCCTCCTCGCGGGCGAGCGCGACGCAGCGCCGGACCTTCTCGAGGTGCGCCGCCGAGACGAGCGCACCGTGCTGCGTGCCCGCTTCGAGCGGGTCGCCGATGACGAGCGCCTCCGCGCGCCGGGCGATCTCGTCCACCACGCTGAACGCGATCGGGCGCTCGACGAGCAGACGCGAACCGCACAGGCAGATCTGGCCCTGGTTCGTGAACGCCGCCCGCACCGCTGCCGGCACCGCCTCGTCGAGGTCCGCGTCGGCGAAGATGACGTTCGCGTTCTTACCGCCCAGCTCGAGCGAGAGCCTCTTGAACATCGGGCCCGCGGTGCGGGCGATCGCGGCGCCGGTCTGCGTTCCGCCGGTGAACGAGATCGCGGGCACGTGCGGGTGCTCGACGATGCGTCCGCCGACCTTCGGGCCGAGGCCGTGCACGATGTTGAGAACGCCCCGCGGGAGCCCGGCCTCGATGCACAGCTCCGCAAGCCGGTGCGCGGTCAGCGGCGTGATCTCCGACGGCTTCGCGACGACCGTGTTTCCCGTCGCGAGGGCGGGGGCGATCTTCCACGTCAGGAGATAGAGCGGCAGGTTCCACGGCGCGATGCAGCCCGCCACGCCGCGCGGCTGCCGCAACGTGTAGTTGATCGCGGCGTCGTCGGTGAAGTGCGCCTCGGAGCGCGTGTGCAGGATCGCCGTCGCGAAGAAACGGAAGTTGGCGACGGCCCGCGGGATGTCCACGGCGCGGGCGAGGTCGATCGGCTTGCCGGTGTCGATGCTCTCGTCACGGGCGAGAGACTCGAGGTTCGCCTCCATGAGGTCGGCGATGCGCAGCATGCACCGCGAGCGCTCGGCGGCGGGCGTGCGCGACCATACGGGGAAGGCACGCTGCGCCGCGACGACGGCGCGATCGACGTCGGCAGCGTCGGAGTCCGGGAGCTGTGCGTGCAGGGAGCCGGTGGCCGGCTCGTCGGTGTCGAGATAGCGGCCGGACGCGGGGGGCGCGATCTCGCCGTCGATGTAGTTCGCGAGGGTCAGCATCCGTGTCGTACGATAACCGCAAGGCGCGTGTCCGCGGGTTTCGCGTCGGCGTGTGTCGTGTTCCCCGGATCGCCCACGTCGGTCGGGCGCCGCCCGGCCATTGCCGAGCCAGGGACCGGGGCACACGGGTCAGTCGTCGTGCGCCGCCCGGCCTCTGCCGAGCCAGGGACCGGGGCACACGGGTCAGTCGTCGCGCGCCGCCCGGCCTTTGCCGAGCCAAGGACCGGGGCACACGGGTCAGTCGTCGGCGCTCACTGCGCCGCGAGGCGTCCGCCGTCCACCGGCAGGTTCACGCCGTTCACGTACGCCGCGCCGGGCGACGCGAGGAACGCGGCGACCGCCGCGATCTCCTCGGGCGTGCCGAAGCGGCGCGCCGGGACCGACTGCTTCATCTGCGTCTCGACCTCCTCGGCGGTCGTGCCGGCGCGGTCCGCGCGGCCCTTGATCAGGCTGCCGAGCCGGGCCGTCCCGACGAAG
>CAZXBB010000119.1:0-2278 GCA_964638815.1 uncultured Isosphaeraceae bacterium
CGGCACCGCAACCGGCGCGGCCACTGTCCTCGTGAACGGCATCGCCGCCACCTACACCCCCAGCCCCGAGCCCCAAACTCCAAGCTCCTTCTCCGCGCAGCTGCGACTCGACCTCGGCGAAACCCTCCTCACCGCCGTCGCGCGCGACGAGGCGGGCAACACCGCACGCGCCGATGTCACCGTCACGCGTGCCGGCGCCGGCCCCGCGATCGTCCTCCTCCATCCGCCTGACAAGAGCCTGACGAATCGGCCGAAGACGGAAGTTCTCGGGCGCGTCATTTCTCCCGCGAACGTGGCCGAAGTGCGTATCGTCAGGTCGGGCGACGAGCCCGTGTCGGTTGCTCCCAATGCGGCGGGCGACTTCCGCCTGTCGGACGTCCAACTGACGGACGGCGAGAACACGATCACGGCAACCGCCATCGGCACCGACGGCAAGACGACCTCGGTCACGATTGACGTGACAGGCGACTTCACCGCACCGGCGCTCGAGATCCTCGCGAACGGTGCGGCGCTCGACGAGGGCGCGCGCTTCCGTGAGGCGCCAGGCCTGACAGTCCAGGCGTCTGACGACGCGACGGCCGAGCCCGTGACGACACTTCTCCTCGACGGCGCAGCCCTTCCTGCCGTCATCGCAAACGGCGGCCACGTCGTGGTCGCGACCGCGACCGACGCCGCGGGCAACACGACGCGCGTCGAGCGCACGTTCTTCGTCGGCGAAGCGGGCACGGCGGCGGCTGATTGCACGGTGCGGGACCTCGATCCCGCGAACGGCTCGGTCATCACCTCCGCGGTCACGCGCCTCGCCGGCCGCACCTCGGCTGGCGCGGTACTCGTGAACGGCGTCGCGACAGAGGTCGTCGACGGGTCGTTCTGCACGACGGTCGAGCTCTCGAACGAAGGCGCGAACGCGATCGAGATTGCCTGCACCGATCGTGACGGGAACCCGATCGGCACGCCGTCTCTTCTCACGCTCGTCCGCTCGACCGGAGAGCCCTCTGTGGCGATCCTCTCGCCCGCGGAGGGTCATGTGTTCGCCCCCACCCCCGGCACCGCGACGCGCATCACCGTCACAGGAACCGCGGACGCGAACGTCGTAGCCGTATCCGTCAACGGCGTTGCTGCCACCATCACCCCGAGCCCCGAGTCCCAGGCCCCAGGCTCCTTCACAGCGGACGTCACCCTCGCCGGCGGCCTCAACATCCTCGCCGTACGCGGGGAGACGGCCTCGAAGCGCTCCGCGATCGCCACGCGCCGCGTGGTCCTCCTCGAGGGAAGCCCGCGCATCACGATCAGCTCTCCCGTCAGCACGATCCCCACGGGTGCCGCGTCGATCGACGTGTCAGGCACGTGGACGAACGTCGAACCTTCTACACTGGCCGTCACCGGTGGTGGAGAAGTTTCGGCGATTCGACGCTCCGACATCCACGGCACGTTCGTCACGACCGTGCCGCTTGGCGTTGGCGCGAACACGATCGCCGTCACCGGCTCGATCGCCGGTATGAGCGCCACGCCCGCAAACCTCACGGTGACGCGGGAGACGGGCGCTCCGTCGATCGCGATCGCGACGCCTGACAACTCCATCACCGCCAACGACGCGATCGAGATCACCGGTACGTTCGCCGCGGCCGAAGGGTCCCGCGTCGAGGTCAACGGCGTCGTCGCCGCGCTCTCGGGCGATGCATTCTCCGCCACCGTCACCCTCTCGACCGTCACCGGCGCCCCGACGCCCGTCGTCGCGCGCGTGACCGAGCCTGGCGGCGGCGTTGCACTCGACACGATTCTCGTCACCCGCTTCGGCGGCACGTTCGACGTCGACTTGACCTTCCCGGCCAGCGGCGCGGCGCAGATCCCCGTCACGTTCCAGCTCCTCGTGCGCTTCTCGCACGACGTGGACGTCGCGAGCGTGCCCGGCAACGTCCGTCTCGAGAACGCTTCCGGCCAGACCGTTGCGGGCATCCTCCGCACCGACGGCACCGTCGTCAGCTTCGCTCCGGCTGCACCGCTCGGGGCGGGGGAGACGTACACCCTTCGTGCCACGACCGGCCTCCGCGACCTCGCGGGCCGCGGGCTCGGTACCGACTTCACGTCGAGCTTCACGACCGAGATCGGGAGTCTCACGACCGCGCCGCAGCTCGTTGCCCTCCCTCAGGTCTTCTGCGGCGCCACGCTCCCGGTCACCGGCACCGCGACACCTGGCGCGCGCGTCCGCCTCGACACCGCTGGCCTCCAGTTCTTCACCACTGCGAACCCGTCGGGTGCGTTCAGCTTCGATGTCCCT
>CAZXBB010000120.1:0-8394 GCA_964638815.1 uncultured Isosphaeraceae bacterium
CGGGCTGGGGCGGGCTGGGGCGGGGTAGTATCCATAACGTGAGCACCCGACGCCCTCGCCGCGCGCGCCGCCTTCTCCTGGTCATCCCGCTGCTCCTCGTCGGCGGGCTGGTGTGGGGCTGGTGGTACATGGCCAGCGGCCGCTTTCCGCTCGCGGGCGACATGAGCCACGACTTCGGCACGGTCGCGATCACGGGAAGCACGTCCAGCTTCTCGCACACGTTCCACCTCCGGAACCGGCGATCGCACCCCGTCGTGATCGAGTCGATCCGCTCCGGCTGCGGGTGCACGAAGGCGGAGGCCAGCACGAAGACCGTCGCTCCCGGCGCGCCGGTGGACATCGACGTCACGCTCTCGCTCGCGCGGGCGGGCAGCAAGCGCACCAGCGTCAAACTGGTGATCGCCGATTTCGGCCCGCAGACGCTGTGGATCCAGGCCGTCGGCCGGAAGGAGACGGTGCTCACCTCTCCGACGTCGAACCTGCGTCTCGCGCCCGACGCGCCGGCCCGGCTCATCGTGACGGCCGAGATCCAGTCCACCGACGCCCCGCCGCCGGCGCCGACGATCCTGACGCCCGAAGGCGTCATCGCGTCGTTCCGGGGCTGGACCGCCGTCAACCCGCGCGAACCGGCCACGGCCCGCGCGGCGCGCTGGCGCGGCGTGCTCGACGTGGAGCGATCGGGCCCGCTGCCGGCCGGGAGATCCGAGATGACGGTCGGGCTGAACGACGCGCCGCCGGTGCGGGTGCGGATCTCCGGGTGAACGCCCGGCGGTGGGCGCGGGATGGACGATCCGCGATCACGGGGCGGGCGACTTTCATGCCTCGCTCTGGTCCGCCTCGATCGCCCGCCCGGACGCCGGCGTCTCGAGCGGCAGCCGTCGCGCGAGGTTCATCCACGCGTCGTAGCTCGCCCGCATCTGCGTGAGCGAGTCGCCGCCGAACTTCTCGACCAGGGCCCGCGCGATCTCGAAGGCGACGACGTTCTCCATCACGACGCTCGCGGCGGACAACGCGCACACGTCCGAGCGCTCGTACGCGCTGTGCTCGGGCCGCTTCGTGTTGAGGTCCACGCTCGGGAGTCCGCGCAGGAGCGTGCTGATCGGCTTCATCGTCCCCCGGACCACGACGGGCATCCCGTTCGTCATCCCGCCCTCGAGACCACCGGCGTTGTTGGTCGGTCGCACGAAGCCGAGGGACGGGGTGTCGCGCAGCGCTGCGTCGAAGTGGATGGGATCGTGCACCTGCGAGCCGGGTCGGAACGCGCAGTCCTTCCCGAGCCCGATCTCCACGGCCTTGAACGCCTGGATGCTCATGACGGCGCCGGCGAGCCGGCCATCGAGCTTCCGATCGAAGTGCACGCACGAGCCGAGCCCGATCGGGCACCCGAAGACGTGCACCTCCGCCAGGCCGCCGACGGTGTCCTTGTCCACCTTGGCGGCGCGGATGCGCTCGACCATCGCCTCGCTCGCCGCCGCGTCCGGGCAGTAGACGGCCGAGGCGTCCCGCGCCGCCCGCATCGCCCCGAGGTTCGCCGCGTCGGGGGCCGCGTCGGTCACGACGTCGAGCAGGCCGCGAACGAAGCCGAACACCTCGATGCCGAAGACGCCGAGCAGGCAGCGCGCGGCGGCCCCCGCGGCGGTGCGCGCCGCGGTCTCGCGCGCGCTGGCGCGCTCGAGCGTCTCGCGGCAGTCGGTCGTCAGCCACTTCACGGCGCCCGCGAGATCGGCGTGACCCGGACGCGGCCGGTGCACCGGCGGCGTGCGTTCGAGATCATCGAGGCGGCTGTCGCGATTCGGAATCTGCAGGACGATCGGCGCGCCCGTCGTGTGACCGCGTCGCACGCCGGCGAGCACCGTGACGGCATCGGACTCGATCCTCTGCCGTCCGCCGCGGCCGTACCCTCCCTGGCGGCGCCGCAGCTCCGCGTCGATCAGCCCGACGTCGAGCGCGACACCCGCGGGCATCCCGTGCACGAGCGCGGTCAACGCGGGTCCGTGGGATTCACCGGCGGTGCTGTAGCTGAGCATGGCGGCAGTGTAGAGACTATCTCGTGTGTCGAGTCTCGAGCCGCCGGTTCCACGGGAGCCCCGGAGCTTCCCGGAGCCGCGCGGCCGGTCGTACAATGCGCGGTCCGCGGCGTGACCGGGACTCGAGACACGCGACTCACGACTCAAGGCTCACGACTCAAGGCTCAAGGCTCTCCCATGCTCCTCACGCCCCGCACCATCGTCGCCGAGCTCGACCGCCACATCATCGGCCAGGTCCGGGCGAAGCGGGCGGTCGCGGTCGCGGTCCGCAACCGGTGGCGCCGGCGGCAGCTCGACCCGGAGATCGCGCGTGAGATCGCGCCGAAGAACATCATCATGGTCGGCCCGACCGGCGTCGGGAAGACGGAGATCGCGCGGCGGCTCTCGACGCTCGTCAGCGCGCCGTTCATCAAGGTCGAAGCGAGCAAGTACACCGAGGTGGGTTACCACGGACGCGACGTCGAGTCGATGGTGCGCGATCTGCTCGAGCTCGGCGTCAACATGGTGCGCGCCGAGCACGCGGCGAATGTCCGGCAGCAGGCCGAGACCGCGGTCGAGCGGCGCCTCGTGAACGTCCTCCTCGGAAAGGACCACGCGCGCGAGGGCGGATGGGTAGCGGGCGCCGAGGCCGGCCGCCACGCCGCGCGCGACGCCGGCGGCGCCGCGACGCACGTCGCCGGCGCCGTCGACACGGTCGCACCGCCCGACGAGCCGGTCTTCGAGGGCATGCGGGCGAAGCTCCGCGACGGCTTCTTCGACGATCGCGAGATCGAGATCACGGTGACGGAGAAGCAGACGGCGCCGCTCGTCGGCATGATGGGCCCGGACCAGATGGATCCCGGCGTGGCGTCGATGCTCGAGAGCATTCTGCCCGAGCGCAGCCGGCGGCGCCGCGTGACGGTCGCCCGGGCGCGGCAGGTCCTCCTCGAGGAGGAGACCGACAAGCTCATCGACAACGAGAAGATCATCGAGCAGGCGATCGAGCGCACCGAGCAGACGGGGATCATCTTCCTCGACGAGATCGACAAGATCGCGTCGGGCGATCGCGACGGCGCCGGCCGCGGGGCCGACGTGTCGCGCCAGGGCGTCCAGCGCGACCTGCTACCGATCGTCGAGGGCTCCGCGGTGAATACGCGTCACGGCGTCCTGAACACCGACCGGATCCTCTTCATCGCAGCCGGCGCGTTCCACTCGGCGTCGGTGAGCGACCTGATGCCCGAGCTCCAGGGCCGCTTCCCGATTCGCGTCGAGCTGGACGGTCTGACGAAGGACGACTTCAGACGCATCCTCACCGAGCCCGACGCCGCGCTCACGCGTCAGCAGGAGGCGCTGCTCGGTGCGGAGGGCGTCGAGATCTTCTTCACCCCCGAGGCGATCGACGCGATGGCGGAGCTCGCGGCCGAGGCCAACGCGCGCATGGAGAACATCGGCGCACGCCGGCTCGTCACCGTCATGGAGCAGGTCTTCGAGGAGATCAGCTTCGACGCCCCCGACCGCTGCGAGCGTGGCGAGACCCGCATCGACATCACCGAGGCGTTCGTGCGCGAACGCCTGGCTTCGATCGTCGCGGACGAGGACCTGAGCCGTTTCGTGCTGTGAGGCGTGCGCACCGGGCGGAGAGCCGGCCGCGAGCGCCCGCCGCGACGCCCGGTCGTGCTTCGCGCGCCGGCCTGGAGCGTCTCGCGCCGCCTTCCCGAGACTCAGGGCTACGAGGCTCAGGGCTCGACACTCAGGGCCCGGCGCATCACCTCCACCGGCGCCGCAACGCCCGTCCACCGCTCGAACTGGAGCCGCGCCTGCTCGATGAACATGTCCTCGCCGGTCACGGTGCGCGCGCCGCGGGCCTCGGCCTCGCGCAGCAGCGGTGTCCGGGCCGGGCTGTAGACCGTGTCGAAGACCGTCACATCCTCGTCGAGCGCGACGCCGTCGGGGAGCGGCGAGCCGGCGGGGTCGGGGCCGCCGGTCATGCCGACCGGGGTGCAGTTCACGATGACGTCGAAGCGCTCCCTCGCGACGTCGCGGAGCGAGCGGGCCTCGACGCCGTCGAACGACGCGGCCAGCGTCCCGGCCCGGCTCGCCGTGCGGCCGAAGACCGTCACGCTCGCCCCCGCGTCCCGGGTGCCCGCCACGACGGCCCGCGCCACGCCGCCCGCGCCGAGCACGGCGACGCGTCGTCCGGCGACGTCACCCAACGCCCGGCGCAGGGCCGCCGCCGCCGCGGGACAGTCCGTGTTCGCGCACGCGAGCGTGCCGTCGCGATCGATCGCCAGCGTGTTCGCCGCCCCGATGCGGGCGACCTCCGGCGCGACTCGGCCGCCACGCTCCTCGACGAAGCGCAGCAGGTTCTCCTTGTGCGGAATCGTCACGCTCGCGCCCGCGAAATCGAGGCGGGGGTGGTCCACCAGCGAGCCGACCGTCGCCTTGAAGTGCTCGTACTCCGGCGGGATCGGCATCGGCAGGTAGACCCCGTCGTGACCCACCGCGGCGAAACCCACGTTGTGCACCGCGGGGCTCATCGAGTGCCCGACGGGCCAGCCGATCACGCCGTACACGCGCGTCGCGGCGGTGATGGCGTCGAAGCGGTACCGCTCCCGAAGGGCGTTGATCGTCGGCTGGCCCGGCGCACTCTGCCCGTCGGCCGTGCTCGTCGCGAACGTGAGGAACGCGCCGAACTTCGGGGCGAGCACGCGGCTGAGCAGCCCGAACGGGCCCATGCACAGCACGATCATCGGCCGCACGCGGGCGGCGATGAGGTCGAACGCCTCGAGGTTGTCGCGGAGCGATCGCGCGGTCCACACGATCTTCGCGACGGCGCACGCCGGCTCGCCGCGAATCGCCTCCACGCGCTGGAGCAGGTCCGCGGGGCGCCGCTCGAAATCGTGGCAGGAGAGAATGATCCCACCGTCTGCCCCGCCGTCTGTCCCGCCGGCTGTCCCGCCGTCTGTCCCGCCGGCGATCGCGCCGTCGATCCCCCGGGCGCCGCGGCGCGCCGAGACACCGGCAAGCACCCGCTGCATCGCCGGGCCGCGGGCGAGGGCGGCCAGCTCGACGTCCACATACCGCGCTCCCGCCGACGCGGCCGCGTCGAGCACCGCGGCGCGCGTCGTCTCGTCGCCGTCGTACTGCCCGCCTTCCCACGCGGGCCGGCACGTGACGATGCACGGCCCGGGGCTCGCGCCGACGAGCCGCGCCACGACGCCCGTCGCATCCGGCTCCCCGGCAAGCCGATCCACGCGCCACTCGATGATCCGCGCTCCCTGCCCGAGCGCTGCGCGCGCCCGCCCGATCGCGTCGTCGACGTCCGCGGCGTCGTCGATGAAGATGGGGCAGGCGATGAGCGTCACGGAGCCAGATGCTACCATTCCGCTCGATGACCGCCGCCGCCATCGAGAACGCGTACGCCTTCCTTCGCGCCCATACGCAGGGCGACCTGCGCTTCGACGAGCACATCCGGCCGCTCAAGTACGTCATCGAGCCCGGCGGGCGACTCGTGGCCCCGGTGATGGTCGCGATGCTGCGGACGTTCGACGCGGTGCTCTTCGTGCCGGAGGCCGCGGACGGCGCGCTCGAGCTTCAGCTCTCGATGACGGGGTTCGAGGAGAATGCTTCCGAGGTCCCGGACGCGACTCTCCCGGGCGGCGCGCTCGCCGACCGATGGCGCATCCACCACGGAGTGCCGCCCGACGTGCGCTGGGCGCTCATCGGGATCGACGCCGCCAGGTACGATGCCCTCGTGATCGACGGCGACGCGCTCATGCGCCCGAATCCGCTCGCGGAAGCGGAGTCCGGAATCTGCCGCCGGATGAACACCGCCCACGCCGGGGAGCTGCGCAACGTGCTGCTGCACTACGGCGGGATCGGGGTGGATGACCCGGTGATGGTCGCGATTGACCCGCTCGGCCTCGACATCCGCGGGCAGTTCGAGGTCTACCGGGCGCCGGCGCCCGAGCCCATGCCCGATGCCGCGACCGCCGAGCGGGTGCTCGAGACGATGCGACGCACGGCGGCCGGCGCGCCCAGCGGCGGACGATCGTCATGACCGACGCCCGCATCGTCGTCACCCGGCCCCTGCCCGGCGATCCCGCCGCGCGGCTGCGCGAGGCGGGGTTCGCGAACGTGCACGTCTATCCGCACGAAGACCCGATGACCCGCGCCGAGCTGCTCGACGTCGTGCGCGGCGCCCACGCCATCATCGCGACCCCCGCCGACGTCGATGTCAACGGCGAGCTGTTCGACGCCGCCGGCCCGCAGCTCGTCATCGTGAGCAACTACGCGGTGGGCGTCGACAACATCGACCTCGCCGAGGCGGCGCGACGCGGCATCCTCGTCGGACACACTCCGGAGGCGACGACCGAGCCGACCGCGGACATCGCGTGGCTTCTCATGCTCGGCGCCGCGCGTCGCGCGCACGAGGCGGGTCGCCTCGCCCGCTCCGGGGCCTGGGCCGGCGTGACGCCGAACCAGCTCCTCGGTCACCGACTCGTCGGTCGGACGCTCCTCATCGTCGGGGCGGGGCGGATCGGCACGGCGACCGCCCGCCGCGCGACGGGCTGGTCGATGGACGTCCGGTACGTCGCGCGCACCGTTCACGCGGAAATCGAGACCGCCCCGATCCACGCGACCCGGGTGGAGCTCGACGAGGGTCTCGGCGCGGCCGACTTCGTCTCCGTCCACACGCCACTCACGGACGAGACGCGGCACCTGATCGACGCACGACGGCTCGCGCTCATGAAGCCGACCGCCGTCCTCGTCAACACAGCGCGCGGCGCCGTCATCGACGAGGCGGCGCTCGTCGAGGCGCTGAAGACGGGTCGGATCGCCGCCGCCGGTCTCGACGTGTACGAGCACGAGCCGCGCATGCACCCGGCGCTTCCGACGCTCGACAACGCGTTCCTGCTGCCCCACATCGGCTCCGCGACGACGGCGGACCGCATCCGGATGATGGAGATGGCGGTGGACAACGCGGTCGCGGCGTTGCGCGGCGGGACGCCGCCATGGTCCGCCCCGGAAGCGGTGGCGGGCCGAGCGTGAAGGAGCCCGTGTTCGGCGCGCTCAGCCGGCATCCGCGTCGCCCGGCGACGGACGCTCCGGCAGCGCGACCGCCGGCAGGCCGCGCCGCGCACGCGCCGCCGCATCGGCCTCGCGGAACGCCGCCCACGCCGCGGCGCCGGCGCCGGTGTGCGACGCGCCGTCGTCGGTCACGAGCGTGAACGCGTCCGTGTCGGGATCCGCACGCCAGGAGAAGACGATGTCGGGGTCCTTCGTCGGCTGCGACAGGCGGACGAAGGTGACGTCACCGAACGCGTAGAACGCAGCGTTCGTGTCGGTGCGCCCGACGGCCGCGATCACGGCCTGCCTGGCCTTGTACGAGCCGTCGTAGTCCGAGAAGTCGTAGCCGCCCACCTTCGTCGCGCCCGACGGCTTCGAGCGGAAGTCCGACACCATGGTGTGGACCGGCATGGCGTTCGCGTCGTCCGCCGCGAGGAGCGCGACGTGGACGGGGTACGCGCCGTGCGCGCTTGCGTACGTCGAGGCGGTGGCGTGGAGGGCGATCATCCGGGCCGCCGAGACCGAGCCCGAGACCTGGTCGATCGCCATGCCGACCGACCACAGCATGACGACGTAGAACACCCCGAGCATGAGCCCCAGCGCGCCGGTGACGATTCCGCCGATCGCGAGACCGTGTCCCTGCCGCTCGCCCTTCTGCCGGCCAAGGCGGACGAGGGCGATGATGCCGACGATGAGGCCGGCGAGCGCGAACGGCGTCAGGATGAGACCGACCGCGCCGCAGACCAGCGCCCAGATGGCCGGGCGGCTGAGCGGCAGGGTCTGTCGCCGGATCGCGCCGGGCGCGGTGGGCGGGGTGGGCGGGGTGGGCGGGGTGGGCGGCGGTTCGGCCTGCATCGTGCGCCAGTCTATCGCCGTCGTGCCGTCGTTTGCCGGGATTGTTGATGAAGCGGGTCGATGGGTCGTTGAGGCGGGTCGCTGGTCCGATTGACGTCCCGCGCTCAGGAGAAGACGGACGAGAAGACGGACGAGAAGACGGACGACCCGGGGAACACCGAATGCGACATCCAGCGCGGCAAGCCGATCGCGTGAGCATTCGGTTCTTCAACGCTAAACTGCCGTCCGCATCGCCAGCGATAGTGAGGCCGATCTTCATGCCCGACCCTGTGCCCGACTCTGTGCCCGACCCTGCCGTACCCGACACTGCCGCGCCCGACCGCGGCATTCCCCTCCCCGAGTACGCCGAGCGGCGCGGCCGGCTGTTGACGGCGCTCAGGAAGTCGATCGGTGTGATCTTCGCGGGCGAGCACGACGCCCACCTGCCGACGCCGTACCGCCCCCACCCCCACTTCGAGTACCT
>CAZXBB010000121.1:0-1662 GCA_964638815.1 uncultured Isosphaeraceae bacterium
GATCACGTCGTACCCGGCAAGTACCGCGGGCGCATCCGAGTCGTGCGGCGTCGCGTCAACGCTCCCGCGGATCGCCGCGGCGAACCTCGTCAGGAAGGCATCGTTCGCGCGGGCGTCCTCGACGTCGTGCCGACATTGTGCGCAGTCGAGCAGATGCCGCGCGATGCGCGCCATCGTCCCCGCCCCCGCCCCCGCCCGCGGAGCGGCTGACGAAACGTCCTCGCTCGCGTCCTTGGCGTACGCCTCGAGCTGCTGCGATGACGGACAGGAGTCGAAGCCGAGGCTCGCATCTCCTGCGTCACCCTGCATCACGCTGCCTCGTCCCAATCTTCGGTCAGCCGTTCGACGATACCGCGCAGTCGCTTCGTGATGCGGTTCTTCACGCGGTACACCTCTTCCACGGTCAGGTCGAACTCCGCCGCGACGACGCCGGCCGTAGCGCCGCCGATCACGAGCCGCTCGAACGCGTCGATCGTCTTCGGCTCGGTCTTCGTCTCCTGCCGTAGCTCGCGCAGGGCCGCCTCGAAGATCACGCGCTCGCTGACCGCCGACCAGATGCGCGACAGGTGGTCCTCGCCCGGGAGGTTCACCATGGCCGATTCGCCGCGACATGCCCGCCGGCGCTGGCGCTCGCGCAGCATGTCGATCACGCGGTGCCGCGCGATCCCCATGATCCACGCGCGCAGCCGCCCGCGGTCGCGCTGGTAGCCCCCCGCGCGATAGGACCGGACGAACTCGACGAGCGTCTGCTGGGCGATCTCGGATGCATCGTCCGCGTCCAGGTCGAGACGGCGGGCAAAGCTGAAGATGATCGGGCGGTAACGCGCGTCGAAGATGCGCCACGTCTCCTCATCGCCGGGGGCGAGAAGCGCTTCGAGCAACTGCGTCGTCGTCGTCCGCCCCACGTGCGCCCTCCGGAGCACGGTCCGCCGCGCGCCGAGCCCGGCGGGCGGAGGATACCAGATCTTCCGACCCGCGCCGACGGCTCATGGAGGAACTGGGAGACATCGATCACCCAGCAGCACGCAACTCGGGGTGACCGGATTTCGACCGCTTACGACCAGCTCGCGAGCATCGTCAGCAGATCGCTGAAGCCGACCTCGCCGCTCTGATCGAAGTCGGCGGGGCAGTCCACGGGCGGCGGCGGGCACGGACCCCATGCGCTCACCAATGCGAGCAGATCGCCGAAGCCCACGGCGCCGTCGCCGTCCAGATCGCCGAAGACGGCGCCGGAGAGCCTGGCCGTCAGCGTGGCGACGCCCGAGGCATCGGAGAACTGCCCGGCCGCCCACACGTCACCGCCCGGGAGCGCGGTCATGCCGTGGAACCACTCGTGCGAGCCGCCGGAGGCCGGCACCGCGATCTGCTGCCACTCCACACCATCGTAGTGCAGGACACAGCCCCCCGAACGTCCGTCACACCCCATCGCGCACAGTCCCGACCGTCCCAAACCAAGGCGGCATGGACGCCGCCGGTCGCCGCGCGACTCCTGCAGACCCGGAGGGTCTGCGAAAACCAGCCCGACACCAGGCCCGAAGGTTCCACGCGCAGGCGGCAGGATGCCGCTGTCGCACTGGCATGTCGGGACTTCGAAGTGTGAGCTGCAGGATGCAGCGTCGCCGCACGTGACGGCCAAAGGCGTCAACACCACATCACGCCAAA
>CAZXBB010000122.1:0-4254 GCA_964638815.1 uncultured Isosphaeraceae bacterium
CCCGCTGCAGCCATGGCTCCGCGCCGTGGTCTGACGCGGCCACCCAACCGATCCGGGGCAGCCCTTCGCCCACGTCGATCGACGGAGCCACGACCTGGAACCATTCGTAATCGGCCGCGATGACCGGCCCGTCGATGACCCAGACCCGCGCGCCGGTCCGTAGCAGCTCGAATCGCTCACCTGCCAGGCCCGGGTCGGATCGGACGCGGACGTTGTCCGAGACCGTGACGCCCGCGGCGCCGGGAACGGGATATCCGGGATCGGCCACGACCCGGGTCACGACGAACCGGGAACGGCATGACAGTCGCGCGGCCGACGCCGCCAATGCTTCGGCATCCGGACCGGCCGGGCCCGGACGGCAGTCGCGCGCGGCTGGATGATCGAAGGCCCCTTCGAGATCGACCATCCCGGCCAGCGGCAGATCCGAGGTGGACACCGTACCGTCCGGATCGAAGGCAAGGCGTGGGCCGCCGATCGACGGGGTGTCGACGAGCGTGTCGGCCCTGGCACTCCATCCGCCCTGGTCGGTGAGCCACGCGGGCCCATCGGCGCAGGCGGTATTCGCGGCGGCAGTACATGGCGCGTTGTCGGGACCCCCAGTCACGTACGCGCGTAGGCGGTGCGGTCGGTCGCCGAAGCAGGCGACGCGCTCCTGCGGATGGAGGCCCGCGACGACCTGCATCGTGATCGTCCCGGCCGGGCAAGGGTCCACGCTCGCTGCGACCCACGGCGTGCCATCGTGATCGCCGCGTGACACCCAGCCGACCGGCCAGGACGCATAGAGGTTCCCCGGCCGCCATGCCATGACCTCGTACCACTCGTAATCGTTCGCCACCACCGGTCCGCGGAGGACCAGCAGGCGATCGCCGACATCGAGCAACGGTTCGTGCTTGATCGAGTCGTCGGCGACGCGCGGCGCCGACCGGATCCGCAGCCGGCCCGACACGACCTCGGCCAGGGTGTCCGTCGCGAGCGGCGCGCCGAACCCGGGTCCCGACAGGACCTCGCTCGATCCGGGCGCTGCGCTCCTCGAGGGTGACGGCGAGGCGAGGTCGCCGAGCGCCGGGAGCGACGCGGACGGTGGGACGACGCTGAGATCGAGCGGTGGGCGTTCGCGGAACGCGCCCACGGCCGCGGCTGCCCCGATCGTCAGGCCGAGCAGCGCCGCCGCGGCGAGAAGGACCGGCCAGCGGTTCTGTTCGCGAGGCGGCACGAGGGCCGCCCGCATGATCCGTTGACGGACCTGCGGCGACGCGTCGTGGACCGGCAGCCGATCGAGCAGTCGAGCCAGATCGCCGTGGCTCGACGCAACCTCGGCGCACTCGGGACATTCGGCGAGGCCGGTCTCCATGCGACGTCGCTCGTCGGGGCTCAGCTCGAAATCCAGCGATGCCACGGCGAGGTAGACGGCTTCGTGTTCGTGGCTCATCCGACCACCCCCTCCGCCACGAGGAAGGTCCGCAGCCGCTCACGCGCTCGGAACATCAGCGTCCGCGTCGCGGTCTCCGTGCGCCCCAGGGCGTCGGCGATCTCGCGTCCGGAGTAGCCATTCGCGGCCATGACGAGGGCAGTCTTGGCGTCGTCCGTGAGGATTCCGAGCGCGGCCACCAGGGCCTCGCCCGTGTCGCGCCGCAACACCTCCACCTCGGCGGCGACCTCGTCGGCCGGTTTCGGGGCATGTTGCACGAACCGGCGGGCGACGACGCCGCGGCGGCCGCGGCTCGTGGCGAGGTTCGAGCACACGCGATACAGCCAGGCGAGCACGTTGTCCGGGGGGTTTCCGGCGGCGTGTTGCTTGATCAAACGGAGAAACGCCTCCTGGACCAGGTCGTCCGCCGCGTCCGCGTCGCGCGTGAGGGCATACGCGAAGCTCGTGAGGCGGCGCTGGTGCTCGTCGTATGCCGCCATGACGTAGTCCGCTCGGAGATCCGCGGCCGACGCGAGTGCGATCCGCCGGATCGGTGGGCCCCCACTGGAGGTGGCGATCTCGTCCTCCATGTCAGATGACGCGATGGATACCGGATTGTGGCAGACGGCCGTTGCGTCGCCGCAACATCAACGCCGGGTTCGCGAGTTGCTCGAGATGGATGAGCGCTCCGTAGATCGCCACCCGGCCCGCGGCCGGACCTCGTGCGTGGCGACCGTCCCCGTACGCCCAGAAGACGTCCCCGTTGGCCAACCGCTCCGCGCGCTCGCGAAGTCCCATCCCGTTGACGACGCCTCCGAGGTTCTCCGCACGCCAACGTTCCTTCGAGACTCGTTGGATCTGCCAGGTCACCCCTCCGTCCCGGGAGACGGCGAATGCGGCCCCGATCCTGGCCCGCGAACGGACGTCATCGAGCGTGCGGAACGTGACCAGGACGTAGCCGGGGCCGGCCAAGAGGTTCGGCCTGATGCTCGACCGGTGGTGGCCACCAACATCCGGGGCGGCGGGCAGGGTCTCGAACGACCAGGTCTTGCCGCCGTCGTCGCTGCGGCCGACGCGGATCGTGCCGCGGGGCCGGTCGTCGGCCGCGGTCCCGTAGCCAGCTACCGCGACGTAGAGGCTGCCGGTCGCGGGGTCGACATCGATGCCATGGAGCCACATCGGGTCGGGACGGATGTTTCCGGCGGTACCCGGTGCGCTCAACCCGCCGAGCGTGAAACTGGTTTCCTTGACGGTCGCTGCGATCCGGGACGGACCGACATCGAACGTCTTCGCTTTTGGGTCGAGATCCACGCGAGCGACGACCACGGCGAGTCGTCCCACGTTGGCCACGCCGCCCTTGGAAAGGATCCGAGTCCGATCCCATCGGCGAAGGTCGGCCTGGTACCACGAGGCGTACACGCCGCCTTTGGGATCAGGTCGAAGCCGATATGCGATCCGCCACCAGTCGCGGTAGCCGCGCGGAGCAGGAGCGGGGGCGATCTCCGACCAGTCCCACGTCTCGCCGAAGTCCGCGGACGCGAGCAGGCGGAACCCTGGTCCACGCGCCCCGCGGGCCAGCCAGTTGTACCCGACGTAGACCGTTCCATAGTCGGGACTTGCCGGGTCGCGGTCCACGGCGATCTCCGGAAACCCCCCGATCCACGGCGGCGTGCGCCGCTCGACGCGGAGCTTCGACCACGTGGCGCCTTCATCGTCGCTGAACGTCGTCGACAGGCTGAATCGCGTGTCGCCGCATCGCGGGACCGTCATGTTCGCCCAGTACAGGCGGCTCCCGCCATCCGGACCCGGTCCCCACGCGATCGCGGCGTGAAGGCTCACGCCACGGCCCGAGCGCCCGGCCGGACTCCGCCTGGTCGACCGCCAGGTCTTGCCGGCGTCGTGTGAGATGCGGACGGTGGGGTTGAGGCGACACGCGGCGCCTGGTCCGCGGTGCTGGTACACGACGGCGATACGGTAGGGGTCGGTCGGGTGCGTCGCCACGACCGGCTCCCAGGCGCGGTCGTCGACCGACTTCGGGATCGGACTGACGGCCGATTCGTGGACCACGGACGCCTCGAGTTCGCCGGACGGGGCAGGCTCGACGGTCGGGGCAGGCGAGTCGGAAGGCGGGGTCGAGGCCGACGGCGCCGGCGACGTGCTCGACGACGGCGCTCGCGACGGGACGGCGGCCACGGCAGGAGTCGTCGGGCCCGAAGACGATGCGTCGTCGGGCGCGTTGGCCGGTGATATCGGCGTCGGCGTGGGTGAGCAGCCAGCCACGGTCAGCGCCAGCGCGAAGACGTAGCCGCGGCGCACAAGCGTCGCCCGAGCTCCGGCGGTGGTCATGTGCCGTGCCCGGCCCCCACGGCCGGTAACGCCGCGCCAAGGACATCGGCGAGCGACGCCGCGAAGGTCGCCGTCAGGTGATGGTGATCGCGGTACACCAGGTTCGTCCCGATGACCGGCGGGCACGGGTCGGTCGGACAGGTCGCGTCCGACAGGTCGACCACGGTCGCACCGCTGCGGCGTGCGGCTTCCGTTTCGCGACGCAGGTGCCGCCAGCCGAATGCGGCCGTTCGGGAGGTGGTGCAGCGCTCGATCGCGTCGCGATGCTTGGCCAGGCAGGCGGGCACGTCGACGTCGGAGCGCGGCGTGTCGACCATGATGGCCACGGTGCCTGAGAGGCGCTCGATGAGGCGGGCCATGGCCCGGCCCTGGCGCTCGGGCTCGTTGTCGCGGTCGTCGAGGACCGGGAACCACCGGTTCGAGGCGATGACGACGAGATCCGGTCGGATTTCGGCCAGACGCTGGACCACGTTCTCGCGCCAAGCGGTGCACTCGGTGTA
>CAZXBB010000123.1:0-1614 GCA_964638815.1 uncultured Isosphaeraceae bacterium
GGCTGACCGCGCCGAAGCGCCTGGTGGCCACCTTCGACGAGGACTCCGCCTGATGCTGCTCGTTCCCTGCCCCTGGTGCGGACTACGCGACGAAGTCGAGTTCCGCTACGGGGGCCAGGCGCACGTGAACTACCCGGCCGATCCCGATGAACTCAGCGACGAGGAGTGGGCGGACTTCCTGTTCATGCGCGACAACCCCCGCGGCGAGTTCCGCGAGCGCTGGTTCCACTCGGCGGGCTGCCGCCGATGGTTCAACGCGGTTCGGAACACGGCGACGTACGAGTTCGGGCCGACGTACCCGCCTTCCTCAGCGCCTCCCGAAGGGGCACAGTGACCGGCACCTTCACGCTCCGGAACGGCCGGGGTACGCTCGAGCCGGATGACACTCGAACCGGATGGGGTCGCGCTTGCGTTCGTGCGGGCACTGGTGGCGAAGGACCGCGTCGCTCTCGAGGCGCTCTTGGCTCCGGACATCGACTTCCGCGGTTTGACCCCCAACCACGAGTGGCACGCGACGACTCCCGGCGAGGTCGCCGGGATCGTCTTCGGCTCGTGGTTCGAGCCCCACGATCACATCCGAGAGGTGCTGGAGACGCAGACGACCCCGGTGGCCGACCGGCATCACGTCCGGTACCGGTTCCGCGTCGAATCCGAGGGCGAGACGTACCTCGTCGAGCAGCAGTGCTACTTCGATGCCCCCGACGGGCGCATCACGCGGATGAGCGCCGTCTGCAGTGGCTTCCGACCTCGGGGAGACGGCACCTAGGAGAGCGGTCGTGACGGCGCGGCGCCTGCCGGCCGGGGGCTCGTGGATCGATCGCTCGAAGCAGCTGAGGTTCACGTTCGACGGCGCTCAGTACGAGGGGTTCGAGGGCGACACCCTCGCAAGCGCGCTCCTTGCCAACGGCGTCGTGGACGGCTTCCGAAGCCCGATCCTCGGCCGGCCGCGAGGCGTGATGACGGACGGTTCCGACGAGCCGAACGCGTTCGTCGCCGTGCTCGAACCCTGGGTGGACCTCATCGCGCCCGCCACGACCGTCCCCCTCGTCGAGGGTCTGGTGGCGCAGGCGAGGGCCGGCGTCGCCGACCTCGCCGATGCGGATCCCCCGGCCGGGCGCGCCCGGCACGCGCATCGGCACGTCGAGACGCTCATCGTCGGCGGCGGCGATACGGGACGCGACGCCGCGCGAGAGGCTGCGCAACGAGGGGAGCGCGTGATGCTCGTGGACGAACGCCCCCGGACGATCGCCGACGCACCGGGCGGAGACGACATCACGGTGCTCACCGACGCGACCGCGCTCGGTGTGTACGACGACGGCTATGTCGTCGTCCACGAACGCGTTCGCGCCGCAGCCGGGCTCCCCCACGCCATGGAACGCATCTGGCACATCCGCGCCGGCCGCGTCGTCCTGGCGACCGGCGCCTTCGAGCGGCCACTTGCGTTCGTCGGCAACGACCGTCCCGGCGTGATGATCGCCTCGTCGGCGATGCGGTACGTCGAACGCTTCGGGGTGCGTCCGGGCGAACATGCCGTCGCGTTCGTCACGAACGACTGGGGCAAGGAGGCGGCCGAACGCGTCGCGAAGGCCGGCGTGGAGCTGGCCGAGGTGGTGG
>CAZXBB010000124.1:0-33124 GCA_964638815.1 uncultured Isosphaeraceae bacterium
ATGTCGCAGGCGCAGTATCCGAACCTCAAGACGCACATGCTCGAGCACCACTGGCTCCAGAACACCGCCGCCGACTGCAACCCCGGCTTCGACCCCGGAACCTACGTCGCCGGCTGCGAGCCGTACTACTTCAACCACGCGTGGGAGTCGAGCCCCGTCGCGCTCTTCTACGACGGCCACGTCGAGTCGGTCGGCACCCGCAGCGCGATGCGCGCCGACGGCCGCGTCCGCGCCCAGACCCGCCAGGAGGAATGGGGCCTCTGGAACAAGGACACGCCGTGGGGCGACGACGGGTATCTCAGCGAGTTCGGATACGACCAGGCCGAAACGAGTTACCACATCCTCACGACCAACGGCATCCGCGGTCGCGACGTGGCGGGCGACTGATCCCGACGATCCCCCACGATCACAGTGCTCATGACTGCAAGGGCCGCGGCACCGCCGCGGCCCTTGTCTTCATCCCGGTTCAGCCGGACTGCTCGCTGCCGTCGGGCCGGAACACGATCTCGCACATCCCGCATCGCCAGCTCGCCCCGTCGTCGCGGATCGTCTCGATCCGGTGACCGCAGCTCGGGCAGGCGCCACCCCTGAGGATGGCGCGGGCGATGGAGTGCTCGACGGCGCCCAGCATCCGCCCGACGATGAACACGCCGACGAGCCCCGCGAGCCCGAACCCGAGGAGCAGGAGCGTGCCCGGCGGGAAGATGAACATCAGGCAGAACGCGAGCAGGAACGCCATGATGTAGAGTCCGAGCACCACCATCGGATAGCCCCCGTTGATCGCTCGCACCACGCGATAGTGGAACATGCACAAGGATAGGCCTGCTACGATGCGCCGACGCCATCCCGCACGGACGCGATTCGCGTGAGCGGCCCTCTCGCCCGGCGGGGGGTTGGCGGCTCGGCCCGCGGGGCATACCATGGCAACGCCGATCGCAACGCGGAACGATACTCATGGATTATCTGTCAGCCGAAGAGAAGAGCCGCCTGGAGGCGCAGCTCAAGGATTGCGTCGGCAATCGCAAGGTGATCTCCAAGCGCATCGAGATCGCCCGCGAGCTCGGCGACCTGAAGGAGAACGCCGATTACCACGCGGCGCGCGAGGACCAGGGGATGAACGAGGCCCGCATCCGCGAGCTCGAGCACCGGCTGAGCACCGCGGTCGTCACCGACGACGGCTCCGTCCCCACCGACATGGTGTTCATGGGCGCCACGGTGAAGCTCCGTGACGTCGAGTCGGGCACCGAGGATCTCTACCGCCTCGTCGGAGACGCCGCGGGCGATCTCGATCAGGACTGGATCGAGGTGACGCCCAACTCGCCGCTCGGCGAGGCGCTGATGAAGGCCCGCGTCGGCGAGGTCGTCCGGGTGGCCCTCCGCAGCGGAGCGAAGCGGTTCGAGATCGTCGAGATACTGTCCTGAGGCACGCCGTGCGGCCCTGCCGGCCATAGGACCGGTCATTCCGCCTGTTCCACCTTGCAGAGAGCGGGCGAATGTGTCACTCTTGTCGTGCGGCCAGGGCCGGACGCCCGTCCGGCGATCTTCTCACGCGGGTCCCGCGCCGCATCATTTCTCGTGGACCCGCCGGTTCCCCAGGGGCACTTCCCCCGCCTGCTCGGATCACCGCGACCCGGCGCCGGCTCTGCGGAGCCCGGTCACGGCACCCCCAATCGACCCGAGCCGGTGATCACGTCCCTGGCGCAACGAGAAAGGACCGACGTCATGAGATCTCACCGCAAAGCGTTCACCATCATCGAGCTCCTGGTGGTCGTGTCGATCATCGCGCTGCTCGTCGGCATCCTGCTGCCGGCGATCGGCAAGGCGCGCGACCAGGCCAAGCTGACGATCTCGCAGGCCAACCTGCGGAACCTCGGCACGGCACACGGCAGCTACGCCGCTGAGTACGGCGACCGCCAGCTCACGTTCATCGACGACTCCGCCTCGTCGTACGGCACGTACGGAACCTGGTGGCGCGACTACAACGCGGAGCACGGCAGCGACGGAAGCTGGGGGCATCCCGGCAATCACCCCGGTGTCGTGCTCGGCTGGGGGCACGCCGACGGCAACGGCGTGTACCGTCTCTTCACGTACGAGGTGGTCCAGCCGGCGAACGCCGGGATCGTCGTCCCGATCAACTGGGAGGCGCCCGGCACGGCCGGCGTCGAGTACTTCGGCTCGTTCCGCCTTCCCAACGCGGCGCAGTTCAACAGCTTCGTCAGCGGAAAGTTCTACGACAAGACCTTCTACGCGCCGAAGGACACCGCCCCGTGGGCGTCGGCCGAACCATGCTTCGAGAGCCCGGACGAGTTCTGCGACCTCGCGGAAGTCGGCGGCATCGGCGCGGTCCCGGCGTGGTCCAGCTACTGCATGAGCCCCGCCGCGATGTTCAACCCCGAGGTGATGGCGCACCAGGACAACGACGACTCGACCCGCGCGGACGGCTGGCGCGATCCCTGGGAGCTTCCCGGCGGCATGCGTTCGCCGTCGATGTCGCAGGCGCAGTACCCGAACCTCAAGACGCACATGCTCGAGCACCACTGGCTCCAGAACACCGCCGCCGACTGCAACCCCGGCTTCGACCCCGGAACCTATGTCGCCGGCTGCGAGCCGTACTACTTCAACCACGCGTGGGAGTCGAGCCCCGTCGCGCTCTTCTACGACGGCCATGTCGAGTCGGTCGGCACCCGCAGCGCGATGCGCGCCGACGGCCGCGTCCGCGCCCAGACCCGCCAGGAGGAATGGGGCCTCTGGAACAAGGACACGCCGTGGGGCGAGGACGGGTATCTCAGCGAGTACGGATACGACCAGGCCGAGACGAGCTACCACATCCTCACGACCAACGGCATCCGCGGCCGTGACGTCGCCGGCGACTGAGGCGAACGGATCAGGCGGCTCCGAGGGACCACGGGGGCTGCGCGCCGCATGTCGATGAGCGTGCGCGCAGTCCCGCAGTCCCGCAGGCACTCCCGCACTTCCCGCCCCCCGCGCCGGCCCCGCTATGATCACGCCGTCATGGCCAAGGAACGCATCGTCTCCGCCGCCCCGCAGCGTCACGACGAGCCGAAGGCAGGGCCGGCGCTGCGGCCGACGCGTCTTGCGGACTTCGTCGGGCAGCGCGACCTCGTCGATCGGCTTTCGATCGCGCTCCAGGCGGTCGGGCACCGCGGCGACCCGATGGAGCACATCCTCCTCCACGGCCCCCCGGGACTCGGGAAGACGACCCTCGCGCACGTCATCGCGACCGAGATGCAGAGCCGCGCGTACGTGACCTCGGGACCGGCCCTGACGAAGGGCGGCGATCTCGTCGGCACGCTGACGAAGATGCAGCCGAACGACGTGCTGTTCATCGACGAGATCCACCGCCTGCCGGCCGCCGTCGAGGAGTACATCTACCCGGCGATGGAGGATTTCAAGATCGACTTCACGCTGGACTCCGGCCTCCACGCGAAGGTCATCACCTATCACCTGAAGCCGTTCACGCTCATCGGCGCCACGACCCGCGCCGGGTTGCTCACGGGCGCGCTGCGCAGCCGCTTCGGTCTCACCCACAACCTCCGCTTCTACGAGACCGACGACCTCATTCGGATCCTCGTCCGCGCGACGGGCGAGCTGGCGATGGGCGACATCGACCCCGCCGCGCTGGCTGCGATCGCTTCGCGCTCCCGCGGCACGCCGCGGATCACGCTGCGGCTGCTCCGGCGGGTCCGGGATTTCGCGCTGATCCGCGCCGGGGGCCTGATCGACGAGTCCGTCGTCGCCGACGCGCTCGCCCTCGAGGGCGTTGACGAGCTGGGGCTGGACAAGCTCGATCGCGCCTATCTTCGCACGGTGCTCGACATCTACGAGGGCGGGCCGGTCGGCGTGGAGGCCGTGGCCGCCACGCTCGGTGAGGATGCCGGGACACTCGAGGACATGGTCGAGCCCTATCTGCTCCAGATCGGCTTCCTCGCCCGCACGAGACAGGGTCGGCGGCTCACGCCGGCCGGAATGACCCATCTCGGGGCCGCCGGAGACGCCGCGGCGACGACCGGGACGCTCTTCGAAACCCCGCCATGAGCGGCCGCCCCGCAACCCGCGGCGCTGCCTTCCCGTATCCTTCGTTGCCCCCGGCGTTTCCGGGCGTACACTGAGTCGCCCGGACTCCCCTTTCGAACCCCGGGTCCACGCCCGATACCCACCGGTTCACGCCCACCGGTTCGCGGGCCCGTCACGACGCCCACGCCCTTCCCGGCGTTTCGAGCCCGCACCCCGATCCCGAGGTGAACTACGTCATGAAGAAGTCGCCCCGCGCCGCATTCACGATCGTCGAGCTGTTGGTGGTCATCGCGATCATCGCCGTGCTGGTGGGGCTCCTCCTTCCCGCGGTGAACAAGGCCCGCAGCCAGGCCAAGGTCACGCAGTCGAAGTCGAACCTGCGCAACCTCGCGACGGCGCACGGCACCTACGCCTCCGAGTGGAACGACCGGCAGTTCACGCTCGTGAAGGACGACATGAGCCGTTACGGCAGCAACGTGGTGGAGGCCGTCACGAACTACATCTCGGAGCATCGCGAGCAGGAGCCCGACGGCACGCTCCGCGACTCCGGCGAGCCGCCGCCGATCGAGCTGGGCTGGGGGCGCACGCCCGGCAACCCCGACGCTCTGCTTCGGGCGCTCCAGGTCAACACGAGCCTGCCTCAGCACCTCGCCCTGCTCCAGCCGATCGCGTTCGAGACCGCAGCGGGGAGCAACATCCCCGAGAAGATGGGCTACTTCCGCTTCCAGAACGCGCGGCAGTTCAGCCAGTACCTGAGCGGGCGCTTCTACGATCCGGTCTTCTTCGCGCCGAAGGACACGATGGCGATGGACATGGTCGAGGAGGCGTCCGACACGCCGAACGAGTTCACGCCGATGCAGGTGATGCGAGAAGGCTACGGCTGGACGGAGCACGACTTCTGCTTCTCCAGCTACATCATGAGTCCGGCGGCGTTGTTCAGCCCGGACGTCATGGCGAGAAACGACCCCCACGACGACCGGTACAACGGCTGGCGCGATCCGTGGACCATGGGTGAGGACGAGGGCTACGACGCGGAGGGTGTCGCGTACTTCTCGGGCGCGGCGTTTCGCACGCCGACGTATTCCCAGGCGCAGTACGCAAGCCTGAAGACGCACGTCCTCGAGCACCACTGGCTCCAGGATCCGCCCGCGGCGTGCAATCCCAAGGTCCTCGAGCAGTACCACCGCCCGTATCACGACTGCCAGCCGTTCTACTTCAACGGCGGCCGCGACTCGTCGCCGGTCACGCTCTTCTTCGACGGTCACGTAAGCCAGGTCGGCGTGCTCCAGGCGCAGCGCGACGACGGCCGCGTGGCCAGCCAGTCGATGTCCGGCTACAACAGGACCGAAGGCGGCTACGGCCTCTGGAGCCGCGACACGCCGTTCGGCGCGGACGGCTACTGGTCCGATCGCGCGTACGATCCGTCGTCCAACCTCGGGCAGACGCTGGGCGCGCCGCCGCTCAGCGGCGGCTGGGGAGGCGGTCAGCCGTACGCGAAGCACACCGGCGAGGACGGCGACGTGGCGGTGCCGCCCCGGACCAGCTTCCACATCCTGACCACGGACGGCATCCGCGGGCGCGACGTGACGAGCGCGGACTGAGGGGTCGGTCTTCGGTCGATCCTGCGTCCCGCGCCGATCTCGATCGCGAGACCCCCGGACGCGGACGCGCCGTTCGCATGATCCACGCGTCGTGTCGCGCGGCGATCGCGGCAGCTCCCGAAGAGGCCCGCCCTGACGGCCCGGGACTTCCCGCGTACTTCCCGTACACTTTCCGTATCATGCCCGCATGAGCCACGACGACCTTCACCTCGACTCCATGGTCATCCACGCGGGCCAGAGGCCGGATCCCACGACGGGGGCGGTCATGCCGCCGGTCTACCTGTCGACGACCTACGCGCAGGAGTCCCCCGGACGGCACAAGGGGTTCGAGTACTCCCGCAGCCACAACCCGACCCGGTACGCGCTCGAGCGCTGCATCGCGCGCGTGGACGGGACGACGCTCTCCGAGGAGGAGGACGTCACGTACGGCGGATTCGCGTTCGCGTCCGGTCTCGCGGCGACCGCGACCGCCCTCGAGCTGCTCGACAGCGGTGATCACGTCATCGCGATGGACGATCTCTACGGGGGCACCTACCGCCTGCTCACGAAGGTGCGTGAACGTTCGCAGGGCATCGAGGTCACGTACGTGGACATGACCAGCGTGGATGCACTGGCCGCGGCGATCACGGACCGCACGAAGATGATCTGGGTGGAGACGCCGACGAACCCGACCCTCAAGCTCGTCGATCTCGCCGCCGTCGCCGCGCTCGCCCGCGACCGCGACATCATCACGGTCTGCGACAACACCTTCGCGACGCCGATGCTCCAGCGTCCGCTCGAGCACGGCTTCGACATCGTGATGTACTCCGCGACGAAGTACATCGCCGGTCACAGCGACGCGCTGGGCGGCCTGCTCGTGACGAACCGCCGCGATCTCGCTGAGCGGCTGCGGTTCCTCCAGAACGCGATCGGCTCCGTGCTCGGCCCGTTCGAGGCGTACCTGGTGCTGCGCGGCATGAAGACGCTCGCGGTGCGGATGGAGCGACACTGCGCCAACGCGGCCAGGATCGCGGGCTGGCTCGACGAACAGCCCGCCGTGGCCTCCGTGACGTACCCCGGCCTGCCGGGGCATCCCCAGCACGACCTCGCGCGGCGCCAGATGCGTCTCGGCGACGCGTCGGCCGGCGGCGGCATGATCACGATCGACCTGGCCGGCGGTCTCACCGAGTCGCGCCGGTTCCTCGAGAGCGTGCGGATCTTCGCCCTCGCGGAGTCTCTCGGCGGCGTGGAATCGCTCATCGAGCACCCGGCGATCATGACCCACGCGTCGGTGCCGCCCGACATCCGTGCGACCCTCGGCATCAGCGACTCGCTCGTACGCCTGTCCGTCGGCATCGAGTCGTGCGACGACCTGATTGCGGACCTCGCCGGTGCGCTCGCGGCGGTGGCGGTTCCGGCCGGGTCGCGCGCATGACGCATCCGCGTCACCGTGCCATAACCGAGCCGTTCACGCGGCAGGGCCGCGAAGGGCCGCGGAGCGCGGACGCATGAGCATCACGCTGGACTACGCGAACTGCCTGTCGGACCGCGTCGGCGACGACGGTCTCGATCCCGCTGCGCTCGACGCGGCCCTTCCCGCGCTGGCCGCCGTGACCGAGGACCTGGAATCGACACGTGGAAAGGGCTGGGAACGCTGGCGCACCCTGCCCTTCGACCCCGCGCGGAGCGCGCACCTCGACGCCGTCCACGCGATCGTCGGGCGGCGGCGGGACGACACCGAGAACCTCCTCGTCCTCGGCATCGGCGGTAGCGCGCTCGGCAACACCGCACTCCAGGGCGCGCTGAACCCGCTCACGTGGAATCTCCTCCCCCGGCCCCCCCGCACCGGGCCGCGCATGTTCGTGCTCGACAACGTCGACCCCCACTTCGTGATGGACACGCTCAAGGCGATCCTGCGGGACGACCCCGAGTTCGATCGCACCGTCGTCAACGTCATCAGCAAGTCCGGGGAGACCGCCGAGACCGCCGCGCAGTTCCTCGTGCTCCGCTCGATCCTCGAAGACGCGCTGGGCGCCGCCTGCGCGGAGCACATCGTCGCCGTGACCGACCCGGCGAAAGGCACGATGCGCGAGATCTGCGACGCCGCGGGCTACACGACGCTGCCGGTGCCGGATGGCGTGGGCGGACGCTTCAGCGTGCTCTCCCCCGTCGGTCTCTTCAGCGCGGCGATGTGCGGAATCGACGTCGAGGCGCTGCTCGACGGCGCGGCCGCGATGGACGAGCGTTGCCGGTGCGCCGACCCGCGCGCGAATCCCGCCGCCGTTCTCGCGTGGATCCTGGTGACATCGGCCCGCGCCGGCAAGCCGATTCACGTGATGATGCCGTACGCGAACGCGCTCGCCGGCCTCGCCGACTGGTACCGCCAGCTCTGGGCGGAGTCCCTCGGAAAGCGGCTGGATCGGGACGGCCGCGAGGTGCACGCCGGTGCGACGCCGGTCGTCGCGCTCGGCGCAACCGACCAGCACAGCCAGATCCAGCTCTACCGCGAAGGGCCGAACGACAAGGTGATCGGGTTCGTCGAGGTCGAGGCGTTCGACCGCGACCTCACGGTGCCGGACGACCTCGACGTCGAGAGCCTCCGATACCTGCACGGTCACACGTTCGGCGCCCTCCTGCGCGCCGAGAAGCGCGCGACCGAGTACGCGCTGGTCGAGAGCGGGCGGCCGAACTACACGATCCGCTTCCCGCGGATCGACGCGGAGTCGGTGGGCGCCTTCATCCAGCTCTGGCAGGTGACGACCGCGTACGCGGGGAGGCTGCTCAACGTGGACGCGTACGACCAGCCCGCCGTGGAGACCGGGAAGCAGGCGACGTTCGGGCTCATGGGGCGCGCGGGGTACGCGGAGTGGCGAGATCGCGTGGACGCGCGGCTGGGTGATCACGATCGCGTCGTCTGAGAGTCGATGCCGGGTCGGCGCGAACGTCTCCGAGTTCCAGGGTCCCGACGACCGGGTCGCCCCGCCGGAGGTCATTCGAGCGTAAGCCGCTCCACGAGCGCGCGCTCCTGCGGCGAGTGCTCGAGGATCAGCGCCGCCGCCTCGCGTAGCAGCGCCAGCTTGTCCGTCGCGGCGAGCAGCGCCCCGCCTCGCGCCCTGGCGTCCGCGATCTGCGCGGGCGCCGTCGCCCGGATGCCCGCCGCCTCCGCTGCGCGACGCTCCCGCCCGATCGTGCGGGCGTCCACGCGCTCGGGCAGCTCCGGCGTGCCGAACCAGATTGCCGCCTTCGCGAAATCGACATGGTCGACATGGTCGACATGGTCAGGATCGGGGTGGTCCCGATCAGGCACGGCGGGCACGATCGCGACGACGTGGCCTGACTCGTCACCCCGGTTCACGCGCTCCGCCGTCTGCCGGCCCACGTAGAGCACGGGCTCGGCGACCTGCCGCGGCACGACGTACGACGGATCGACGCGGAGCACGAGGAGGTAGCCCGACGTGTACGACGGCCGCTCCGCCCGCCAGCCGTGCGTCGCCGCGCGATCGAGCGTGAACGGCCGGAGCGACACGACCTCGAGGATCGGGGCCGGGGTCGGCGGGACGGGGGGCAGATCGTCGGCGCCGACGACCCCCGTCGCGAGCGCGATGCATGCCGTCAGGATGCCCGCGCCGAATCGTTGAAGTGCTCTCATGAGATCCGTCCTCGTCAGTTGCGCGTGATTTCCACGTCGTCGAGCCCGATGCGTCCCCGCGCGGATCCAAACGACGGGCCGAAGTCGAAACGAACGGCCACGACGTCCGCCAGGTCGAGCCCCGAGCCGTTATGGAGGAAGTCGCGGAGGCGGATGCGGATCGATTCGAACTCGTTGGCCCACCCGACACCCATCCCGCAGCCGGAGCGCTGGTACGGCTCCTCGATGCCGCCGCCGTAGGCGCCGATGTCGATGCGGCTCGTCACGCCGGCGCCGTCGCGCAGCGAGACCGTGAACGTGAGGTCGCCGAGCTCGGCGATCGTGTCGGCCGCCCTCGTCTCCTGGCACGCGCGGAACATCAGCGCCTCGTCATCCGAGAGATCCCTCGCGCCGGGCACGATCTCGAGCTCGTAGAACGCGTCGGCGTTCCACTGGAAGACCACGACCCGCGTCTCGTCGGCGGGACCGCCGAGCGTCATGCCGTTCATCGTGCCGGAGCTCGTCGTGAAGCTCGTGTCGCTGTCATCGGCGCGCCCCTCGTCGACGTCCCCCACGCTGAAGGCGACGCCGCCACCGGAGCTGCTCGTGCCGGTGGAAGCCTGCGTCTGGTAGTCGTCGATCACGAAACGGTCCGCCTCGCCCGCGCGGTACATCAGGTCGACGACGACGCACGAGGTCTCCGGGGCGCCGATCGGCCGGAACGACTCCCACTGCCGCGTCAGGAAATCGCGAGCGGGAGCGTTGCCCTCGATGTAGTGCTTGACGAGCGGCAGCACGTAGCCGCGCATGATCGCGTGCGTGTTCGGCCTTCCGATCGGGCACGGCCCGCTGAACACGGAGCTGCCGCCCCCATTGTGAAAATCGCCGTGGCCGGCGCCATAGAGCGAGATCGACTGCCGGAACTGCTGCGCCCGGTCGTGCAGGTGGAACGTCTGGCAGAGATTGCAGCTCGCGCAGCCGCTGACGTCGGCGTCGCCGGCGGCCGTCCACAGGTGGTACGGCACCGCGTGCGGATCGGTCCGCGGGCCTTCCTCGAAATCCGTCGGCGCGATGCTGCTGATGAGCCTGATGTCGTCGAGCGTATACCGCTCCGGCACGTACTCGCCGTCGAAGATCCGGTCATATGCGATCACGACGCCCTCGCCGCCGCGACTGTGACCGATCCACGTCATGCGGCTCGCATCGACGTGCCCGGCGAGCGCCCCACCGGCGATGGACGGGAGCTCCCGGAGGAACGCGTCCGCGTGGAGCAGCGTCGTCGTGGACGCGCTGAGGACGCCCGGCACCGTGTTGTTCGCGTGGCTCATGAGAATGTAGCCGTACGACGCGAGGTGCCGGCCGAGGTGGTCGTACCACTGGTAGTCGTGGCCGTTGCCGTGGCTCATGATGACGAGCGGCAACTCCCCCATGGACGCGATGTCCGTGGGGTAGAAGAGGTTCTGCGGCGCGAAGCCGGGCGCGCCCGACCAGTTCGGGACCGAATAGGTCAGCTCCGTGACGGCGAGCGGCCCTTCGGCCGTAACGTCGTGGACGACGGAGAAGCCCGCCGCGTCACCCCGGCCGTCGATGAAGTCGCCGCCGTCGAGCCGCCCGTCGCGGTTGGCGTCGATGACGACGTCGTAGCCGACCCCGAGCCCGAGACCGGCGTCGCCGCTCAGCGTGTCGCTCGCGACGAGCGCGTGCGTGTTCGCCTCGATCGTCGCCCCGTTGAACGACAGGAACTGCGGACCGCCGCGGACGTCGGTAAGCGTCGTGTCGGCCCCCCACTCGGCCTCCGTCTTCGCGGTCACGATGAATACGTCACCGCTGAGCACGCCGTCGCCGATGCTCCCCGGATCGACCGCGATCGATGCGATCGACCCTTCGTTCACCACGCGGACGAACTCGAAATGAGGGTACGCCGAGAGCGGGTTCCCGACGAGCTCGAGCGAGAACACCTCACCCGGACACGGCCCCCACACGCTGAGGAGGATGACGAGATCCTGGAAATCGACGACGCCGGACCCGTTGACGTCCTCCGGGCAGTCCGGGCACGGCCCCCAGGCCTCGAGCACCGCGAGCAGGTCGACGAACTCGATGATCCCGTTCTCGTCGATGTCGCCCGGGCACGTGGGGGGCGCCCCGATGGCGGACCCCGCCAGGAATGCGAGTGATGCGATCACCCCCGCGGCGGCACGGGAGCGCAGGCGTTCGAGCGGCTTCATGGAGTCGATTCCTCCTTCGTCCTCCCCGCGACCAGTATTGCGGGTCGGGGACGACATGGGAAGCGCGGACTCCCGGCGGTCTCCGGATTCGGGCCCTGACGAGCCCGCGAGCGGGTGAACCGACGACGAAAGAAAGCGGCGGGCCCGAGGCCCGCCGCTTCGTTCAGGAGGATGTCACGGATGGATTATCCGAGCAGGGACAGAACCGCCTGCGGCTGCGAGTTGGCGATCGCGAGGGACTGCGTCGCCGCCTGGTTCATGATCTGCCTGCGGGTGAGCTCCGCGGTCTCGAGGGCGAAGTCGGTGTCGCGGATCGCCGACTCGGCGGCCGCCAGGTTCTCGAGCGTCGCGCCGAGATTCCGGATCGTCGAGCCGACCGTGTTCTTCGTGAACGCACCGAGGCGGCCACGGAGACTCGAGTTCTGGCGGATCGCACCGTCCACGATGCGCTGGGCCTTCGACAGGTCGCCGTTCAGGACGTTGGCGGTGCCGCCGGACTTCAGGGCCGCCAGGAAGCCGTCGGCCGTGCTGCCGAGGTTGCCGGTCGTCACGGTCTCGATGCCCAGGGACACCTTGCTCGCGAGGTTGACCGTCGGGGCGAGGTTGAAGTCGGCGCCGCCGCCGGTCACCGCGAAGTTCGCCGATCCGCCGTTCACGTTGAGGGCCGCCGTACCGTTCATCTCGATGGTGACGTCGAAGCCGTCGGTCGAGACCCGGGCTCGCAGGCCGTCCGTAGTGGCCTGCTGCCCGTTGATCAGGACTGTTGCGTCCCGTCCTATGTCTTTCAGGTCCGAGTCGTTCGTTGCCGCCGCGATGGACAACGCCAGGAGGTTCGCGGCCGCGCCCGTCGCGCCCTCGAGCAGCTTGACTCGCACGAAGTCGGCGGAGCCGAAGCCGATCGAGCGGACCTCGACGCGGTTGCCGTTCGCCACGGCGGAGACGCCGAGGGAGTCCTTGAAGGTGTTGATGGCGGTGGCGATGTTCGCCTGGGTGCTGCCCGAGGCGAAGGTGAACTGCTGCACGCCGTCGTTGCCCGTGATCTCGAACGTGAGCGAGCCGTTGCCGCCGTTGTTGATCGTGGCGCCGGTCGAGAGGAAGATCCCGGCCGTCTGCGCGGACGTGATCGTATCGACGGTGACGTTGATGAAGGAGTTCGGCGCGTCGCTGAGGCGTGCCGACTGGATGTCGATGTTGTCGATCTCGCCCGCGTCGGCGGTGGCCTGCGAAACGGTGTAGTCGAAGTTGCCGTTGAGCAGCTTCGTGCCGTTGAAGCTCGTGGCGTTGGCGACACGATCGATCGTCTGGAGGATCGAGTCGATCTGGAGCTGGTTCGCCTGGAGCTCCTCGGCCGTCACACCCGCGTCGTTGGCCGACGATCCGACGAGCGACTGAAGCTCGACCAGCATGTCGCTGATCTCCTGCAGACCGCCCTCGGCGACGTTGACCACCTGCTCGGCCCGCTCGGCGTTCTTGATGGCGGCCGTGACGGCAACCTTCTCGGCCCGCAGGTTCTCACTGGCGATCAGGCCGGCCGGGTCGTCGGAACCGCGGTTGATCTGAAGGCCGGTGCTCAGGCGTTCCAGACTCTTGGTCAGCCCCCGATTCTGCACGCCCAGGATGCGCTGGGCCAGCATCGACGGAACATTGGTGTTGATTCGACTCATTGTGTCCTCCGTGAACACGTTCCCGCCACCTCGCGGCGACGGCTCAATCCGTTAGGAACCCAAGCGAGAATGAACCTCTTCGACTCAGTTCCGGAGCCGGCCTTCTCTGCCGGGTTCCGTTTGCCTTCCCGCTCCCCTCGCCCCAAAACGAACTCCGTCGCAAACGTGTCTTCAGGTGCTGCCGACCCGCGGGGCCACATTCGAACCGGCGGCGTCTGGGCAGTATCGGTTGCGTCTCAGGGCTACTTCAGTTGCCTTGTAAATCAGTCGGGAAATACCGGACAAGGCGAAGTCTGCGCGCGGCGTACGGTCCGATACGGGCGTGCGGAGCGCGTCGGACGTTCGGGGCGGTCGCGCGGTGGGGGCGGAACCTGTGTTGGCGGACGTCGTGCGAAGTCCGCGGGGCCGCGTCGTGCGGCCCCTTCGGGTCCGAGGTGTTGGCGACACCTTTTGGCCCGTCACGCGCGGCGGCGTCGCGTCCTGCGACGCGAAGCTCGACGTTTGGAGCTTGCTCTGTGACGGCGGCATCCATGCCGCCTGCGCTCTTGGACGTCGGAACCGGTTGGGGCTGGTTTTCGCATGCCCTCCGGGCATGCAGGGCGCTGTGCTTTGGCGGCGGCATCCATGCCGCCTTGACCTTGGGACGTTCGGGGCGGTCGCGCGATGGGGCCGGAACCTGTGTTAGTGGACGTCGTGCGAAGTTCGGGGGGGCCGCGCGATGGGGCCGGTACCTGTGTTAGCGGACGTCGTGCGAAGTCCGCGGGGCCGCGTCGTGCGGCCCCTTCGGGTCCGAGGTGTTGGCGACACCCTTTGGCCCGTCACGCGCGGCGGCGTCGCGTCCTGCGACGCGAAGCTCGACGGTTGCAGCTTGCTCTGTGACGGCGGCATCCATGCCGCCCTGACCTTGGGAAGTTCGGGGGGGGGTCGCGCGATGCTAACAGCTGAGAGCTAAGCGCTTCCTCACTGCAGCAGCGACAGCACGTTCTGGCTCACGAGATTCGCCGTCGCCAGCACCGACGTTCCGGCCTGGGTCAGGATCTGGGCGCGCGTGAGCGCCGCCGTCTCGGTGGCGAAATCCGTGTCCCGGATCTTCGACTCGCTCGCGGAGATGTTCTCGAACCCGATCTCCAGCGCGCGGATGTTGGTCTGGAGCGTGTTCTTCTCGAACGCGCCGAGACGGCCGCGCAGGATCGAGACGTCGTTGATCGCGCTGTCGAGGACGAGACTGGCGTTTCGCGCTTCGCCCGCGACCAGCGAGTACTTGCCGCCGGTCTTGATCGAGTCGAGGAAATACCGGACGTCCTCGATGGTCGTGCCGCCGAGGTTCGGCGCGGCGATCGAGCGGATGCCGAAGCCGACCTGCTGCGTCAGCGCGATGGCGGGGCCGAGCTGGAAGACGGTCCCGCCGCCGGTGATCGTGAACTGTCTCGGGGCGCCCGTCGATTGCGCGTAGTCGTCCGTGAGGTTGAGCCGCAGGCTGAGCGCCGGCGTGTTCAGCGAGACGTCGGTGCCGTCGCCGATCGCCAGGGCGCCATTGACGAGCGCGCTGACGTCGCGGCCCTCGTCGCGCTGCGTTTCGGAGCCGTTCTTCTGGTCGTGGACGGCGAAGAAGTCGCCGGCGGGCCCCGTCTTGCGGATCGAGACAAACTCGTCGGCGCCGTACGCCGTGGAGTTGAACGTGAGGCCGGACGTCTCGTCCGCCGCATTCACCAGCGTCGCGCTGACGCCCGTGGTCTCCTTCACCGTGTTCACGGCGGCGACGACGCTGCTCAGCGCGGTGCCGGAGACGAACGAGAGGGTCTGGACGCCGAGATTGCCCGCGATCTCGAGGGTCAGGCTGCTGAGGAGCTGCCCGGCGGCGCCCGCCGTGTTGCCGGAGAGGAAGAGCGAGGCGGTCTGGGCCGAGCTGATCACCTCGACCTCGACGGGAACGAACGGGTTCGAGCCGAACTGGGCGCCGAAGATGTGCGCCTCCGCGACCGCGCTCGTGGTCATGCCCGAGAGCAGGTACGCCATCGACCCGTTGAGGAGCGGGAGACCGGCAAACGAAGCCGTGTTGGCGATCCGCGTGATCGACTCGATCGCGCTGTCGATCTGGAGCTGGTTCGCGTTGATCTCCTCCTTGCTCACGCCGCCGGTGTTCGCGGCCTCGATGATGAGACCCTTGATCGACGTGAGCAGGTCCGCCACCTCGGAGAGGTAGGCCTCGGTCGTAGCGATGACCGAGCTCGCGCGTTCGGAGTTGTCGATCGCCTGGTCGATCCCCTTGAGCTCCGAGCGCAGACGCTCCGAGACGATGAGGCCGGCCGGATCGTCGGCCCCGCGGTTGATGCGCAGACCCGTCGAGAGCCGCGAGAGGCGGACGGCGAGGTCATTGTTCGCCCGCGCAAGATTGTTCTGCGCGATCATCGACGGGATGTTGGTGTTGATCCGAGCCATTCGAGGCCTCCGTGATCGAGGTGGGGCCGCCGGCCGTGTCAGCTCAGGCGGATTCCTTGCGCTGGCTGTTTCCCTCCTGTTCCGGGACCCGTGTCGCGTTGGCCAGCGCGCTGTGCGACCCGCGGGTCTGCACGGTCGGCCGGACCTTGCGGAGCTCTTCCTGCTCCAGTCGCGACGCCTGCTCGTTCTCGCGTTTGATGGCGTCGTACACCTCTTTCCGGTGCACGGCCACCCGGGCCGGGGCCTTGATCCCGAGCCGGACCTTGTCGCCGCGGATGTCCACGACGGTCAGCTCGATCTCGTCCCCGATCATGATCGTTTCATCGCGTTGACGTGATAGCACCAGCATGGATCGGTTCCTTCCTGCATGCGGGTCGCGGCGTCACGGCGGCGACCCTCCCGAGGCTTCCGTTCCCCGGGTGGTCTCGGGCATCGGTTGTCACTCAGGCCGAGGCGGCGCGCACCGAGTCGCCGAGGCTCACGATCTCGTGGCGGGTCGACCATCGCTTCTCCGCGAGGACGAGCTGCATCGCCTCGCGGTTCTGGATGTTGACGACGATCGGCCCCTGCATGTTCGCGGTGAGCGCGTTGTCGTAGCGGTTCACGATGACGAAGATCTGCGCGTCGTCCAGCCGGGCGAGCGCGAGCTCCTCCATCTGGTCCCGCCGGATCGTCGCCTCGTAGTCGCTCGCCCACAGGCTCGGGTCGGTGACGACGAACGCCAGCTCGGCAACGTCGAGCGACTGGAGCCAGAAGAAGACACCCTCGTCGTCGGGCTGGAGCAGCGTGTAGCGCTTGTAGCTCGAGAACCCGAGCAGGCCCGACGCGAACCGGATGACCCGGCTCTCGTCCACCTCGACCGTACCGAACCGCGTCGTTTCAACGTGCATGACCAGACTCCAATGCCGCGGCCAAACCAGTCCTTGGTCACTCGCACCTCTCCAGAGGGCGACCGGACCTCCAGGTCCGTGGATGCGGATGCGCCGGGCCGGCCGGATGGCCGCGACGCACCGTGTCCTGCGTCATCGCAGGAAGTCGAGCAGGCTGAGGTTCGAGATCTGGGCGGCGGTCGCGAGGCCGGCCTGCAACTGCTGCTGCAGCAGCGAGAACCGGAGCGCCGCCTCCGTGAAGTCGAGATCCTGTATGTCACTCTTCAACGACGTGTCCTGAATCCGAAGGTCTTCTTCCCGCGATGTCGCGTCGGTGACGCGGCGGGCCCGGACGCCGACCTCCGCGCGGGCCTCGACGGCGCGGGCGATGTCGGCTTCCAGCTTCTCCCCAGCAAGCGAGATGCCGCGCTCGTCATTGGTCTCGAGGGCGTCCCGCAGGGCGATGAGGTGGGCAAACGCCCCGTCCACGGCAACTGTTGCGCGATCCTGTCCGGTGAGAACTGCGCCGGGCCCCGGGGCGGAGCCCAGGATGCCGAGGTCCTCGCCCGCGAACGAGTTGTTGAGCTGCGAGACGATGAGCGGTCCGGCCCCGACCGTGAGGTCCGTGATCTCGATGCCGTTGCCATCGGCCGCGAGCGCCGCGTTGACCGCGCCGCCGCCGGCGGCGTTGATGGCCGCGATCACGTCCCCCACCGTGAGCGCTCCGGCGAAGTCGACGTCGAAGGTGGCGGCGTCCGCCGTGGTGATCCGGATGTCGAGGTCGCGCGTGGGATCCGGCAGACCCGTGACCGGGTCCACGCTGCCGGTGACGATCTGCACGCCGCGGCCGTCGTTGAAGTCCGCGAGCAGCGTTGCGGTGTCGAACGACCGCACGCCAAGCTCGGTCGCGGTCGTGCCGCCCGCGACCTCGGCGACGGCCATCGCGCCGCCGGACAGCTCGTTGATGAAGTTGATCCGGTCCCCCGCCGCGTCGATCTCGACCCGGACGCCGATGCCGAGATTCTCGACGGTGTTCCTGAGGTCCTCGATGGTCTGGACGCCGGAGAGGTCCACGTCGCGCGACTGCCCGATGTTCGAGAGGCGGATCGTCCCGAGCGGAACCGTGACGCCCGTGAGCTGCGCAATTCGGGTCTGGTCCGTGATGCGCGGGTCGATGTCCTGCCCGGTCGCCGGCGCTCCGGTGAAGGTCGCGTTGATCCCGAGGTCGGCGGCCGTCGCGTCGAAGCCGGGGTCGCTGATCGTGATCGCGGGACCGCCGGTGCCGATCTCGAGACGATCGTTCGTGGCCGCGATCGCCACGGTGAAGCCCGGATCGATCGGCGTGACCGCCGCCTGGAGCGCGTCGATCACGTCCTGCACCGTACCGGCGTTCGTCAAATCCACGTTGACGATCGTGCCGCCGACGTTGACGTCCACGGAGCCGGGGGTGACGCCCTGGTTCCGCGCGCCGTTCAGGTCGGCGAGCCGTGTCGTCGGCAGCAGCGTCGGGTCGAGGTCGCGGCTGCCCTCGACCCGCGCGCTCAGCGCGCCGAAGGCGTCGTCTGCCGACAGCGTGATCGGGAACGGGATCGCCTGGCCGAGATCGGTGTAGAGCCCGCCCCGATCGCCGACGTAGCGCAGGCCGCCGAGCAGGCTCTCCATCGGCGCGCCCTCGGTGACGCCGCCGCCGAAGAGCTGGATCTCCTGGTACTTGCGACTGGAGATGTTCGTCACCTCGGCGAGCAGCGCGTCGATGATGCGGGCCTGGTTCTTGCGCGTCTGTGCGTCGCTGCCGACGCCGATCTGGCTGGCGGCGACGCCCTTCGCCTCGATGAGGATGCTCGAGAGGTCGCCGAGTGCGGCGTCGACGTTGTTCAGCACGGATTCGGCGTGGGAGAGGTTGCGCAGACGCTGGGTGCGGCGCTCGAGGATGTCGTCGAGGACGCTGATCGCGCTGGTCCCGATGGCGTCGTCCGACGGCCGGCTCACCCGCTTGCCGCTCGAGAGCTTCGCCTGCATCTCCAGCAGGTCGATGCTCGAGCGCGTGATCGAGCCGAGCATCAGGCTGGAGCCGAGGGCGTTGGGGACGCGGGCGAGGTTGGACGGGATCGTGCTCATGGGTTGCGGACCGCTCAGGCCAGCGAGATCAGGATCTGGAGCGTCTCGTCGATCACGGTGATGAACCGCGCCGCCGCCTGGAACTGCCGTTGCGCGGTGAGCAGGTTGATGGCCTCCTCGTCGAGCGACACGCCCGAGACGGCCTGGATCTGCGAGTTCAGGTTGTCGCGGACGAGCGAGGTCGACTCGGCGTCCGCCTCCGCCGCGCTGGTCCGCACGGCGAGCTGGTTGACGGAGTTCTGCCAGTACGTCCGCAGGCTCGTCGCGCCGAGGTTGGGCATCGGCGTGTCCTGGAGGTTCGCGATCTTGATCGCGTTGCCGTTCGAGCCGTCCACGTGGCCGAGCCCCAGCGCGAGCCGCGATGGATCGTCGAGCAGCTCCTGGTTGACGCCGATCGTCTTCGCCGTCTCGCCGGTGAAGAACGTGTTGACGCCGAGCGCCGCGAGCGCGCCGGCTGAGTCCTCGGAGAAGCTCATCTCGAAGCCGGGATCCGCCGTAAGCCGCAGCGCGCCCTCGACGGTGAGGCTCGCCGTGAGGTTGGGCACGCCGACCGCGACGTTGATCTCGTTGATCAGGTCGTCCATGGACATCGCGTCGCCATCGACGTCGATCCGGTGCGACGTGCGCAGACCCGTGCCCTGGTGGGTCATATTGATGAAGAAGCTGCCGTTCTCAATGCGGAACGGCAGGTTCGCGCCGGCCGAGTTCAGGTTCACCGTGCTGTCGTTGACCCGGTACGTACCGGTCACGTCTTCGTAGCCCTTGCGGCCCTGGCCCTCGGCGTGCAGCCGGTTCACCTGGAAGATCAGCTCGGCGGTGAAGTCGTCGAGCGTCTGGGTGATCGACGGCGTCGTCGAGCCGTCGCGCTGGGCGAGGAGCGCGCCGATCGTCCCCGACTGGACGTCGAGCTTCGACCCGTCCTCGGCGACACGCACTGTCACCTCGAGCTCACCGTTCACCGTCGCCTTGCGGAACTCGACGCCGCGCGAGCGTCCCGCGAGCAGGATCGGAATCGAGTTGACGAGAATGTCGATCGACCGGTCGCCCTGGTCGATCACCGTGATGTCGAGGTGCTTCGACAGCTTGTCCACGAGGAGATCGCGCTGGTCCCGGAGCGCGTTGGCCTGGCCGACGCCGTTCTCCGACTGCGTGATCTGGTTGTTGATGAGCTCGATCTGGTCGAGCAGGTCGTTCACCGTCTCGACGGTGACTTCGATCTTCCTGTCAACCGATTCGAGCAGCACGTCGTAGTCGCGTCGCATGTCGCCGATCCGGTTCGCGAGCGAGACGCCCTGCTGCACCGTGACCGCGCGCACCGCGTTGTCGGAAGGGTTGTTGGCGGCCTCCGAGAATGCGTTGAAGAACTCGCTGAGCAGCGTCGAGAGATCGTTGTCCGTCAGCTCAGCCTGGATCGTCTCGACCGCCGCGAGGAAGTCGTGCGCGGCCGCGGCCGCCTGCTGCTCGCCGAGCGCGTCGCGGTACCGGGCCTGGAGCGCGACGTCCACCTCGCGGCGGATCGCCTCGATCTGCACGCCCTGCCCGACGATGTGCCCGCGTCCGACGATCTCGCCGCGCACCGGCGAGAGCTGGATCGACCGCCGGTGGTACCCTTCCGTCGCCGCGTTCGCCATGTTGTCGCCGGCGACCTGAAGGGCAGCCTGGCTCGCGACGAGCGCCGTGCGTCCGACCTGGAGTGCTCCGTTGAGGCTCATGGGCTCAGCTCGTGAGGTCCACGCAGTTCTGCGTCTGCGTCGTGCCGGCGATCCGGCCCCTTCGTTCGTACACGCCGACGCGGCTGAGCGCGCCGGTGACGGTCTGGAGAATCCCGCTCATGTGCCGGGACAGGGCCTCGGCCGCGGCGCGAACGATCGAACTCGCGCGGCGCACCGCCTCGACCTCGGCCCGCAGCGTGTCCGCGAGCAGCCGAAGCTCCGTCTGGCGCGACGGATCGGCGTGCCGCGTGATCTCGCGCAGCGTCAGAGGGGTGACCGCCTCCGGCTCGAAGCGCCCGGTCAGGAGCCCGACGATCTCCAGTCGCTTCTTCTCGAGGTCGCCGAGCTGCTGCGCCACGGCGTTCTCGCGTCGGCACAGCTCGGTGATGGCGTCGATGTCGGCGGTGCGAATCGCATCGCGCTTCCGCTCGATGAGCGCGCGAAGCGCGCGGTGGAGCTCGATCTGCTTCCCGAGAATGCTGGTGAGCGTCTCCATCGTCGCCCCGAGGGGATCGGACGACGCGTCGGCGGTTGGCCGGGCGTTACGCGACATGGCTGGTGCCTCCGGCTCCGGGACTGCGCAGGAGCTGCTGCTGGATGCGATCGACGAGCGGGAACCGCGCGCCGCGAACGACGTTGTGCGCAATGCGCTGATCGAGGAGCGGGCCGAACCGTTTCTCGGCCGTGGTCGGCGCGAACGGCTCCGCCGCGGTGCTGCTCTCGCGGATCTGCGCGAGGAGAGGCTCGAGGAAGGCGGCGGCCACGAACTCCTCGGCAATGTGTCTTGAGCGCTCCGTACGGCCCTCCGGGCCGACACTCGCTCCGGCGCGCTCCGCGACGGATTCGATCCGTCGCTGCGCCTGGGGCAGTGATGCGGTCGGGTCCGTGCCGGTCGCCTGGGTGAGGTGCTCGGCAAACCGAATGGCGGCTTCGCGCGGGGGCCTCGTCAGCGTGGCCGCGACGGCGGGCGGGTCGATGTGGGTCGCGGCGGAGATCATTGCGAGACGATCTCCGCGTGCAGGGCGCCCGTCTTCTTCAGCTCGTACATGATCGCGATCTGGTCCTCGGTCGGGACGCTGAGCTGGTCGAACGCGCGCAGCAGGTCGGACAGACGCGTCGCGCTGCGGCCCGTGGCCGTGGTGTCGAAGCCGACCCAGCGGCGCGAGAGGTCGGGCGGAACGGGCGCCGCCGCTCCCGGCGCGCCGGCCGCGGCCGGGTCCGCGTCCGGGGCCGGGTCCGGGAACCGGTCCGGGGATGGCGCCGCGCTCGAGAGCTGCATGCCCTTGTGCGTGATCGCGACCGGCCCGATCTCGACGTCGCCGGTGACGGTGATGATGCCGGCCCGCTCGTTGATGACGATGCGGGCCTCCGTCCGGATCAGCGACGGGTCAACGGGAATCGTCATGAGCGTCGCGATGAACTGCGCGGGGTAGTCGCGGTCGTCGTCGGGCACGTAGATGCGGATGTTCTTCGCGTCCTCGACGAGGGCGATGTTCGTGATGCCGTCGATGCCGAACTCGTCGTTGATCGCATCGGCGATCGTCGTCGCGACCGGGAAGCCCGCGTAGCGGCTCTTGAGAACGAGCGTCATGCGGCCGCCGTGCACGATCTGCGGCCGGATGTCCTCGACGAGCTGACCGCCGCCGCGGACGACGCCGCTCGCGGGGCGCTCGGGATCGACCACGAGCGGCCCCTCGGCGAACGCGATCACGGGCGCGTCCGGCGCGTCCGGCCCGGGCAGCCGCAGCAGCGAGACGACGAGCCGCCCGCCGGCGAGGCTCTTCGCGTTGAAGAGCTTCTCGACCGCGACGTCGAACCGGTCGCCGTCGCGTCCGCCGGTCGCCGGGATCTGCATGGTGACCGAGACGATCGCGAAGGCGTTCGCCCTTTCGAGCTCCCTCGGGTCAACGAGCGGGTTGCCGTAATTCGTCAGCAGCCGGGCGTACGGCCGGGCCGCGACGAGCGAATCCTTCGAGGTATCACCGGTCCCGTCGAGCCCGATCACGATCCCCATCCCCGTCACGACGGCCCGCTCGTGCCCCTTGATCCGCACGAGGTCCTGCACCGCGGTCGCGTGCGTCGTTCCTGCGCTCAGCGCAACGAAGAGCGCGGCGAAGATTGCACCGAGCGGCCGTCTGTGTTGTTCCATCGCGGACCTCCTGTCCCTGCGTGACCTCGTGCCACGAGAGGCAGCAAACGGCGGGCCACCCCGGACCTGTGCTCTGACAGACGGTGTGTGCCCCGGTCCTCCGACGGCCGTGTGCCCCGGTCCTGTCCTCTGAGAGGGCCGGGCGGCGCACCCCATCGAACGACGGCTTCGGAAGTGCCAACACCACCCGGCCCTTGCCGAGCCAGGGACCGGGGCACACGCTGCCTTGACCTCGGCGGTGAGTCCGCTTCCGCAGGAGCGGTACGATCAGGCCATCGCGTTCCTCAAAGCCCATCGTGTGGCGCTCGTCGCGCTGGTCATTACCACAGGCATCGCGTGGTGGCTCTGCGGCTGGTCCGGCGACGGCGTCAACCGCGCGCCGCTCGCGCTCGCGATCCTGGTGACGGACGGCGCATGGGCGCTGCTCTGGCTCGCGTCCGCGGCGGGGCTCGGGGGCGCGCTCGCGGCGTGGCTCGTGCCGGACACGCGCGGCGGCGTGCCCCTCGAGGCGGCGCTCGGCGTCGCCGCGCTGCTCGTCGCCGATGCGGTGCTCGGCCGGGTCGGTCTCCTCGCGACGCCCGTCGGCGCGTGGGCGACGCTCGCGCCGGGCCTCGCCCTGCTCGCGTGGCGTATCGGCCGCCTCCTTCGTGAAGGACAGGCCCGCGTCGGCGACCTCCCCGCCCTGCTGCTCGCCGCGACTCCACCGCTCGCCGTGCTGCTCGTCGCCGCGTGCGCCGCCCCGGGATGGCTCTGGGCGAGCGAGTTCGGCGGCTACGACGCGTTGAGCTATCACCTCGAGCTGCCGCGGGCGTGGCACGCGGCCGGCGTGATCCGCGGTCCGGAATACAACGTCTACGGCTTCCTGCCGTCGTACGTCGAAGGAGCGTACGCGCACCTCTTCGCGCTGCGCGGCGGCGAGCCGGAGGCCGTCCTCTCGTGCCAGCTCCTGCACGTCGGGCTCACCGTGCTCGCCGCGGCGGTCACCGGACGCGTGGCCACGATCGTGGCGGGCGCGACGGCGGGCCGCGTTGCCGCGGTGATGGTCCTCGGCACGCCGTGGATCGCGGTGGTCGGTTCCCTCGCGTACGACGAGATGGCGGTGCTGCTGCTCGGCGGTGGCGCGCTCCTGCTCGTGCTCGACCCCGACGCGGGCGCCGACCGGCTGCGCACCGGCGCGGCGATCGGACTCCTGCTCGGCGCCGCGTGCGGCGCGAAGCTCACCGCGGCCGGTCTCGTGGCGGCGCCGATCGGCGGGCTCCTGCTCTTCGGCGCGCCGTGGCGACGCGCCGCGAAGGTCGCCGCCGTCGCCGCGCTCGTCGCGGTCGCGACGCTCGCGCCGTACCTGGCCGGCAACACGCTCCAAACCGGCAACCCGGTGTTCCCGTTCGCGACGCGTGTCTTCGGCACGGGTCACTGGACGAAGACGCAGGCGGCGATCTGGCAACACGCTCACGCGAGCCACCTCGGCCCCGCGGCGCGCCTCGCCGAAGGCCTCGGCCAGCTCACCCGCGACGACGCGCGCGACACGCCAGCCGCCGGCCGCGTGCACCGCACGTCGCAGTGGTCGGTGCTCCCGTGGCTCGCGCTCGTCGGCGTGGCGATCACGTGCCTCGCCCGCGAGACACGCGGCGCCGGAGTCCGTCTCGCCGCGGTCCTCGTCGTGCAGGTCGTCGTCTGGCTCGCGTTCACGCACATCAAGTCACGGTTCCTGCTCCCCGCCGTCGTCCCCGCCGCCGCCGCCATCGGCGTCGCGGTCGCGGTGACCACGCAGGGATTCGTCGCGCCGGTCACGCGGCAGGTCGTCACGGCAACGGTCGCGATCCTGCTGACGATCTTCGCGCACCTGCCCGTCACGCGCTTCGTCTCGGAGCGCGGCGGCGCGCCCGCGGCCGCGATCGACGCGATCGACCTGATGACCGGCGCGACGCACGCGACGCGTCTCGCCCGCCCGTACCTCTCCCCCGACGAACGCGCGGCGCTCCGCGACACGGCGCCGCCGGCATGGTGGGTGAACGACGCGCTGCCCGCGGGAGCCCGCGTGCTCGGCGTCGGCGAGGCGACCGCGCTCTACTACGCCTCGGACCGGTTCGCGTACCAGACCACGTGGGACCGCGGCCCGCTCTCCGCCGCGATGCACGAAACCGACGATCCCGCGGCGTGGATGGATTCGCTGCGCGCGGCGGGATTCACGCACGTCCTGGTGAACGAGACGATGCTCGCCATCTGGGAGCGCGAGGGATGGAATGACCCGCTCGTCACCGTCGATCGCGTACGCCGCGCGTTCGACGGGCACGCGCGACCCGTGCGGCGATGGCCGTACGGCGTCACGCTGTACGCGCTCGAAAGCTCGTCGTGATGCCGGACGAAACGAGGCGCGTCGACGCCCACACACGGTGTTCACGCGGCTCGGTGTCAATCTGCAGAATCTCGGGACTTTGCGCTTGCCCCTCCCCTTCATGGCTTTATGATGCGCTCGAAAGCCGGAGGATCGAGGACACAACCGGGTGAACCAGGCTCCGCAACGGCGGATGTCGTGCGTTCATCGGTAAGCTGAGTTGCCGTCGAACGACCTGCCAGGTCGCCGGCGGAGTCCGGGCGTCGATCCAGGAGGTGCACGATGAGACCACCCGAAAGCGCATTGACGCGCGTCTGGGTGCGATGCGTAGTCGCCATCGCCACTCTCGGTGCGCCTGTCGGAGCTCTCGCCAAGCCGGCGCCAGCGACGGTGAGTGAACTCATCGTTCGTTTTGCCGAGCCGCCGACGAGCAACCAACTGATTGCTTTGTCTGACGAGCTTCCGATCGCGTCGTGGCGTGCCATGCGGCACGTTCCCCATCCGAAGCACGACCCGACGGGCATCCATCCCCTCGCCTATCTCCGCGTCGCGACGCTGCCGAGGCCGCTGCGCTCGCACCCACTGCCGTCGCTCTTGCCGCGCGGGCCGGCATCGTCCGCGCCGAACCAAACATCCGCGTCGAGCGTGAGTCCGAGACCGGTCCCCGCGCCCGTCACGACAGGCCGCTGAACGACCCGTTGGTTCCGTTTCAGTGGGCGCTGGACGTCATCGAAGCAGGCGCGGCGTGGGAGGCGAGCGGACATGGCGATGGCAGTATCGTCGTCGCCGTCATCGACACCGGGTTGAACTTCGAACACGAGGATCTCCGCGACGCCGTCTGGACGAATCCCGGCGAGATTCCGGACAACGGCGTGGATGACGAGGGCAACGGGTTCATCGACGACTACCGCGGATGGGTGTTCTCCCGGGACGAGCCATGCGAGGAGGATTTCGCGAATCACGGCACGCCGGTCTCCGGCGTCATCGCAGCCCGCGCGGACAACGGTCGAGGAATCGCGGGACTTGCCGACGTACGGATCATGGTCCTTTGCGCCGGTGGTCCTCCCGTATCCGCCATCATCGAAGCGAATTACTACGCCGTCGATATGGGCGCGGATGTGATCAACTTCAGCCTGGGAACCTACACATTCGTCGAGGAATGGAACCTCGCCATCGAGTATTCCGCCGGCAACGACGTCAGCGTGATCGGCGCTGCCGGGAATGATGGAATCCGAGCCCCCCTTTACCCGGCGGCATTCCAGCACGTGATCGGCGTCGCCGCCTCGACGCGCGACGATTCACGCTGGGTGGACTCCAATTACGGGTCGTGGCTGGATGTCGCGGCGCCCGGAGGCGTCGGCGTCCTCACATGTGATGGAGATGATCCGAGAGGGTACCGCGAACTCGGCGGCACGTCGATTGCAGCGCCCCACGCGAGCGGGCTGGTCGCGCTCGTTCGATCCATCGCGCCGGATCTCTCGGCAAGGAAGACACGAGCGTTCGTCCAGGAGGGCGCTGATGACCTCGGCGATCCCGGATTCGATGAGCAGTTCGGATACGGTCGCATCAACGCCGGGACCACGGTGGCGATCGTGCTGTCCGATCTCAGATGCTCAGCCGACCTGAGCCGCAATGGTCGCGTGGACTTTGCTGACGTTCTTGCGCTCCTTCCGTCGTTCGGAACGGAACACTGGAGCGCTGATATCAACGATGACGGCATGATCGGCTTCGCCGACCTGATCGACTTGCTGACGGCGTGGGGGGATTGTGGTCAGCCGATGGGCGCGGGCCGGATTCTCGCTAACGGAAGAACGCGCCCAGACGCAGCCGCTCGAGCCGATCCTCCAGACGCGTGATCTCGGCTTCGAGCCCGCCGGGATCGGCGGACGTCGCGGCGAGACCGCGGAGGATCTCGAGCGCCGCCTCGTAGTCGGCGACGCGGTCGGCGACGGGGCGCGTCGCGTCGGCCGCGCCGCGGGCGAGGCGGTCGGCGCGCAGGCGGTCTTCGTTCACGTCGAGCGCGCCCGATCCGTCCGTGGCGGCCTGGCCGTCGTCGTCGGCCCGGCGCGCCGGGACGGCGTCGTCGGCGCCGGCCATCGCGGGCGGCGCGTCGTCCGCGGCCGCGGATGACGTGTCGTCGCCCGGTGCGTCGTCGGTCGGCGTTTCGCCGGGCGTCGCCGCGTCCTCCGCCGGACGGTCGTCGTCCGCGGCGCTCCCGGCGTTGCCGGCGTCGTCGGTCTCCGCGTCCGCCGCGACCGGCGTCGTGCCCGGACCCGGGCTCGGAGCGCGATCACGCAACGCGATCGCGAGGTTGAACGCGGCGCCGATCACCGCGACGGCGAACACCATCGCGACGAGGAGACGGATCGTTCGTTGCTGACGCTCGATCCGCCGCTGCATCGCGCGGACAATCGGGAGCTTGAGCGGATCGGCCTCCGTCGTCTCGGTCGTGCGGCTCCGGCCCGCCGGTGTCGACCGGGGTGCCGGCGCGACCGATCCGGGGGCCGGCGCCAGGATCTCCTCGTCGGCCCCGAAGCTCGAGACGCTGCGCCACACGGGCGCCGCATGCCGGCCGTGCGACGCCGTGTCGGCCGCGCTGCCGACGTCGGGCGCCTCCCACGGCAGGGGCCGCACGTCGGGCAGACCGAGGTAATTGCGGTCGAGGTACGCGCCGAAGAGCGCGCCGCACTCCGAGCAGCCCGTCGCCGAGGTATCGACCCGGGCGTCGCACTCGTGGCAGTAACCCAGGAGGTGGGCGACGCCGGGCACCCGTCGCGCGACCGTCCAGAACTGCTTCGTCGTGGGCCCCCGGATGATCGTGTACTTCGCAACCTGCCCGCGCTCGATCATCGTCGCCAGCGTCTCGTAGCTGCACCCGGGCCGGTACGGGTGGTCCTTGTCGTGCACGAACCACGGACCCATCGCATTGTGCGTCGCCTGCCGGCTGAGCGGCTCAAACGCACCGCGGCACGACCGGCACCGCTCGGCGGTGGGCTGGGCGTCGCCGCAGTACGGGCAGATCACGAGCTTCGCCGCGCCCGCCCCGTTCCTCGTTCTCGTGTCCGTTGACAAGTCAGGGTCCTCTGTGTCGCATATCGGCCATGACATGCTCTTCCGTTCGCCGCCGCTCCGCCACCGTCCTCTTCGCGTTATATGCCACCATCCTCTACGGATGCACGACCACCACGGATTCAGGCGGGCCCCGTGGAGCCGCGACGCCGCGCCGGGCGCCACCGGTCGAGACGACGTCGCCCCCGCAACCCCCCGCCGGCGAGCCCGTCGCCACCTTGGTCGACGCCCGGCCGGCTGCCCTGGTTGACGGCCGGAGCGTGATGTGGGGAGAGCTGCGGGCCGCCCTGAGCGACGCCGCGGGAGCCGAGGTGCTGCGCGAGGTCATCATCGACCGCGAGCTCAAGCGCCGCCTGAAGGCCGACGGTGTCACCATCACCGATCGGGAGCTCGCGGCCGAGGAGAGCCTGCTGCTCACGACGCTCAGCGACGACGCCGCGACTGCCATCCGCCTGCTGGAGACGCTGCGCGACCTGCGTCGCCTCGGGCCCGCGCGATACCAGCAGCTCCTCTGGCGCAACGCCGCGCTGCGTGCGATCGTCCGCGACGAGGTGAACATCACGGACGCGGCCGTCGAGCAGATCCGCGAGGTGGCGTACGGGCCGAAGCGCCAGGTGCGCGTGATCACGACCCCCGATCTCCCGCAGGCGCAGTACATTACCGATCGCGTGCGCGGCGGCGCCTTCTTCGGCGACCTCGCGGTCGAGTTCTCGTCGGACACGAGCGCCGCGCGCGGCGGTCTCCTCGAGCCGGTCGGCCGCCTCGAGCCGAGCTACCCCGCCGCACTGCTCCAGGCGATCTGGGCGCTGCCCGGGATCGGGGCGATTTCCGACCCGGTGCTCCTCGATCGCGGCTACGCGGTCGTGCGTCTCGAGCGCGAGATCGAGGCCGTGACCCCCGACGCCGGCACCGCCGACCGGGAGACCCTCGAGCAGCTCGTTCGGCTCAACCAGGAACGCGTCCTGATGGACGACCTCGCCCGCGGCATCATCGCGGACGCGGCAGTGACCATCTTCGACGACGATCTCAACGAGGCATGGACGCGGTTCGCGCGGACGAACTCACCCGGGAGCGCATCCGTCCGGTAGCGCCGCATCGCAGGCTGACCGGCCCGACGGACGATCCGTCACACGCACGCGCCCCAGTGCGCGAGCACCTCCAGAACGTCGCCGAAGCCGACGACGCCGTCGCCGTCGATGTCCTCCGCGCCCCCCGTGTCGCCCCACGCCGCGAGGATCGCCAGGACGTCGGCGAAGCCGACCTGGCCGTCGCGGTCGATGTCCTGCGGGCAGGCGGCGTCGCAGACGACCGCGTGGATCGTGATCGCGTCCACGCCGGCCTCGGTGATCGAGTCGTTCGGGTTGTCGATCGCGCTGAAACGTAGACGCAGGCGGTCGTTCGGGGTCACGTAGTCGGCGACACGGAACGACTTCGTCACCCAGCCCGGCGTGCTCAGCACGGACTCGACGAGAACCCACGTCTTGCCGTCGTCGTTCGAGATCTCGATGTCGAGCGTGTCCACGACGCGGTCGTCGTTCGTGAACCACCGGGCGTAGCCGATCATCGGGTCGGCGAGCGTCGTGCCGTCGAGCGGCGGGGAGAGGAGGCGGGTCGGGCCGCCGTCCACGTCCGAGTCGCCGTCCTCGTTGTCGGTCACGAAGGCGAACCCGCTGCCGTCGGCGTCGAGCGGTGGATCGCCGCGGTCGCCGCCGCCGGCGGGCACGGCGCGCTCGAACGCACCGTCCTGGAGCGCGACGTTCTCGACCGTCCACCCGCCTTCGGCTTCGAAGTCCTCCGCGTACACCACGATCATCGTGCCGACGTCGAAACCGTACGTGCTCGCCGGGGCGTTCACCGGCGACGTCACCACGGTTCCGCCGTCGCCCTGCGCGCTCACGTAGAACTCGGGATCGGTGCCGCAGGCCGCGGCCGGAAGGACGGCGACGTACGCGGAGCCGCCCTGGTGCACCAGCGGCGTCCCGGCGAACACGCCGGGCTCCGCGCGGTAGTAGAGCGTCTCGCTGCCGGGGATCACGCCTTCGTTGCCGGGCGCGATCTCGACCTCGACCTCGATCGCCGTCCCCGCGGGCACGAGCGTCGGCACCGCCTCCGCCAGCCGCACGAAGAGAGGCGGAAGCTCCTCGCGTACGCCGCTCACGACGAGCGCGTAGTCGGCGTCGAACTCCGGCGTCTCGACGTGCCCGTCCTCGACGATCTCGCTCGCCGTGACCTCGATCGTCCAGACGCCCGGCTCCGGCGCCGCGACGAACACGTTCTCGACCGTGTCCACCGTGTTCGGCGCGCCGCCGGGCGCGGACCACAGCCCGTCGTGGAGGCCGTGGTTGCCCCAGTACGCGGTGCCGGTGGGCGAGATCACGCGCAGCGTCAGGTCGTTGACGCGGTGCTCGAGCGAGAACGGCGCGCCGGGCGGGTCCGCGAACACGAGCGTCGCCTTGAGCGCCGGCTCGTCGGGCTCGACCGTGACCGTGTAGGCGTTCGTCGCGAGGTTCGCGACGAGGTCGGTCTCGTCAACGACGAAGAAGCGGAACCGCAGGTCGTACATGCTCCGGAGGTCGGGCATCCCCCACCCCTGCCGCACGCGCGTCACGTCGCCGTTCGGTCCGCCCGCCGTCCAGTCGTACTGGTGGGCGGTGTTGATGAGCATCGCCTTCGCCGTGGTCATGTGCGCGCGGTTCGCGAAGACGCTCCCGACGGGATCGACGGGGTTGCCGAAGAGGCCGTCGGACCACATCTCGAAGAAGAGGCCGAAGTGGCCGGCGACGATCGGCGTCGCGGCGCTGGTGCCGCCGAACGTGTCCGTGTACGCGTCCGGCGTGCCGAGGGCGGTCGTGCGCACGCTGTCGTAGAAGTGAGACAGGTCGGGTTTGACGCGGCCGTCCGTAGCCGGACCGGTCGAGGCGCCGAAGCCCCATGCGTCGTCCACGCGGTCGAGGGTCTCGAAGTGCCGCACGCCGCCGACCGAGACGATGTTCTTCGCCCACGCCTGCGGACGCGAGTTCTCGTCGCCCGCATTGCTCTGCGACTGGCAATGCAGGACGTCGAAGTCGAAGAGCGCCTCGTCGAGGTCGGCGCTGATCGTCGTGTAGAACGGCGTCCGCGTGCTGCCCACGCTCGAGCTCTGGAAGACGGCCTCGTACGGCGGCTGCACGAGCTCGCCGGTGTGATCGTAGCGCGGCCTCCCCACCGACACGATGTCCCAGTCGGCGACGATGCCCTGCGCCTCCGGCAGCATGCCCCGCGCCGTCGGGTCCGCGGTGCCGTCGCCGAAGACGATGCCCGAAGTGGACGCCCCGTGGAAGTGTGCGTCCACCGGCGTGTGGAGGATGAGCGGGCGCGACGCGAAGTCGACGTGCGACAGGTTGAAGCCCTGGTCGAGCACCTCGCCGCGCACGCCCGATCCGTCGTAACCACCCGGCACCGTCTCCAGGAAATCCGCCCCGCCGATCGCACGGGCCAGGTCCATGTCGATCTCGCCCGGGCTCCACGTGTCGGCGAACATCACCTCGTCCCAGCGGACGACGCGGAAGAGCTGCGTGGGCGTCAGCGTCGCTTCGAGCAGCCGCTTGCCGGCGTGGACGCGGTCGACGCTGCCGCCGATCGCGCGGATGTGCGCGGCGACGGCCTCCTTCTGCGTCATGCCGGGCTCGAAGACCATGATGTTGAACTTCCGCGTGTCGAAGAGCCGGTCGCCGCGCGCGGCGTCGCGCAGGTACGGCGTCTCGAGGCGGTAGGCGGGATGGAACGCGCCGACCCAGCGGACGAACGGCATCGCGGCCACGACGTCGACGACGTCGGGGTCCATCCGGACCACGTGGCTCTGCCGCGGGAGGAACGAGTGCACGGTCGCGCCCGCATGGCGCAGCTCGGCCCGGTACGCCTCGAGCGGCTGGGTCGCGAACTGGACGATGTAGAGGTTGGTGTCACCGGCGGCCTCGAAGCCGGGCTCGATCGGCGGCGCCGGCGCGGCCGCGCGCGGCTCGAAGGACCCGTGCCGCAGGTGCAGCCGGTACGACGCGGCCCGAGGCGGGGAAAAGACGCCGCCCCCGAGGCTGATGGCGTAATGCGTCGCGGCCGGCGCGTCGCCGGCGGGCGGATCCCAGATCCGCACCACCGTGTCGGCCAGGCGGATCTCCCGCATTGCCGCCTCATGACCCCCCGCATCCCCCGCATCCCATGCATCCCATGCACCCCCCGCGCCGCCGCCGGCCGCGGCGACGGCCCCCGCCACGGTCATGACCAGACCGGCGACGACCGCCTCGAGGTTCGACATGATCGCAGTTCCTCCTGCTCTCGGGACTTACGGCCGCCGCCCCCGCCGTGCGACCGCCGTGAGCATAGACGACGGGCCGGACCCCGGCTCATGCAAAAACGGATCTTTCCCCGGCACGCCCTTCGGTCGGCGGCCCCCGGCCGGTACGCTATGAACAGTGACCGGCGGCCGGCGGCCGTGCAAGCGCCGACCCGTCCGTGTCAACACGAGCCGGGAGCTTGCACGCCATTTCTTCTCCCGGCCAGGCCTGCGCCGTTGCCATTCCCCTCCCCGGCGGCGGCATCCGAGAGGACACTCACATGAACAGCAAGAGGGCGTTCACGATCATCGAGCTTCTCGTGGTGGTTTCCATCATCGCGCTGCTCGTCGGCATCCTGCTTCCCGCCATCGGGAAGGCGCGCGACCAGGCGCAGCTCACGATCTCGCAGGCGAACCTGCGCAACCTCGGCACGGCGCACGGCAGCTATGCAGCCGAGTACGGCGACCGTCAGCTCACGTTCATCAACGACTCCGCCGCCGACTACGGCGACTACCGCAACTGGTGGCGCAACTTCAACGAGCAGCACGGCAGCGACGGCTCGTGGGGCGATCCCGGCAATCATCCGGGCGTCGTCCTCGGATGGGGCACCTCGCACAGCAGCGGCAACTACGTGCTGTTCACGTACGAGGTCGTGCAGGCGGCGAACGCCGGCCTCGTCATCCCGATCAACTGGGAAGCGCCCGGCACGATCGGCGTCGAGTACTTCGGCTCGTGCCGCCTGACGAACGCGCAGCAGTTCGCGAGCTTCGTGAGCGGGAAGTTCTACGACAAGACGTTCTACGCGCCGAAGGACCGGGCGCCGTGGGTCTCGGCGGAGCCGTGCTTCGAAAGCCCGGACGAGTACTGTGATCTCGCCGAGGTCGAGGCGCCGGGCGACGTGCCGTCATGGTCGAGCTACTGCACGAGCCCGGCGGCGATGTTCAACCCCGAGGTGATGGCGCACCAGGACAACGACGACTCGACCCGCGCG